>JAQTRP010000101.1 GCA_028711765.1 Candidatus Omnitrophota bacterium | reverse complement strand
GAAAGGAGAGTGTTATATTTAATGGCAGTTAAAGAATCGAAGTTTACATCAGGTCGGGCAAAGGAGGGATTGGGCAAAGGCCCAGCGGATGAGCTCGCGCGGCTTTATGAGGAGACGGTAAAGAGCTTCACCGAGGGAGAGGTTGTAAAGGGCAAGATCGTAGCCATTCGCACCAAAGAGGTGCTGGTCGATATCGGCTACAAATCGGAAGGGCTGTTGAAGCTCGATGAGTTTTCCGATCCGTCTTCACTCAAGGTCGGCGATGAGATAGAGGTCCTTTTCGAGGCTATCGAAGACGACAACGGTATGGTGATCCTCTCGAAGCGCAAGGCGGACCGCATGAGGTCGTGGAACGATATCGTCGCCTTCGCGGAGAAAGACGGAGTTATAGAGGGCAAGATCTTCAAAAAGGTGCGCGGCGGGTTTATGGTCGATATCGGCATGGAGGCGTTCCTGCCGGCGTCGCTCGTGGATATCAAGCCGACGCGCAATTTGGATCAATTCCTTGGCGTAGTTTCCAAGTTTAAGATCGTTAAGGTGAACCCGAAGCGGCGCAACATCGTCTTATCACGCAAAGACTACCTGGAGAAGGAGAAGGAAACGGCGCGCGCCAAGATGATGGAGACGATAGCGGTCGGCCAGCTCGTTAAAGGGATGGTAAAGAATATCACCGACTTCGGCGCCTTTATAGATTTGGGCGGCATGGACGGCCTGCTTCATATTACGGACATGCGCTGGGGCAGGATTTCTCATCCTTCGGAGATGCTTGCCATAGGGGACGAGGTCGAGGTTGTAATAATCAGCGTCGACAAGGAACATTCGCGTGTTTCTCTGGGGCTCAAGCAGAAGATGCAAGATCCGTGGGAGGAAGCGGACAAGAAATACCCCGTCAACTCCAAGGTAAAAGGGCGCGTCGTCAATATCCTGCCGTATGGCGCCTTCGTCGAGCTTGAGAAAGGTATCGAGGGCTTAGTTCACATAAGCGAATTTTCGTGGACGAAGCGCGTTAATCATCCGTCGGAGGTAGTCGCCATAGGCGATGTGGTCGAGGCGATTGTCCTCAGTATCGATAAGGCGAACCGCAAGATCGCCCTCGGCATAAAGCAGGTCGAGGTCAATCCTTGGCTCCTTGCCGAGGAGAAATATGAGGTAGGTTCCAAGATCGAGGGCAAGGTGAAAAACCTCACGGATTACGGCGCGTTCGTCGAGCTTGAGCCCGGTATCGGCGGCCTCATCCACGTTTCGGACATGTCGTGGACGAAAAAGGTTGCCAATCCCGCCGAGATCCTCAAGAAGGGGCAAAAAGTCGAGGTTAAGATTCTCTCGGTCGACGCCGCGAATAAGAAGATTTCTTTGGGCCTCAAGCAGCTTGAGGAAGATCCGTGGAAACGTCTGACTGAAAAACTCCTCGTCGGCATGGACTTGAGCGGCAAAGTCACGAAGATTGTAAACTTCGGTCTCTTCGTGGAAATCGGAGATGGACTCGAGGGACTTGTTCACGTCTCGGAGATCCTGCCTGACCAGGCAAAGAACCTGGTGCAGTTTTTCAAAGTCGGCGATCCGATAATGGTGCGGATTCTCTCTGTGGATGACGCGACGCGCAAGATCGCGCTGAGTATCAAGGATGTGGAACAACCGGTGAGAGAAAGTACTTCCGAAGTCCAGGTAGAACCTCAAGCGAGTGAGCCCTCCGGCGATACACCGCCGGCGATCCAGCCTGAGACTTCCGATGAGGATGAGGGAGAATAATCTAGTCGTTAGGGAATAGTCGCTAGTGAATGGTGAAAGATAAAAAAGCGCAAGGCAATTTAGCCTTGCGCTTTTTGTTTTACCCTATACGGGCTTTGATTGACTTATTGTATTTAATGGGTAAAATGGAGGTAATAATCGGAGCCAAAGCATGGCTAAAATTTCCATAACTGAAGAATTAGCAATATTTAAGAGCGGTACCGTCGATCTTATTTCCGACGGAGAATTGCTCGCTCGCCTTGAGCTTGCCCGTAAGGAAAATCGCCCCCTTCGCATAAAATACGGCGCCGATCCTTCGTGCCCCGATATCCACCTCGGACATACCGTCCCTCTGCGCAAATTGAAGAAACTTCAGGACTTGGGCCACACCGTAATTTTCTTAATCGGTGATTTTACCGCCCGTATCGGCGATCCGTCCCAGAGGTCCGATACCCGTAAGATGCTTACCGAGGCGGAGGTCAAGGAAAACGCGAAGACTTACCAGAAACAGGTCTTCAAGATTTTGGATCACAAACGGACGGAGGTCCGTTGCAACTCCGAGTGGCTGGATCGTCTCAAGCCGAGGGATTTTCTCGATCTTATGTCGCGCTATACAGTCGCGCGGCTTCTTGAACGGGATGATTTCAAGAAGCGCTACGAAGAAGAAAAACCGATTACGATGCTTGAATTTATGTATCCTCTCCTTCAGGGTTATGATTCCGTCGTCCTTAAGAGCGACGTGGAGCTCGGGGGGACGGATCAGAAGTTCAACCTCTTAGTCGGCCGCGAGCTCCAGCGCGATTGCGGCCAGCCGCCGCAGATTGTCATGACCCTGCCGCTACTCGAGGGAACCGACGGCGTCCAGAAAATGTCGAAAAGTTACGGCAACTATATCGGAGTCAATGACAGCTCGACCGAGATGTTTGGAAAACTTATGTCCCTCCCGGATAATCTTATGATCCGTTATTTCCGTTATCTCACGGATAAGAAGGACGATGAAGTTAGCGAGCTCGAGGGGAAACTCAAGGACGGCGCGATTCATCCGAGAGACCTCAAGGCCCGGCTCGCCCGCGAGATTGTCGAGTCCTACCACGGCTCCAAAGAAGCGGAAAGGGCGAATAAGGAGTTTGATACAATTTTCAGGGAGAAGGGCCTGCCTGATTCTATCCCCACGGTTTTTATCCGGCCTGAGAAACTCGAGGAAGGCTCAATTGACCTTGTAAAACTCCTCCTCGAGGCTAATCTTGTTGCTAGTAAGGGCGAGGCGAAGCGCCTCATCGCTCAGGGCGGCGTTAAGGTTGATGAGATCAAGATAGATAACGTCAACGAACGGTTGCGTTTGGATAAACCCCGCCTCATTCAGTGCGGCAAGCGGCGTTTTGCGAGAGTAGCGAGTAGCTAAAAGCTTAAAGCGCAAAGCGTAAAATCACAGCTTAAAAGTCAAAAATAGAACATACGATTTTGTATTTTAGACCGTACGCTTTGGTTTTGAATTTTAAATTTCAACTTTGCATTTTTCGCTTTAATATTTGATTTTCTCGCTACTTTATGGGCAATTATGTCTTTCAAATACCTCGAACACGAAGCAGATGTAGGCCTTTGCGTAGAAGCAGAAAAACTCCCCGAACTTTTTGAGGAAGCGGCGCGCGGACTTTTTTCTTTAGTCTGCGAGATAAAAGAAGTCGGGAAAAAAGATACCGTGAAGATTTCGGTCGAAGCCGATACGCCCGAGCATTTGTTCGTCGAGTTTCTTAACGAAATAATTTCCCTTATGGGTTTGAAGGATATGTTTTTTCGCTCCTGCCGTGTCGAATCAGTCGATATTTCCTCAGGTCATTCAAACTTAAAGGGCATTCTGTGCGGCGAGAGGATAGACGCAAAGAGACATAAAGCTAAAACCGAAGTAAAGGCGGCGACATATTCCGGCCTCAAATTTGAAAAGACCGCAAGTGGCTATGTGGCGCAGTGCTTGTTGGACCTTTGATGCACAGATGAACGCAGATGGGTGCTTGGTACCCCAACCACACAGATGATCACAGATGGCTGCGCAGCGGTCATTGCGAGGCTGCCGAGATTTGTGGCGGAGAAGTAATCTCAGAGCAAACGGTTAGCGGGTTAGCCGGTGAGCCGGTTAGCGAGTGAAACTAAATGGATAAAATCGAGCTAAAAAAAATATCGAATTATATGTACGAGGTGCCGAAGCACGGCAAGATGCGTGTGCCTGCTGTGATTTACGCCGATTCCGAGACCATAAAGGACCTGGAGATCGATATCAGCAAAGAGAAACAGTGGAACGCGCTTCTCCAACTTATCAATGTGGCCATGCTCCCCGGAATTCAGCGCGCGGCGATTGCGATGGCCGATATCCATCCCGGCTACGGTTTCCCGATTGGGGGTGTAGGTGCCTTTGATTTTGAAAACGGGGTTGTGAGCGTTGCCGGGGTGGGATTTGACTGCAACTGCGGCGTCCGCATGCTCAGGACTCAGCTTTCGCGCGAGGAGGTCGAGGCGAAGAAGGAAACGTTGGCGAACCAGCTCGCCTCGAATATACCCGCCGGCCTCGGAGTGCCGGGCCACCTGAGGCTTTCGCGCGAGGAAATCGACAAGGTGTTGGTTCAGGGCGCGGCCTACGCGGTCAAGTTAGGTTATGGAAATAAAGATGATTTGGAGTATACCGAGGAGCGCGGCTGCCTTGAGGGCGCCGATCCCGCGGCCGTAAGCGACAGGGCTAAGGAGAGACAGTTTAAACAGGTGGGCACTCTCGGTTCCGGCAATCATTACCTTGAGGTCCAATACGTTGAGGAATTATACGACAGGGACGCGGCGACTCATTTTGGCCTGAGAGAAGGGCAGGTTATGGTGGCGATTCATTGCGGCTCGCGCGCACTGGGCCACCAGATCGGGACGGATTACCTTAAGGTTCTCGCCCAGGCAACGCGGAAATATGGCATCGAGCTGCCGGATCAAGAACTTGTTTGCGCTCCTCTTAGTAGTCCCGAGGCGAAACAGTATATCTCCGCGATCGCCTGCGGCGTCAATTGCGCCTTCGCGAACCGCCATGTGCTTGGCCATCTCACACGCGGCGTATTCGAAAAAGTATTCGGGATCGCCGGCGAAACTATAAAGACCTTCTACGATGTCGGGCATAATAACGCGAAGATAGAAAATCACGTTGTCGACGGCCGTCAAACGCGGTTACTTGTACACAGAAAAGGTGCCACGCGGGCTTTCGGTCCCGGCCATCGTGAGTTACCCGAGAAATACAGGCCCGCCGGCCAGCCGGTTTTGGTGGGCGGCACTATGGGAACGGCATCGTATGTTCTCCGCGGGACAGAGAAAGGGATGGAAGAGACGTTCAGCAGCACGGTCCACGGCGCGGGACGCAGGCTTTCGCGCCACGAGGCAAAGCGCCGGTGGCAGGCTAAGGAAATAATCGACCAGATGAAACAAGAGGGAATACTTGTCCGCGGCGCGAGTTTCGGGGGCCTCGTCGAAGAGGCGCCCGGCGCTTATAAGGATATTGACCGTATTGTGAACATTGTCCACGAAGCAGGCATCAACATCAAGGTCGCCCGCTTAAGGCCATTGATTTGTATAAAAGGCTGATGTGGAAAAGTAGCGGGTAGAGAGTAGCGAGAGAAAATTCAAAGCTTAGAGATCAAAGTGCAAAATTAAAATGCAAAAGTTTAAGATGCATTAATTTTGAATTTTAAGTTTTGGTTTTGCATTTTGCGCTTTAATCTTTGATTTACCCGTTTGCTGCTCATATTTAACATGATAAAAGTCGAGCATATATCCAAAACATTCGGCAGCATCTGTGCCATTAGCGATATCTCTTTCGAGGCCGCCAAGGGAGAGGTTCTGGGGTTTCTCGGTCCCAACGGCGCGGGCAAGACCACTACGATGCGGATACTGACCGGTTTTCTTACGCCTTCGGGTGGGCGGGTTTTTATAAACGGCGCCGATATCGAAAAAGATCCTCTTTCGGCAAAGGGCCGCACCGGTTATCTCTCGGAGGGCAATCCTCTTTACCCGTTTATGACGCCCCTTTCTTTCCTTCGCTTTGTCGCGGGCGCGAAAGGTATTCCGCGTTCAAAAAGAAAGGAAGAAATCGAAAGCGTCCTTGAGCGTTGCAATCTTAATGAAGTAAGCGGCCGGCGGATCGGCAAGCTTTCGAAAGGGTACCGGCAAAGAGTTGGATTGGCTCAGGCGCTGCTGGGCGGGCCGGATGTGGTCATTCTTGATGAGCCGACGAGCGGTCTCGATCCCCAGCAGATAATAGAAATCAGGCACCTGATCAAGGGCCTGAAGGGCAAGCAGACGGTTATTGTATCAACTCATATTCTTTCCGAGGTAAGCCAGCTCTCAGACCGCATCGTTATCATAAATAACGGCAGGCTCGTCGCCTCGGGCGGCACGCACGATTTGGCGCGCGGACTTAAGCCTTACGAGGAGTATGAGTTAACCGTCTGGGGTTCACGCGATATGCTCGATTTTGCGCTGAAAGGAATAGGAGGATTCGTAAATCACGATATCCGGCCTAATACCGACGGCACTTTTCACGTTGTCGTCCGCTTTGAAAAAGGCGAAGACCGGCGCTCGCGGGTAACGGAGGCCTTATACCGCCTGGGCCTTAAACTGCTTGAATTCAGGGGCAGCCGTTTAAGTTTAGAAGATGTTTATTTACGGCTTTTGTCATCTCAAGAATTCACGGAGGCGGAATAATGCGCGGTTGGACTGTTATCTTAAGGAAAGAGCTTTACGGTTTCTTTTCTTCTCCTGTTGCGTATGTCGTTCTGGCTGTTTTCCTCGTTATTCTGGGATTTTTCTTTTTCTCGGCGGTAACGTGTTTTTCCCTGCTTTCGTCCGAGGCGCAGCAAAATCCCGATATACCTCAAGGGGCTTTAAATTTTACCGAATTTGTCTGGAGTACCCTTTTCCTCAATGCCGGCGTTGTCCTCCTTTTTATGACGCCCATACTTACGATGCGCGCTTTCTCTGAAGAGGCAAAACAGGGGACGCTGGAACTTATTTTGACGTATCCCTTGTCCGAGGGCGGCATTATATTCGGAAAGTTTGCCGCGTTATGTTTTGTGTTTCTGCTAATGGTTTTATTTACGTCGGTTTTTGTCGCCCTGAGCCTGTGGGCGGGAGCGGGCCTCGATGCAGGAGTGCTTTTATCGGGCTATATCGGCCTTATGCTCCTCGGTATGGCGTTTATATCTCTGGGGATTTTTATTTCTTCGTTGACGGAGAATCAGGCGGTGAGCGCGTCTTTAAGCTTTGGGGTGCTTTTGCTTTTCTGGAT
>JAQTRP010000009.1 GCA_028711765.1 Candidatus Omnitrophota bacterium | reverse complement strand
CCCTCGTCGCGCGTAAGGGCCTGCACGTCGACGCGTTTTGAAAAGAAGGGCCAGTTAAGCCTCTTCGCCATCTCCCCGACAAAATACTCGTCCTTATCGGCCTCGCTCGCGCGGATAAGGTGATTGAGATGAACGGCGCGGAAAGACCATTTCCATTCCTCTCTCAGGCCGGCCAAAAGATTAAGGCATGCCACGGAGTCAGGCCCGCCGGAGACGGCAACGAGAAAAGACTCGCCCTTCTCAAGAAGATTGAGCTTTCTTATTGCGTTGGTTATCACTTCTTCAAAATTCAGCATAGAAAATCAGGGACACATCCCATTTTCTAACTAATTTTTCCAAAATGGGATGTGTCCCTATCAAAATTGGCGGCGCAGGGACTCGAACCCCGGACACGCGGATTATGATTCCGCTGCTCTAACCAGCTGAGCTACGCCGCCATTCTGTTTCGCCGTTGCCTAACGGCACGGTTACGCAGCAATTTGACAGTATAATTACCAGACGGCTGGTGCTACGAAGTTGAAGACGAAAGTCCTTCAACGGAGTAGATCGCCGCCATAAGTCCATTCCGGGAAGCAAGTTAGCGCGAAGTATACAATTTCCGGTATCAAAATGTCAAAGGCAAAGATGTCTACCTCGCCTCAAGCAACTCCTTAACCCGCATAAGCCTCACAAAGTTCGAACGCTCGAGTTCGGTCAGCTTCATATTGATGTATTTCACGGTATCAACGAGGCCCGGTATGAATATATATTCAAGCGCGTTGACGCGCCTGCGTGTCGTTTTTATCTCCTCGGCAAGAAGTTTTATTCTGATATCAACTTCCGCAAGCTCGATCATCTTAGGCAGGATCTTTCTAAAATTCACGACCGCCAAATCCAGATCGCTCGTTGTCGCGAAGAAACCGTACTGAGGAAGCTCCACCAGCTTGACAATTTCAAAACGGAGGAGCTCAAGGTTAAGAAACCGGTCTTTTTTCGCCGCGACCTCAAGCGGGGACTTCCGGCCACCCAGTTGGACATCGATAAAACCTTCGGGGCTTAAAGACCGCGCACGGGTAAAACACTCGAAAATTCCCTTAAGCGCGCCCTCAACTTCGGACCTCAAAGACCTCGCCGTATCTATCATCGCGAGAAACTTCCTCATAAGCTCGTCCTGTTTATCCTTGAGGAGCTTGTGGCCGCGCCGGGCGATAGAAATCCGGCGCTTGAGCTTCAGTAATTCCATCCTTGTGGGATTTACGGCTAGTATCATAAGTCTAAGTTTAAAATGCAAAGCGAAAAATGCAAAACTAAAACTCAAAATTAAAAATTTCCAAATTCGCCTTTTGCCTTCAACTTTAAATTTTTAGCTTCAACTTTGCATTTTTCACTTTGCGCTTTGCATTTTATAATATCTCTCCAAATACTCCGGCCTTATTCTCTTGAGCTCTGTCTTCGGAAACGCGGCGAGAAGCTGCCATCCTATATTGAGGGTATCTTCTATCTTCCGCTTTTCGTATTCCGACTGTTTCACGAATTTATTTTCAAACTCGCCGGCAAATTTCAAATACACTTTGTCCATATCGCTCAGTGCGGCCTCGCCCAAGATTATCGCTAGCTCCTTCACCTCTTTGCCCTTAGCGTAACAGGCGAAGAGTTGGTTCAATAAATCGGCGTGGTCCTCGCGGGTCTTCCCTTTGCCGATACCTTTATCCTTGAGTCTTGAGAGACTTGGCAGGACATCGATCGGCGGATAAATGCCTTTTCTGTGGAGCTCTCTCGACATCATAACCTGCCCCTCCGTTATGTAACCCGTAAGGTCTGGTACAGGATGAGTCTTGTCGTCCTCCGGCATCGTAAGGACAGGCATAAGCGTTATGGAGCCTTTCTTATTCTGGATCCTTCCGGCGCGCTCGTACATAGTAGCAAGGTCGGTATAGAGATAACCGGGATAGCCGCGGCGGCCTGGAATTTCTTTTCTCGCGGCGGAAACTTCGCGGAGCGCCTCGCAATATATCGTCATATCGCTAAGTATGACAAGGACATGCATATCTTTCTCAAACGCCAGATATTCGGCGCATGTGAGTGCCATTCTCGGTGTCGCGATGCGCTCTACGGCCGGATCATCGGCTAAATTTATAAAAAGTACGGCGCGCTCAATCGCACCCGTCCGCCTGAAATCGGCGATGAAAAAGTTCGCCTCCTCAAACGTCATGCCCATCGCGCCGAAAACAACGCTGAATTTTTCTCCCTTTCCCAGAAGGCCCGCCTGGCGCGCGACCTGAGCGGCAAGCCTCGAATGGGGCAGCCCGCTCGCGGAAAAGATGGGGAGCTTCTGTCCCCTCACAATCGGGTTCATCCCGTCGATGCTGGATATACCGGTCTCGATAAACTCCGAAGGATACGTCCTCGCGTACGGGTTGATCGGCTGGCCGTTTATGTCGAGCTTTTTCTCGGGAATTATCGCCGGGCCGCCGTCTTTGGGCTTTCCGAATCCGTCAAATACCCTGCCCAGCATATCGGGCGAGACGCCGAGTTCTATGCCGCGCCCTAAGAATTTTATCTTTGAAGCGGGGATATCGATGCCGCGCGTCCCTTCAAAAACCTGCACAAGACAGGCGGCCTTCGAGACTTCAAGCACTCTGCCACGCCGTACCTCGCCGCTTGGAAGTTCAATCTCGCACAGCTCGTTATACGTTACGCCCTCGGCATCACGCAAAAGTATAAGCGGGCCGCTTATTTCGGAAAGCGTCAGGTATTCTTTGAAGCTCATTTCGTTACTCCGTTAGAAATACCAAGTTTCTCAATTTCGGATTTAATCTCTTCTAAAATTTTATCCAATTCCTTTATCTTCCCTTCCTCGATATATTTGGATCTCGCGATTTTCTCCCTGACCGCAATCCCAAGCACCTTTCCGAGTTCAATTCCCTCTTCGAGCAGGAGTTTGGAATCTTCATAGAGGACGACGGTGTTCCGCAACATTTTATACTGTTTTTCGAGCGACGAGTAGGTATCAACTTCGTGGAACGAATTTTGATGAAGGAAATCCTCGCGGATCGATTTCGCGGTCTCCATAATCAACCTGTCCTGGTTTGAAAGAGACTCGATACCGACAAGCCTCGCGATCTCCGCAAGGTCGGCCTCTTCCTGAAGAAGCCTCATTGCCGTGTTCCGCACCGCAGAAAAGTCCAGACCTATCTTTGTGTCGAAAAACTTGACGAGGCTTTCCGCGTAAAGCGAATAACTGGTAAGCCAGTGTATCGCCGGAAAATGCCTCATATTCGCGAGCCTGTCTTCCAGGCTCCAGAACACCTTGACGACCCTCAGGGTCGCCTGAACTACCGTATCCGATAAATCCCCGCCCGGGGGCGAAACCGCGCCCACGATAGTGAGGCTTGCCTGCCTGTTGGTATTGGAAGCGAGACATACCGCCTTTCCCGCCCTTTCATAAAACTCGGCGATCCTGTAACCCAGATAGGCCGGATAGCCCTCTTCGCCTGGCATCTCCTCGAGCCTTCCGGATATTTCTCTCAGGGCCTCGGCCCAGCGCGATGTGGAATCCGCCATTACGGCGACATCGTATCCCATATCCCTGTAATATTCCGCCAAGGTGATACCGGTATAGATGCTTGCTTCTCTCGCCGCGACCGGCATATTGGAGGTGTTCGCGACAAGTATTGTCCTCTCCATCAGCGACTTTTTAGTCCGCGGGTCCTTGAGCTGGGGAAATTCGAGCAAGACGTCTGTCATCTCGTTGCCGCGCTCGCCGCAGCCGATATAGACGATTATGTCCGCGTCGGACCACTTGGCAAGCTGGTGCTGAGTAACGGTCTTGCCGCTGCCGAACGGGCCCGGGATGCAAGCGGTACCGCCCTTCGCGACGGGAAAGAGCGTATCGATCACCCTTTGTCCGGTCACGAGAGGAACGCTTGGCTCAAGTTTCTCCTCGACTGGCCTCGGTGCCCTCACCGGCCATTTCTGCAACATGGTAACCGCAACAGTCCCGGATCCGGTGTTTATCCTGCAGACCGTGTCTTCGATTTTGAAATCCCCTTCTTTAATCTCCGTAACTTGTCCCTCTATTCCCGGCGGAACCATAATCCTGTGAGTAATCACCTCGGACTCTTTTACCTCGCCGAGGATATCGCCCGTCTTCACCCTTTCGTTCACCTTCGCGACAGGCTTGAAGTGCCACGATTTTTCCCGATTGAGCGCGTTAATCTCGAGGCCGCGGGATATAAAATCCCCCTCTTTCGCACGGATAACGCTGAGCGGGCGCTGGATACCATCGAAAATCGAACCCATGAGGCCGGGGCCGAGTTCAACCGAAAGAGGCTCGCCTGTAGATACCACTTTCTCGCCGGGGCCTATGCCTGAGGTTTCTTCGTAAACCTGAATTGATGCCTCATCGTCCTTCAGTCTTACGATTTCGCCGATGAGCCTTTTCTCACCGACCCTTACTATGTCGTACATCTTGGCGCCCGACATCTTATCGGCGACAACAAGCGGACCCGAAACCTTTATGATTTTACCTTCTATCATTGCTTCTCTCCCTTAGCGAACACGGCATCGGTGCCGATCGCGTCGATCGTTGCAAGCCTTGTCAACTCCATCCCGAGACCTAAATCCGACAGATGATCCGGCACGATGACAATCGAAACAGCGGCCCGCTTTCTCACGGCCTCAATTTCTCTTATAAAACCTTGAGCGAAACGCTCAAGTATGTAGATTATACCGTAATCTCCTGCCGCAAGCTCCTCTAAAATGCCAGCCGGGTTTTCGTTCTCCCTAAAGATTACCGCGTTGATCCCAAAACTCCGGAAAAGCCCCGCAAGATTTTTGTCCGATATAAAAGCCGCTTTAGACATAACTATTCCTTAAATAAGCCCTGGTTTCTTCCGGTTTGAAATTATTTTCCATACCTATAAAGATAACCCTCAGGTTCTTCACCTCGTTCTCCTTGGCCAGCGCGTAAGACACAAGCGGTTCTATGCCGAAGTGAAAATACTTGGCTTTTTTAATATAACCCATAAGGAAGTTATCGCAGTCCCGTTCTAACACCGCGAGCTTTCCGCCCGAGCGGTAAGCCGTAATTCCGGCCGATAACACATCGTTATACCTTGGGCCTCCGAGCCTTCTTGATACGGTATCCATCGATTCGCCGAACAACTCCAGAAATTCAGCCGGTTTCACGTAACCGCCTTCGACTAGACAGCCGGCTAAGAATTTCTTATCGCGGAGCTGAATCTTTGCCCTGAGGAAAATTTTCGCGTTTTCAAGATCCGCCGCGATCCTGAGGTATTCGTTTAAAAAAAGGTTGCCTTGCCACGCCTTTCTGAAAATATTCCAAATAGTATCGGTGCCCTCGCCACCCTCGGACGCACCGGGGGAGCTCGCAAAAAGATCGAGCTTCCTGAAAAAAGGATCGATAAGCTCCTCTTCCTCCGCCATGCCGCGGATGAGGTTATACGTCTCAAGAAGGCTTGATGAAAGCGCCTCTTCCGGTGTCTTCCCCTGTCTTAACAACTCATCCATCCCGGGATAACCTTTGAACTCCGCCAAAACCCTGAGCGCGCCGGATGAATCTTCTTCCAGAATATTCTCAAAAGCGCTGTCCGTAAGGAGCCTCGTCTCGAGCGCTCTTATCCTCGCGACCGCGTAGGTGTATCTTGCGTCAATGCCCGGCTTTTTCATTATCATATTATCCGAAAAGAATCTTAGCCACCTCGAACTGGAACTTGTCTTTTAGCGCCTTAAGGCCTTTGGAGAACGTGAAATCCATAATAATCCTGTCCATCTTTATGACAAACCCCAGATCTTTTCTGTCAAACGACGGCCCCATCCTCAGCCTAAAACCTTTACCGTTAAGTTTGTCCAGAAAATCGCTTTTTATCCTCGCCGAATCGTTTTTTGAAAACTGTATCTCGCAGCTTTCACGGGGCACATTGGCTAAAATCATTTTCTCTAAGATATCGAGATACTTATTATCATTTAGCTTGAAAATGGATTCGAGCGCCCCATCGAACACCCGGTCTATCAACTCTCGCTTTTTCCTCAATATGTCCTTCCTTATATCGAGATTCTTCGCGATGTACGCCCTCTCCATGTCAAGCTCGGCCCTGCGATTCGCTTCATCGATAATCTTCTTCCTGAGACCGGCCGCGTCTTTCTGGGCGGATCTCAGCGTTTCATCGGCCCGCGAAGAAGCGTCTTTTACAAGCGCTTCGCGCTTTGCCGAGGCGTCTTCCAAAATTTTATCTACGATATTTTCTAGTGACATATTGTCCAAGCTGTAAGCTATAAGCTGTAAGCTGTAAGCCATAAGCAAGCAGTTGATTTCTTCACTTATAGCTTAAGGCTTACAGCTTAAGGCTGCCTTTAGATTTTCACTCCCTGCAACAGCAGAAAGCCGGATGCAAGGCCCAAGATCGCGTAGATTTCGACAAAGACAGGAAGCACAAGCGCCTTGCCTGCTTCCTCTTTCTTTTTCGCGACTATGCCTATTGAGGCTACTGAAACCTTGCCCTGATATATCGCCGACACCATCTCAACGAAGCTCACGACAAAACAAATAGCCAATATCTGAAGGCCCTGGCAAAGAGACGGTGTTTTCACGGCCCCACCCAAAAGGTTTAACTTATTCATAGCAAGAAACCCTATGAGAAAACCGTAAAAACCCTGAGTGCCCGGTAAACCGACGAGCGGAATCATAAGGCCGAACTTGTCCGGGTCTTCGGTCAGGACACCCGCGGCCGCCTGCCCCGCGTAACCGACGCCGATACTCGAACCAATCCCCGAAATCGTCATTACCGAAATAATTCCCAAAACCGCGAACACTAAACCAAATTCCATATCAAACCTCCTTTAATGAGCAGATAATTTACGTCGCGTATGCGACGTAAATTATAGCCCTTGACGCTGAAGCGTCAAGGGCGTCTGCGAATTAAACCCTTGACATTTTTCTCGTAGAAAAATGTCAAGGGTCGAATTCAGACACACAACTTAGCTTCGCTTAACCCCGTACCCTCCGTGGTACGGGGCGCTCGCTAAGTTGTGTCTTTATTCGATCATTACATACTTATTTTCAAACCTCAGCGGCTCGAAACTCCTGCCGCCTCCCCTGAAAAATTTGGAAAAGAACTCGACAAACTGCAGCCTTATCGGATGAATGAAAGCCCCCAGCAAAGACATCGCGAGAGTCAGGAGATGCCCTCCTACAAGAATCAGGACGGTTACAATGAACCCTATATACGGCACCATATTTCCTATAATCACAGCCATCATATTGCTCGTTGCCGCCATAACACCGGTCACAAGTCCTAGCGCCCAAAGTCTTGAATAGGAAAGCAGATCGCTGAGGTACCCGGAAAAGGCATTGTACAAAGTGAAAATCCCGTAGAAAATCTTTGACCCGATCGAGGGATAATTTCTCCCCGCCGTCAGGACAATCAAAAGAGATCCGGCAACCGTAAAAATCACAAACAAAGAAGACACACTCTTAGGAATAGCGCCTAAAATCCCCAGTACTAAACCCGTAAACCCGAAGAGGAAAATAAGTATAGAGCCCTGATCCATCAGCGCGTCAAGATACCGTTTGTTTTTTACGTTCCCGTAAATCGCCACTATATGCCCGAACCAAATTTGAGCAAAGCCGAGTGTAAGCGCGACAACTAAAAGCTTCATCGGATCTTCCATCGGATCAAGCAGGATAATGGAGTCCTTAACCTGCTTCAAGAATATAAGCGACCTGTTATTTTCCACGATCATATCGATAGCGTTTCCGAACCAGCCGCCTGTCATAGCTCCAAGTATTAAAGTCGAAAAACCGCCGTAAAGAAGCAGTCTGAGAAACCTGTTTCCCATCCATCCCATTCTAAATTTCTTAAGCGCCCAGAAAGACAACAGTATCAGGATAACGCCGTAAGCCGCGTCAGTAATGCAAAAACCGAAAAACAGGAAAAAGAACGGCGCGAGAAACGGTGTGGGGTCCACTTCGTTATACGCGGGCATTCCGTATATTTTTGTGATGAGTTCGAAGGGCTGGAAGAACCTCCAATTTTCCAAAATTATGGGGACATCGTCGCCCGGTGCCGGTTCGCTCAAGGAGAGCGCGGCCTCCGAAAATTTAGTCTCCACCTTTTCCTTCAGGGCCTTCGCCGAAGAACGTTTAACCCAGCCCTCGACCAGATACACCTCCTCGGTTGAGAGAAACTTTCTCGAGGCCTCGTTTTTCCGGGCAAGATTGGAAAGATAATCGAACAAAACCATCGCCTCTTTCTTATGGCCGGCAAGGCGCGAAATCGTATCGTACAACCCTTTCTTCTTGATGTCTATCGTGCCCAATGTATCTTCCGCAAGGGCGAGAAGTTCGTCCGGTTTCCCTTTGTATTCCGGAAAATATATATGCTCCAGCCCATATTTCTTGAAAACATGGACCACCTTTTCGTCATCCTCTTTTAAATATGCGAAGAAAATATAAACGGTGTTGTCGGAACGGCTTACGGACTCAATATAAACATCAAGATTGAGCTCCTTAAGCCCCTCATCAAGCGCACTGAAGGGCTCCTCCTTGATTGAGGCAAGTCCTTTTATGACATAGCCGTCTTTCGAAAGTTCTTCCAGGTCTATGCCAAGATCGCGCCACGGTAGAAACCTCGACACCTCTTCGGAAAGGACCTTTTTGGGCGTTTCAAGTTGTTTAAGGGCGAATTCCATTTCCTTGGCAATCTTAAAAATAGGTTGATAATCAAAACTCTTTGCTATTTCCTGAAATTCTTCCTTTTTTAAGGTGTACCGCTTCTTTTTATCCGCGATCGCCATAAAATCGATGAGCCATAAGATTTCGCCTAAGGCCTCGTCCGGAGCCCCGGCGCGCTCATCGGGAGGAAGTCCCTTAAAAAATACGGAATACTCGTCTTCCGCGAGGCGGCTCTTCAGGTCGATGACCTCGAGTGCGCCGGCTTCCTGCAGGCTATCGATAAGCTCCTCGGTCTGCGATTTATGAACCAGGATTCTTAATTTATTCAGCCTTGCTACAGCCATAAAGTTTTAACAATTCCTTTGTAATAAAATCTATCGCGCGCGGCATATTTCCGCTTGAGCGTTTTACGATCTCTTCTTTCTCTTTGCGGGTATCGCCCGCGATCTTCTCGAGCTCGGACTTGACCGCGGATGCCGTTTTCGCCACGATCCTCTCGGCCTCGGCATGCGCCTCCGTCTCCGCCCAGCGGAGCTTTTCCTTCGCCATGAGCTTGGCATCTAATACCGTAGTTTGCGACCGGCGCTCGGCCTCCCGCAAAATAGAAGCGGCCTCTTCTTCCGCTCGCTTTATTCTATCCAACGCATCTTTTACCATAAACCTTTGCCTGCACTTTTAATCTGTGATTATCTGTGTAGTTTTAGCTTTAAAACATTCATCTGTGCCAATCCCTGCCTGCCGGCAGGCAGGTGTGCTATTTTTATCAGAACCTCAGATATTTCCGTGTAAGGCTTACCATGAAGAGAGGAAAAATAAAAACTTGGCACATCGCTTCAAATACAGCCATAATCTTACTCAGCCCTACAGGAGTGACATCGCCATAACCTACGGTAGTAAACGTGACCGCGCTGAAATAAAGCGCTTTTAAAAAATCTGGCTTGAAAAGTACGCCGCCGGACGCAAG
This sequence comes from Candidatus Omnitrophota bacterium, assembly GCA_028711765.1. GTDB lineage: Bacteria > Omnitrophota > Omnitrophia > Omnitrophales > JAQTRP01 > JAQTRP01. The sequence continues at coordinate 21,455 of JAQTRP010000009.1, read as the reverse complement.
AGTTCCGCAACTATACACAAACGCCGAGAAAATAATAAGAAACACGGCCGAAAAAAAAGCCCTCGTGGGCCTTTCGCCGTGCCCCCAAATAAGAAAAGAGAGGGTTGATATAATCCACGCAAGAAGAGTCCTCGTAAAACCTAATATACCTTTCCGACTTTTTATCGCAGTTTTGATGGGATGGATCTTGGATGGATCGACAAGCATCCACCATAAAAATTTTCTATGGCATTCTTTGGATTCGTAAAAACAATCCGAAAAACCGGTAAATTCAAGGTCTCGCTCAAAGTTTATAGCCGCGTGTTTATAAAGGATTGAGGCGTATTCGAGGTCCCCCGCCTCTTTCGCCTCCTCCGCGGCCTCTTTATAAAAAGACGCGGAATTTAGAAATCTCTTCTCGCCGGCCTTGGTACTCCAGCAACCGGCGGCCGAGGCGAAACACAGGGCGGCCTGCCTGTGGTTATCCTCGCTTTTGTAAATGTGGGCGGCCCGCCCTAAAAGCTTAAAGGCCTCGTCAAATTTCTCATCCGTGATGAAGGAATAGGCCAACTGTTCCAACACCTTGGGATCTTTCGACGAACCGCCTTCTTTTGCTAAATCAGGGGAGTCTTCCATAGCTTCTAATTATATCAAAAATACCTAAAAGACTTCGACTCTTATTTTCTTGAGCATCCTTGCCAATTTCGCGAGCGGCAGCCCAACGACATTATAAAAACAGCCTTCGATCCGGTCGATGAACACGCCTCCGAGCCCCTGAATATCAAAACTGCCCGCCTTGTCCAGGGGAGAAACTTTCCTGAAATAATTTCTGATTTCCTTATTGCTAAGGCGGTACATATAAATTTTTGTCTTCTCGTAATCGGTCAGGATCCTGCCGCTTGCGATATCGATAACGGCAAGCCCCGTGTAAACCCACTGGGGCCTGCGTGAAAGGAGTTTCAATGCCTTAAAGGCATCGCGAACATTTTTAGGTTTGCCGATTATCTTTTTTCCTACCAGCACAACCGTATCCGCCGCGATAACTATGCCGGACTTAAATTTTTCAGCCACGGCCTTTGCTTTGCCGAGAGCGTTTCCCATCACGAAATCGCTCGGCCTTCCCCTCAAAAACCTTTTCTCGCTCCCGCGGGAAGGAACCACGCTAAACTCGAGACCAATCTGCTTGAGCAGGTTTCTCCTTGCCTTTGACCCTGATGCTAAAATTATCGTTCGCCTTTTATCTGCGATCATCTGTGTATCCCAAATCTGTGCCAATCCCTGCCTGCCGGCAGGCAGGTGTGATTAGCCCGCTGAATTCTCTCCTGCGAGATAACCCGTTGAAAAGGCCTGCTGTAAATTATAACCGCCGCTCGGCGCGCAACCCTCGATTATCTCGCCCGCAAAGTATAAACCCGGTATAAGCCCTGATTCCATAGTCCGTGGGTTTATTTCCTTGGTAGAAATACCACCTGCTGTAACCATAGCTGCCTCAAGCGGTAAAGAACCTATAACAGTTAACGGCAGCGACTTAGTTAAATTTACAATCGAGCGTCTTTCTTTTTGGGTAACTTGGCTTGTCGTTTTGTTGGGATCCAGGCTGAGCAAATGCAAGAATACCGCGATTAACTTGGGCGGTAAAAATAGTCTCAGGACATTCTTTATCTTTTTATCGCCATCTCTCCTGAAGGCGTCTAGCAATTTCTTTTCGAGCCCTTCGGATTTTAAGTCGGGTTTGAGATCGACAAAAAGCCGCACTTTCTTGTGTTCTTCTAGAAGCGGGGCAACCGCGCCGCTCAAATCCAGAACCAAAGGCCCCGAAACTCCGAAGTGAGTGAAGAGAATTTCCCCCTCACCGGAAACTATTTTCCTCTTACCGCCTTCAAAAACGAGACGGGCCTTAAGGCTAAGTCCCTGCAATTCCTTTACCCATGCCTCGGCGGTCTCGAGAGGAACAAGAGCGGGCATAATCTTTATCACCGTATGACCTAATTTCTGCGCAATCCTGAAACCGTCGCCGGTCGAACCTGTGGATTTATAAGATGCCCCTCCGGTTGCAAGAATTACTCTCTTCGCTTCAACCGACTTTTTATTTCCTAAGCGGAGTCGGAAAAAACCTTTGTCTGATTCTATATCCTCAAGGCGCGCTTCGTAGAATATCGCAACTTTGGCGGCGGAAAGACATTTATCCAGAACATCGACAACAGAACGGGCGCTATTTGCGGCGGGAAAAACTTTGCCGTTATCTTCGAGTTTGGAAGTGAGGCCGTGCGACTGAAAAAAACTAATCAGGTCTTGATTGAAAAACTTTGAGAATGCCGGTCTCAGAAAATTACCTTGTTTTCCAAATTTATCGATGAAAGTATCTAGCGAAGCAACGTTGGTAAAATTACACCTCGTGCCGCCCGTGAGGAGAAGCTTCCTGCCAATAGAATCATTACGCTCGATCAGGATAACCCGCTTTCCGAGTTCTGCTGCGCGGATCGATGCCATGATGCCAGCAGGCCCTCCGCCGACTACCGCGATATCATATATTTGCATCGTTTTTCTAGCTCAGGTACCAGGTACCGGATCCGTGAAACCGGTACCTGGTACCTGATAGAAACAAAAGCGGGAATAACCGTAAGTGGCTATTCCCGCTTGACTTAGGACGGAAACTATTGGCAAACATAAACTGCGGCTTCACTTACTTTTTCTCTACTTCTTTCTTCAAAGGCAAAATGCCTGCCATATCCCCAATTACATTCACCAATTCCGCGTTTTGTGGAACAATTATCTTCGCGTTATTTTCTAAAGATTTCTCCACCATCTCGAGACGCCTTAGTACCTGGGCATTTCCCACAAAATATTTTTGCGCCGCCTCATTCACGAGCTGTATCGCCTCGGCTTCGCCTTCGGCCTGCAAAATCCTTGCCTGCTTGATGCCCTCGGCCTTCTTAATCTCGGCGCGCTTTTGTCCGTCTGCCCCCGTCTCGGTCGCGGTGGCGTAATCAATTGCCGCAATCTTTTCGTTCTCCGCCTTCACCACCTTATTCATTGTTTCCTGGACATCTTTCGGGGGATCAATCTCTTTAAGCTCCGTCCTGACGATTTCAAGCCCCCACTGCCTCGTCTCCTCGCATAGCGTTTTGTGCAGCTCGGCGTTGATCTTGCCGCGCTCGCTGTTCGCGGACTTTAAAGTCAGCGTGCCTATGATATTCCTGAGAGTCGTCCTTGCCAAATTAACAATCTGCCACTGATAATTATTTACATTATACTGGGAGCTCTTAACGCTCTCCTCGTCGGCCTTGACCTTAAAATAAACCTGCGCGTCCACCTTGGCGTTGAGGTTATCGTTTGTGATTATTTCCTGCGGCTGGGCGTCTACCATCTGCTCCGTTGTGTTCACCACGTATATTTTTTCTATAACAGGAATGATCCAGTGGAATCCCGGGTTTGCGAAGCGGTGGTATTTTCCGAGCCGCTCTATAAGCCCCCTGTGAGTGGGCCTCACAATTCTGATACCGCTGAAAAAAATAATTACCGCCGCGATAACTAAAACACCAACGACATTAGATATTACCATAAATCAACCTCCTATTTTATCGGGTCTATAAACTTGGCTAAAACTATTGCAGATAATTTTAGCCGATTTAAGCGACGGGCGCTAGTTTTTTCAATTCAAGGGGTCCTGCCCGTTTTTCTTCTTTCAGATCCAATGCTCACGCCGCTTTATTAAGGACACCCTTGAGATAGCTTGACAAAATCTCGGCTATCTTTTGATGGGCAATAGCATTAGGATGACCATCCCCGGGCACCCATAATTTATCATGGTCGCTTCCTAAGAAATAAGGCAACAAGTCTATGCTGTCAATGTTAAATTCATGACACCATTCAGAGACACAGTCATGAATACGCCTCCATCTATAAGAGTCGTCGAGACGCTGCGTAACATCCGGCAGGATGGCTACTACAACAATAATACCTCGCTTCTTACAAATAGATACGATATCCCGGAGGGCCTTTTTTGATTCTTTCCATTTGGGGTTTCCGGGTTCAAATCCTACAAGGTAATCCTCATATCTTTCGATATTGACCTTAAAATGACATTTTTTTGGAAATTTTTTGTTCAAAAAATCTTTAAGAGATTCATAGGACCATAAATAGGCAAACCTATATGCCGCTTTCGGGGATCGCGGAACGTTCATTTGCGGCTCAGCATCGTTTACCACATACGCCAGGACAACAATATCTGGATTAAATAAGTCTATCTTTCTCCGCAACATTTCACATTCGTGAACCGTATTATAACCCGGTACCGCAAGATTAATCACCTCGACATTAAAATTATTATCTTTTTCCCATAACGCCTTAAAGCGTTCGGTGTATATCTCGTCATCGTTGACCCCCCAGCCAAATGTATATGAATCTCCGAGAAACACGATCCTTTTAATACCCTTTTCTTTCTGGTGCGCAACGTCCCTCCCGCGATAACCATCGGCATTGGTAGTGTAAGTCCATGTTGCTTCTTGCCCTTCCTTTATTTTGTTAGCTCTTTGCGTATTAGGCATCATGCTCATCTCGAGGATACCGCCGCGCTCAATTTTGAAAAGAGGATGTTTAAATTTGGATATTTTCCTTTCATACCTCAAATTTAGATAAGAACGATAGCTGAGCTCGACAAAGACAATGCTAACTATTGTAAATAGGCACAACAAAAGTAAATTGCCAAATATCTTTTTCTTCATTTGTTTAATAGGGGGTCGGCACTCGTCACATGGCGCCTTATCGGGCGCCCTTGCGATTGCGGCCTTAACGTCGCACCTTCATTGGTAAGCTCGGCGGTTCCCTGTCGTCCATAAATTTTAAAAGGATGGCTATATGGCCATCCTTTTAAAATTGGTAGCGGGGTCTGCTTCGCTAAAGCGCTTTCGCCTTTAGCTCCGCAGCGCCTTTCCGCGTATTGCTTCGAAGCTCAAACGTGAAAACGTTTGAGCGAAGAAGAATAGCGGGGGCAGCCTGCCTACCGGCAAGGCAGGGATTTGGCGCCTCCGCCTGCATAAACGGCTACATATGCCGCTCGCCGCGGCGGATTCCGCCATTTCGGCTTCGGTCGGCCACTCGCCGCCTCATTTGAAGTCGCTGCTTCCGCAAGGTCGCAGCTACATTTATGTAGGGTTTGGCGGCTCACTTCAAATCCTGCCGTACATAAAATACCAAAGGAATGGGCGGATTACCCATTCCTTTGGTATTGGTAGCGGGGGCAGGATTTGAACCTGCGACCTTTGGGTTATGAGCCCAACGAGCTACCGGACTGCTCCACCCCGCGATCATGTGTGTGAGGATTATAGGCCTTTTATTAAAAAAAACAAGGGAATAAAAATAAGGTCAAAAGTCAAGATACTTCTGATGTGCTAATTTAATGCCGGCGGGAAGACATTAGCAAATTAAAAACTCAGAACTATCGATAGAAAAACAACTTAAAACCACATATGGCAAACAAACCTGTAGGACATACCCCTAAGTTTAATTTATTCCTCGATCGCTGCCCTTTGACCCCCTGCTTTTGGTTTTGCCTTATAAACCACCTCTCCCGGCTTGGCGAGACCAAGTTCCTCTCTCACTATCCCTTCCAGATATGACACATCAGTCTGGAGCCTTGCGATTTTCCCTTCGAGATCCTTATTCAGTACTTCAAGCCGGCGGATCTCATCCCTGAGTTCCCCTGCTCGTGCCTTGAGGTCCTGATACTTAGTGTAACCTGGGAGATACACAATGGCGCACAATAATAAAACGCCCGCGATAGAAACCAGAATCTTTAGCTTCGTTGGAGACATAGTTTGAGAGTCGTACCCGCGTATACAGCCTTACTTCCAAGTTCTTCCTCTATGCGGAGAAGCTGGTTGTACTTCACGATGCGGTCTGTGCGAGAAACGGAACCTGTCTTGATCTGACCCGTATTAAGCGCGACCGTGAGGTCGGCGATTGTTGAGTCCTCCGTTTCTCCGCTGCGGTGGCTGATAACCGATGCGTAATTGTTCCTCCTCCCAAGTTCAACGGCAGCGATCGTTTCAGTAAGCGTACCGATTTGGTTGAGTTTGATAAGGACCGCGTTTGCAATGCCGCGCCGTATGCCTTCTTCTATGCGTTTGACATTGGTCACAAAAATATCATCGCCGACAAGCTGGATCTTATCGCCGAGCCTGTCCGTAAGGGCCTTCCAGCCGTCCCAGTCATCCTCGGCAAGGCCGTCCTCGATAGAGAAGATAGGATAGCGACCGACAAGGTCCGCGTAAAAATCAATCATCTCATTCGCGCTGCGTTCAGGCTTCGCCTCGGCCTTAAGATAATACTTGCCGTCCTTATAAAAGGAGCTCGCCGCCGAATCGATGGCAATTTTAATGTCAGAACCGGCCTTATAGCCCGCTTTTTTGATGGCTTCCATAATAACCTGTATCGCTTCCTCGTTGGACTCTAAGTTCGGCGCGAAACCTCCCTCATCCCCTACGGAAGTGGAGAGTTTCTTCGCTTTAAGAATCGATTTCAGGCAATGAAAAGTTTCCGCTCCCATACGCAGCGCCTCGCGGAAGGTGGGCGCGCCCCACGGCGCGATCATAAATTCCTGGATGTCCACGTTGTTGTCGGCATGCTGTCCGCCGTTTAAAATATTCATCATCGGAACAGGCAAGAGATGCGCCTTCTCGCCGCCGAGATACTTAAAAAGCGGAATGTCTTTCGAGTTCGCGGTCGCCCTGGCGCATGCTAGCGAAACACCCAAAATCGCGTTAGCGCCTAATTTCGACTTATTCTCGGTGCCGTCGAGCTCTATGAGGAGTTTATCGATCGCTTCCTGCTTGGCGGCATCCTTACCGACAACGGCTTTGGCGATTACAGTATTTACATTATTCACCGCCTTAAGAACCCCTTTGCCTAAATAACGCGACTTATCGCCGTCGCGTAATTCTACCGCTTCGTGCTCGCCCGTAGACGCCCCGCTCGGGACAGCTGCGCGGCCAAGCGTTCCGTCCTCAAGGTACACATCCACCTCGACGGTGGGATTGCCCCGTGAATCAAGAATCTCCCTTCCAAAAACCCTCTTAATCTTCGTCGACATAAACTACTCCTCCGGTTGTTAGTTAAAACAAAATATCAAATGACAAATTTCAAATCTCAAATTGAACGTTGCGGTACCATTAAACCTATTTGTCATTTGATATTTGGCATTCATTTGACATTTGTCATTTGAAATTTGAAATTTATTTATGAATAACTCTCCTACCCTTAATCTTTAATTTCCCATTTAGCAATAAGTTTATCGCCTTGGGATAAAGTCTGTATTCAACCTGATGAATTCTCTTCTCCAATGACGGCAACGATTCGCCGGACTGTATCGGAACCGCCTCCTGAGAAATAACCGGCCCGCCATCAACGCTATCATCCGCGAAATGCACGGTCACACCCGTTACCTTCACGCCGTAATCATACGCGTCTTTAATCGCGTGGGTACCCTTAAACGAAGGGAGGATAGCGGGATGAATATTAAGGATGCGATTTCGAGAAACCCGAATAAACTCTTTTCCCAAAACACGCATATAGCCGGCAAGTATAATGTAGTCCACTTTCTCGCGCTTTATGTGGCGCGTGAGCTCGTGTTCGTACAGCTTTTTCGACGGAAAATGCCCGGGTGTGAACATAATAGTGGAAAAGCCGAGCCTGCGGGCGCGCCTGAGGGCCCCGGCCTTGGGATTATCGCTGAAGCAGAACGCGACCTCGGCGCGGATTCTTCTCCTGCGCACATGTTTTAGTATATTCTCAAGATTGGTTCCGTTGCCGGACGCGAAAATCGCAATTCTTTTCATAGTTTAATCCTTCACCCCGTTGAAGATAGGAAGCGCCTTCGGCGCTTCCGTTTCATTATCTAAACCAAATTTGGCACAGCAAACGTTATTAAAATCACAGGCGGTTTTGTAAACCTATCACTAATCTCCAACGGGGCACTGCCCCTCCACTATCAGCACCAGTTCGCCTATCTTCTTTCGTTTCTTTAACTCTGATTCCAGCTCGCTTAAGCTGCCGCGTAGTACTTCTTCGAACTTTTTCGTAAGCTCGCGGGCAACGCACGCCTTACGATCCCCCAATATCCCGCGCGCAAGCTCTAAGGTAGACAATATTCTATGCGGAGACTCGAAGAATACCAGTGTTTTTTCTTCTTCCTTAAGGGCCTCGAGTTCCTTGGCACGGCGCGATGGCTTGGCGGAAAGGAAACCGCAGAATACAAATTTATCTCCCCGAAAACCGCTCGCGGCCACAGCCGCCGTAACGGCGCTCGGCCCCGGCACGGGCTCTACCTGTATTCCCTCCTTAATAGCCTCCTGTATTAAAGGATAACCCGGATCGCTTATGAGAGGAGTACCGCTGTCCGACACAAGGGCGGCGTTTTTACCGGACTTTAAAAGCTCGATTACCTTGGCCGCTTTGGTGCCGCCGCTATGTTCGTGAAAACTCATTCGCGGAGTGTGTATTCCGTAATGGGCAAGCAGCTTCCGCGTATAGCGGGTGTCTTCCGATAATATAAGATCGACTTCCTTAAGGAGCCTAAGCGCCCGCAGGGTTATGTCTTCGAGATTGCCGATAGGCGTCGCTATGATGTATAAAGTTCCCATGTCCCGCGCCTTGAGTAGCGTATCTCGTTACTCGTATCTAGTATCTCGTCGGGTTCCCTCAAACCGGAAATAAATAATAACTCAAACATAAAAACATTTCTTGCGAGATACGATTCACGAGATACGAGATACAATTTCTTAGACGGTATCCTCGTACTTCCAGTTGGCGTAAAGATAATAATTCTCGAGCCGTTTCTTCTGGCTGGGGATAGAAAAACGGAATGACGCGATGCGCCCCTGCGGCAATACATCGGGAAAAGGCACGGTCGTAACGTTAAATACGGGTATCTCGTTGTCATCGAAAACAACGAGGTAAACTTTTATACCCTGCACCGGCTGCCCCAAATTATTTATAACGATACCGCTTAAAACGGCGTTTCCTTTTGCGTCAATCGTGGAATCGCCGCCCTTTACGATCAGTCTCTTGGGAAGCTTCTGAAATGTTTCTATTTCGGGAAATTCTTCTATGCCCATAATATATGAAGGCGGTTGATAGTCGTTAGGGAATAGTCGTTAGTGAAATATTACCAGGAGCTAGTATCGGTTTTGCCGTCGGAATACGCTCCCACACGACCGTTTTTTGTGTTATACCACCAACCGTAGACGGAACTCTTGGGAAATGCTTCGGCAACATCTTCGGTTACATATCTGATTTCACCCTTCCCGTTTAAACGGTTTACGGGAATTCCCTTCTCGGCAAAATCAGACGGGCTGAGAAACTGCGGATATTCTTTCCTGTCTTCCGCAATATTCTTTGCATACATAATAGCAACAACCGAGCGAATCGTTCCGAGGCCGCTCCGCGTAGCCGTTTCGCGCGCGCTCTCAGAAAGCTCAAGAAATCTGGGAAGAGAAACGGCGATAAGTATCACAATGATTACAACGGCAAGTACAAGCTCTAAGAAGGTAAACCCCTTATTTTTCATAGTTTTTCACCTTTTAATGTTGACGAAATTAAGCGTTTACGAATATACATCGTCTTTCGCATAAGTCAAGCCGTTTTGAAAACACAGATTAGCACAGATTTGGTTTACGCAGATCATCGCAGACAAAACCGGGTTTATACTGTAGGGAACAGGCATGCCTGTTCCCTACAATCGTGGTGCAATCTGTGCCCATCTGCGTAATCCCTATCTGCGATCATCTGTATATCCCATCTTGGATCACTCCGACTCACCGCGCAGCCTCTTCGCGACACGCTCAAGGAGCGACCTGCGCTCAAGGCCATCGTGCGGAAAAACAGCGCTTGCGGCTTTAAAATTAAGCCTCAGCTCTTTGCCTTCTGCCGGCACCCTGACTCCTAAAAGCGCCGTTTCTATACGGAGTCGCATTTTCTTCGCCCCATCCGGTTTGGAGAACGCGAAAATATAAAATGAGCGTCCTTCCTTTTCAAAACTTATCTTATCGCGGGAAGAAATATTCCTGCGTATCTCTTCCGCAAGCTCAAGATAAAACCGCTCCGAGCGCTCCGTGCCCAGTAACTTTTCAATTTCGGCCGCGTTTAAGATTTCAACGACAAGCACAACAACCGTGAGCCCACCGAGCCTCGCCTCATCCAGAAATTCATCCAGCTCTTCGCCGAGCGGAAGTTCCGGATGGTGAACAGGCAGGGTAAAGTAAAAGCGGCTGCCCTCGCCAAGCTTGCTCTCGGCCCAGATCCTGCCTTGATGGCGCTCTATAATCTGCTTTGAAATATAAAGGCCCACGCCGGTGCCTCCGAAACTGTCTTTACCCATTTTTGTCATGCGCTGAAATTTCCCGAAGAGTTTTCCCATATCCTCCGGCGCGATACCCATGCCGTTATCCATAACGCAAACCTCGACATAATCCGAACCGGACTCGCGAAACGAAACGACACGGACAAAACCTCCGGCATTGGTAAACTTCAGACCATTCTCGATGAGGTGGCCCAAGACCTGTATGATGCGCTCCCTGTCGGCGAAAACGGGCGGCAGATTATCGGGAATTTCGCACTCGAGGCGTATTTTTTTCTCCTCGCAAAGAGCGGTTGCTGACGACACAGCCTCCCGGATAACATCGGCCAACCGCACGGATATTTTCGAAATCTTCATGCGTCCCGACTCGACCTGGAAAAGATCCAGGATGTCATCGACAAGAACGCCCATGCGCGCTGCGTTTTGCTCGAGCTCTTCCATCGCCCTAAGCTCACCGCCGCCTAAGCGGTTGGCAATCTCATTCTTAACGAGATGGATTTTCTCCCGCACCACCGCAAGCGGGACGCGCAGCTCCTCGGAAATAACGGTCACAAAATCGGACTTTATCCGGTCCAGATGACTCAATTCAAGATTGGCCTGCTCCAGCGCGCGCGTAATCGTAAGGAGCTCCGTCCTCTGTTTCAAAAGATCGTTCGTCAGCGCCTCAAGCTGCGCGCTTTTAAGCTCGAGTTCCGCACTGCGCTTGGTCATTTTCTTGTTCGCGTCCTCAATGTCGTCCATAATGTTAAACAGCGCGGCGCGCACTCTCAGGAGATCCCGGTTGGCCCCCTCGAGTTCTGCCTCTCTCCTTTTTGACTTCACAAGCAGCTCGGAAATGCTCGACTGGTTCTCCTTGAGTTCCTCATTTATACTGGAAAGCTTTACCCTGTCCTCGCGGAGGCGGTGCACAATCATCGCGAAGATGGTAGACGCAGCAAGATAAAGGGCGAGATAACTCAGGACGTGCGTTACGAGAAAAGGCGGCGAGGCATAGGGGTCAAAATCGGCCACCACGGAAAAAGTCCGCGGCAGCTGGTCGAACACCTGCAAAATAATCATCGAATTAAATAAGAAACCGTCCAGCATTACAATCTGCATGCCGCGCCGGGGCGACAAAAAGTAAGTCTCCCCGTAAATTGTTATAAGGTAAATCCAGACGAAGGGGCTGAGTATCCCGCCGGTAAAGAAAACTATCAGCGTCTCCAGCACAGAAATACCGATGCTAAACGTCCAGCACCAGCAATTCACCAAATTCTTTGTCCATGCAAAGCGCGAGAGGGCAAGATGCAGGACGCCAAGTAAGAATAACGCCGCGGCGAGATAGCTTATCACCCCGATTGACAGGGGATAACCCATGCTGTAGATCCAGAAAGAAAGCAGGAAAAACGGCACAACAAGCGCCCACGCCGTGTAAGAGAAAATCGTGAGCGCCCTAACTTTTTCCTTAAAACCCGGATCCGTTACTGTGTTGGAGTGATTAAATGAATTCATTGCGGCTTGCTTTTTAACTGCCGAACCTGATCCTTGAGGTATTCTATCTCCTTCTTGAGTTCGATCATTCTTTCTTCGCGGCCAAGCATAAACTGGTTCATCTTCTCGAGCTCTTCTCTGCGGCGATTGAGCTCTTCCGTCCGTTCCTTAACTTTTTGTTCGAGCTCACCGTGCGACTCCCTGATTCTTTCGATCATCCGGTTAAACGAATTGCTGAGGGCTTCAATCTCATCGCCGGTGCGGATTTCAATCTTGCGGTCAAGGTTTCCCTCACCAACCAGTTCCGCCTCTTTATTAAGCGCCTGTATGGGGCTTGTAATCTTTCTGGCGATATAAAAATCTATAATACCGATGAGCAGGACAAAAAAGAATGCAAAACCACACATCTCACCGTAAAGAATGTAAACGGGCGACAAGGTCTCCCGGAGGTCCTGCCGCGTAACAATAAACCAGCGCCCCGCTACCGAATAATCCTCGACAATACGTTCCGAAAAATCGAGCGCGGAAAAACCCACTATCGCTTTTTTCCATCTTCCCCACGGAAGGATCGCCCATCCGTTCTTCGCGGAGAGGATCGTCTTGGTAACTTCGGGGTCCGAACTAATAGTCGCAGCTAAATTGCTGAGTAGAATGTTCCCGTTGTCATCCATTAGGAACGTCGCGCCGGTCTTGCCGAGGCTCCTTTCGTAAATTGAAGAAAACAGTCCCTGCGTATTGAGGGCGAGCTTAATTACCCCGATTATGCGCTCATGACGCCAGTCCCAGATCGGCATTGCCAGCACAAAAGACAGCATCTTCGCGTCTTCGTCGAACTGAAGGCCGCCTATATAAATTTTCCCGCGGCCGTTGTCGAAAGCGGCCTGCCACCATGGCTCATCCGCCCGAAAGAAATCGTGGGGCTTGCCCGTCACGGCGACCAACGCCCCTTCCCTGTCCGTTATCGCTATATCGTTATAACGCAGCCAACCGTAATTCTGAAACTCCCTGAGTCTAACTGCGGCCGGATTGAGCCTGTAAGTCGAAACAAAAGGATCTTCCGGACCGGATTTTGCCCAGAGTTCCCTCTTTTCCTTAAAGGAAAACCGGGGATTTACGTCACGGTTTTCGTAGAGTTTATTAGCCTTATCGAGCTCGCTTAAAACCTCCGGAACCTGAATGAGAACATTGGCTTCCTCTATTTCCTGGGTAATGCGCGATGTAATTTCACGCGCCGTCTGCGAGACGGAATCAAAGAAGGCGGAACCCACATAGCGCTGGAAGCTTCCCACAAGAAAAAAATAGAGGGCGAGCATACCTATGAGCGTGGCAGGTATCAGCCACCCGAAGAAAGTCAATAAAACACGGTTTTGTATACGCATTATAACTTTTACTGAATTTTGAAATTTGGATTTTTAATTTTGGATTTACACTGAATTTCCGCCGGACTCGGACAAGATACGGCTAAGCCTTTCCTTGTCGTAGGAATCGGAGCCGATCTCCTTGCGTTTCACCAACGCCTTAACCATTGCCTCTACGGCGCGCGGATCAAACTGCGTTCCGGCGTGGACAATAAGCTCCTTCACGGCTCCTTCGTATGAAACGGTTTTGCGATAAAGCCGGCATGTGTCCGTCATAGTAACAAAGGCGTCGGCAACGGCGATAACGCGGGAACCAAGCGGTATTCCGTGCCCCTTCAAACCATGCGGATAACCGTTGCCGTCGTACCATTCGTGATGATAAAGGACAAGCGGCAATTCTTCCCTCAGGTGCTTAATCGGATTGAGGATTTTATAGCCCAAAATCGAGTGCTCCTTCATGACGGCGTATTCCTCCACCGTCAGCGGCCCCGGCTTGAGCAAAATTGCGTTGTCGATACAGATTTTTCCGATGTCGTGCAGCAATGCCGCGTGTTCGACAATCAAGACCTCGTCTTCGGCAAGGTTCAGTTCCTGGGCGATGAGGGCGGAGTAGCGGGAAACCTTTTCCGAATGTTCCCGGATAAAAGGATCTTTGGCCTCCAGGGCGGCGATCATCGCCTTGGTGGCCTCGACATAAGTCTTTCTGACCGTTTCGGTAATGTCATAGATGCGGTTTCTGATATCGAGCATCCTCTTTTCGTCTATCTGGAACTGGGGCAGCTCCTTGCTGAAATTCTCGATCACCTGGCCGTAGAGAGAGACCTGATTGCGGCCGGAAGATTTGGACTTGTAAAGCGCCCTATCCGCAAGCTCGACGAGCAGGTCCTTGCGGTCAACCTTGTCTTCCGGAAAAGACGATACGCCTACACTTACCGTAAGCCTGATGGGATTTTTGTCGTGCTGGAAAACATGCTGGGCCACGTTTCTTAAAATGCGCTCGGCAAGCACCGAAGCGCCCGTATACCCCGTCTCAGGCAGTAGTACCACGAATTCTTCGCCTCCGTAACGCGCGAGGAAATCAACCTGGCGCACGCTATCCTGCAAGATCTGAGCGAGCTCTTTTAAGACCTCATCGCCGAATTGATGCGAGTACTTATCGTTTATCGCCTTGAAAAAATCGAGGTCGAGCATCATGCATGAGAGCTGAAGATGATAGCGCTTGGCGCGCGCAAACTCGAGTTCCAGGTGCTCCTGAAAGTGGCGATGATTAAAAACCCCCGTAAGCCCGTCCCGAATAGCGAGCTCGGAGAGCTTCTGGTTTACGCGGACAAGCTCTTCGTTCTTCCTGATAATCTCCTGATTCAGGCGCTCTCTTTCCTCTTCCAAATCGAAGCGGCTAAGAACATTTTTTACGGTGTGTGGCAGTTCGGGGAAAAACCCAGGGCTCTTGACCAGGTAATCGTCGGCGCCTTCCTTAAGCGCGGTCGCCGCTATGCTCTCATTGCCCTGGCCGGTCACCATAACAAAAGGGATGCAATAGCCCCTCTTCTTTATCTCCTGAAGCAATCTGATTCCGTCCCCGTCGGGAAGGACGTAATCCGAGAGTATGATGCTGAAACTTTCCGAATTCAAAAGTTCCAGCGCCCTTGCCGAATTCGGCGCGATCGAAACCGAACACTGCGGCATTTTAAGGAGAGCATTCTTCGCCAAGAAGGCATGGTCCTCATTGTCCTCAACCAAAAGTATTTTTATCCCGTCACTCATTTTTTTTCCAAAACCTTTTCAATCTTTCCTATAAGCGCCTTGATATCAACCGGCTTAATGAGAAAATCAGCCGCCCCTTCGATACGGAACATATCTTCCATCATAGGGGCGCGCCCCGTAATTACAATAACAGGGATATTTCGGGTATCATTTCCCGCTGTATGCGAATTCCTCGCCGGAGACTTGAGTTCTTTCATCACGGTAAAACCGTCTTTACGCGGCAGAAAAACATCGAGCACGACAAGATCGGGTTTAAGCTCACGGGCAATCTTTACGCCTTCATCCCCGTCGGCGGCAAGAAAGACCTCATAACCGGCGTCTTCCAAACCTACCTTTACGAGTTCGGAGAGTTCCTTGTCGTCATCAATTACCAAAATTTTCGGTCTGCTCATATGCCCCCCCCCCCTGATATTTTTAGAGCGTTAAACAGCTTGCGGGCGCGGAAAAGTAAAATAGAAGCTGCTGCCTTTTCCGAGTTCCGATTCCGCCCAGATCTCACCGCCGTAGGTCTCGATTATTTTTCTCACGATACTAAGCCCCATGCCGGTGCCTTCGGTCTCTTCGCCGCCCGGAACCCTTTGAAATAACATAAAAATCTTTTCCTTATATTCTTCCGGTATCCCGATCCCGTTATCCTTCACATAAAACACATACATCTTGCCGAGTTTCTTGGCCTTTTCTTCCGCGTCAGCCACCGCGGCCGGATAATCAAGGGGAGACGCCTTATCCATGCAACCGACCTTAATCAGCGGACGATCCGGCACGCCGATGTACTTAATGGCATTGCCGATGAGATTGGAAAAAATCTGATGTATGCGGTTTTGGGAACCGTACAAAACGGGAAAATCGCCCTCCGCCTCCACCTTGATATTCTTGGCCTTAAGCTGAGTGGCATACTCGCGCTCGATGAGGTCCTTAACAATCAAGCTGGAATCTACATCTTCGCGCGCCTCGTCTAAGCGCCCGATGCGCGAAAATTCAAGAAGGTCTTTTATGAGGCCGTGCATCTGGTTCGCGTTCGCCCCGATGCGCTCTATGAAGCGCTGCGTCTCCTCGTTCGACTGCCCTTTATATTCGGAGTTAAGCATCGACACAAAACCCTCTATAGAAACGATCGGCGCCTTCAGGTCGTGCGAGATGGAATAAACAAAGCCTTCGATTTCCTCATTTTTCTCGCCGAGTTCCTTGTTGCGGATTTCTAGTTGGCGCGTCCTGCGGGCTACTTCATACTCGAGGAACTTGTTGCGGGAGACGATCGACCAGGCAAGAAGCGCAGCGGAAACCGAGAACAAAAATCCCATGAACAAAATAAGAAAACCGGAAAGCTTGAAGTATGCATGCGAAACAAGGAAGGTTTCCTTGGGCCACATATTGAGAGACCAGATCATGTTTTCAACGCTGATAGGACGCACTGTCTTGAAAGGACGCGGCGCAGTCGCCTCCTTGACATATACGAGGTTACTGTAAAAAACGCCTCTGTGGTCGGCGATAAGATAGTTAAAATCCTGGATACCTGTCCGTTCGAAGTAAAAATCAAATAGCCTCTTTATGCTGAAGAAACCGACGACATAACCTTCGGGCACGGCGGTTTTACCGACAGGAACGATAAAGGCAAAAAACTTATGCTCCCTGTTTTTCCCAAAAGGCCTTGTAACTGCCGTATGAAATGCCTTCCCGGCCTCGGCGCGCGCCGAGGTAAAAACCTCGCCCGCGCATTCTCTTTCCAAAAGTTTAAGATCGACGTGGGAAATCTCGGGATCGGTTTTCTCCCACTGAATTTTACCGGAAGAGTCGAGGAAAAAAACGGCTTCAAAACCGAAGGTAATCGACATCATATTGCCGACGTAGGTTGAGAAATCACTCTTCGTTACGGGGGAATCCATACGCCAGAGATGGCCGAGCTGCTTGAGGATAATAAAACGCTCCGCGAGAAAACGGCTTAGGTGGGTACTTAACTGCGAGGCCGTCTGGCCCACCCTCTCCTCAACCAACGGGACTTTCTGCTCATTCGAAAAATCCCAGAGGGCCGCCGTCAGTAAAATCCCCACAAGGAAGATGATTACCGGGAAATTCAGCTTCTTTCCGGACTTCGGCTTTGTCTTCTTTTCCGCGTCGCCTGATGCAGGCATTTAATTTTGCCTTTCGCTTTCACTTACTGCTGATGACTGACGACTGATAATTTAAACGGTTTCCTTCTGAAAATGCTTTTCTACAAATATTTCAAACTCATCTTCGAGGGCGAGAAGCGGCACCACGTAATAACCGGTTATGCGCTCCACATTATCTATAACCTTGATATCGAACGGATCGACCATTGCGAGAAAAAGCTTCTTTCCCTCAAGCCTTACAGGGGCCAAACGATGTGCCCTCGCGAAATCCGCCGTAAACAAAGTTGCGACACTCGGGTCAAGCCCCAGGGGCTTCAAGGAACAGTAAGGAACGCCGAGTTTTTTCTCGAGCATCCGCCCCACGTCTTCGCTCTTCACAAGATTCATTGCCACAAGCACCTGCCCCAGGCGCTGCCCCGTTTCGAAGTGTTTCTTCAAGGCCTCGGAAAGTTCCTGATCGTCGATCAGGCCCGCCGCGAGAAGAACCTGCCCTAGCGGCTCCTCGGAATTTTCCTCCTTTGTATCCGTGCCTTCCTTAAAAAACAGGTTCAATGCCTCGTCGATCTTGTCCATCTGCTGTTCGCGGCGATCGCGCAGATATATGCTCCCCTTCTGAGTCTTGAGATATCGTTTAAGCTCGCTCGCGAACTGGGCGATTTCGCCGGGGTTAGTTAGCTTCCTGTAAAGATTGGTTACCGCGGCGATAGAAACCGTCATAAGCGGGAATTTCTCAAGTTGTCCGCGCCTGTTCTTTACTTCGACATATCCTTTCTGCTGGTCGTCGTTCGTATAAAAAGTTGGGATGATCCTGTCGAACTCGCCTATAACGTTTTTCGCGAACGCTGTCTCGATGTCGGGATCGATAATCGCGATAAAATCGTCACCGCCGACGTGACCCAGGAACGACCGGTTATCCGGATCGAACTTTCTTATGCTCTCGGCGAGAATGCGGGCGGTCTGTTTTATGACCACATCTCCCCGCTCGTAACTATACGCGTCGTTGAAAGACTTAAAGTTGTCGATGTCGATGTAGCATACGGAAAAAGGCCGATTCTCCTTTATCTTATCCCAGAGTTCTTTCTCTATGGCCACGTTGCCGGGAAGCTTTGTGAGGGGATTGAGCTGCACCCTGGATTCGGCGCGGCCGATATTCATATCAACCCTCAGCTGGAGTTCCAGCGGATTGAGCGGCTTTGTGAGGAAATCGTCGAATCCCTTCTGCATTGCGAGAATGAGCCTCGCGACGTGATCCCTGCGCGTGAGCATTACGACGGGGGCAAGATACGCCACGGCGCGCTTCCTGATGTGCTCGATCACCCCTTCGCTTGTCGAGCGGTCCATGTCGGCGGATAGGAGAATAAGATCTACTGTCTCCCGTTCGATTAAGTGGATCGCGTCTTCTCTCGAGTTCACGGTAAAAACCTGATAACCGCGCGAACCGAGACGGGATTCCACAACCGCCTGCGCCTGCTCGTCCTCGTCAACCAATAGAATTTTTTTCACGCCTCACCCGGCAGCTCATTCTCATCCATAGCGAAACTTTCCTTAAGGCTCGGATACGAACCTTTAAGCACATCCTTCTTAAAAGATGCTACCGCTCGTTCTGTCTCACGTCCAAGGTCCGCGTACCGACGGACAAACTTAGGCCGCAAACGTTTCTCGAGGCCCAAGAGATCGTTCAAAACCAGAATCTGGCCGTCGCAATACGGACCGGCACCTATTCCGATTGTCGGCACCTTCAGCCTCCCGGTTATAAATTTGGCGAGCTGATAAGGAACGCACTCGAGGACGAGCGAAAAAATTCCCGCTCCTTCAAGGTGCCTCGCGTCCTGCCATATTTTTTCGGCCTCGTTCCGCAATTTCCCCTGGACTTTATAGCCGCCGAGCTGTTCCGCCGTCTGAGGCGTAAGGCCAAGATGTCCCATGACGGGGACACCCGATGCGGTCATCGCCTTGACTATTTCGACTATGCCGCCGGCACCTTCTACTTTTATGGCCTGTGCTCCGCCTTCTTTCAGGAGCCGGCGCGCGCCGCGTAACGCCCTCTCCGTGGAATTTTCGTAGGAACCAAAAGGCATATCGGCGACGAGGAGGCTGTTTTTTACCGCGCGGGCCACCGCTTTCGTGTGGTGCAGCATATCGCGCATCGTCACGGGAACGGTCGAATCATAACCGAGCACGGTTGTGCCGACGGAATCGCCGACAAGAATTATATCGAGACCTGCCTGATCGAGCACACCGGCAAAGGCATAGTCGTAGGCCGTGAGCGCGGTGATCTTCTCGCCCTTCTTCTTTTTCTCGATTATATCCCTTACCGTGATTTTCATTTTCCCAACAGTGAACGCACGACGCGGACGGCTTCGATAGCGTCTTTAGCGTATCCGGAGGCGCCGATCGAGTCCGCATACTCCTTATTAACTACGGCACCGCCGACTATCGTCTTAAACGGCAAATTTCTCTCCTTCACTATGCGCGTAACCTTTTCCATCTCTTCCATCGTGGTCGTCATAAGAGCGCTCAGGGCTATGAGTTGCGCCTTCTTCGCTATGGCCTCATCAAGTATTTTATCCGCCGAAACGCTTATACCAAGGTCATATATAATATAACCGTAGTTTTCAAGGACTGTTATAACTATATTCTTTCCTATATCGTGCACGTCGCCTTCGACGGTCGCAAACACGATACGGCCCGCTTCCCCGCGATGTCCTTCTTTCTCAATCGCCTTCTTGAGGCGCTTAAAAGCCCTCTGCATAGTTTCGGCGGCGAGCAATATCTGCGGAAGAAAGAATTCGCCTCTCTCGAAACGCCTTCCCACCTCTTCGAGCGCCGGAACAAGAAATTGTTTGTTGATCTCAAGGGGCGGATGCTCACGAAGCGCCTCCTCAACGAGCGGCTCTATCGATTCCTTCTCGCCGTAAAGTATCGCCTCATAAAGCCTCGTGCCTATCGGAGGCTTCGCAGCCGAAGATGTCTTCGCGGGCGGCTCAATTTTTTCTTTGACAAGCTTATCCACGGAATCGATAAACGCGCGGACGCTTTTCTTATCGGGCGAGGATTTAGGCCGGCTGAGCGCGACTGTCATAACCGCGCTGTCTTTTGGATTTATAATCGCCGCCGAAAGCCCGAATCGTACGGCAAGTTCGAGAAACCGGGCATTGATTATTGAACGATTCGGCAGGCCGTAGGAAATGTTGCTCACGCCGAGAGAGACCTCAAGCCCAAGGTCCTTCCGAACGCGGCGGACGGCCTCAAGGCTCTCGTAGACACTCGCGGGCTCGACTGAAACGGTAAGGGTCAAGGGGTCGATAATAATATCTTCTTTCGCTATTCCGATCTTAAGCGCGTGATCAAGTATGCGCTTCGCGATGGCAACGCGCTCATCCGCGGTCTTCGGTATTCCTTTTTCATCAAGGGTAAGCCCTAATACGGCCGCGCCGTATTTCTTAGCGAGCGGCAGAACTTTTTCTAAAGAAGACTCTTTCCCACTAACCGAATTAATAAGGGCCTTCCCAGAAACCTGCTTGAGACCGGCCTCTAAAACCTCCGGCTGGTCGCTGTCAAGTACAAGCGGAACATCAACGACGTTTTCCACTGCCTGAACGGCCTTTTTCATCAAGGAGACCTGATCGACTCCGGGTACGCCGACGTTTATATCGAGGGCACGAGCGCCGGCTTGCACCTGTTCCATCGCTTCGCGCCTGAGCACCGCCATTTTCTCTCCCTTGAATTCCTCGGATAAGGCCTTCCGCGCCGTCGGATTAATCCGTTCACCGATTACGAAAAACGGCGATGACGAATTTAAAAAAGAGGCCTTTGAGCGTGAAGCGAGGGCGAATGCCTTTGTAGCATCGCGCTTCCTCGGCGGCTTCCCCTTAACAGCACGTGCGACCTCGCGGATATGATCGGGTGTCGTGCCGCAACAACCGCCTATAAGGTTCGCTCCCAAATCGCGGTAACGTTCGGCATACACGTGAAACGCCTCGGGGGGCTCCGCAAAAACTGTCTTATCATCGATGAGCTTGGGTATGCCGGCGTTCGGTAAAACAGCTAAGAAACAACCGGCAATTGGCATTTCTTTCCTGAGAATCGCTTCGTGCTCCTCGAGTCCGAAGCCGCAATTTGAGCCTATGATATTGACGCCGAGCGAATTCAAAATCACAACGGCTGCCTCCGGACTTGTGCCCGTAACGGTCTTTGAACCGTGAGAATAAGCGATGTGCACCTCAACGGGGAGATCCGTGACTTCGCGCGCGGCAATCACTGCGGCCTTGGCCTCCTTGATATCGGTCATGGTCTCGATCAAAATAAGGTCGGGCTTCGCACGGACTGCCGCTTTGATCATTTCTCGGAAAAACTGTATCGCGCGATCGAAACTAATTTCGCCCAGAGGCTCGATCATCTTGCCTAAAGGACCAAAACCGT
>JAQTRP010000100.1 GCA_028711765.1 Candidatus Omnitrophota bacterium | reverse complement strand
TGGCTTCCTTTTCACGATCCTTCGCGGCCTGTGTCTTCTCCGGCCTCACATCAAGCGCCAAGCTCTGAAGCTCCTTAACAAGAACGTTGAAAGACTCGGGCGTGCCCGGATGAAGGGCGTTTTCACCCTTAACGATAGCCTCGTAAACCTTGGTGCGCCCGACCACATCGTCGCTTTTAACCGTAAGCAGCTCCTGAAGAATGAATGCCGCGCCGTAGGCCTCAAGCGCCCAGACTTCCATCTCGCCGAACCTCTGTCCGCCGGCCTGCGCCTTTCCTCCGAGCGGCTGCTGCGTAACGAGAGAGTAAGGCCCGATAGAACGCGCGTGAATCTTATCATCCGCAAGGTGCGCGAGCTTCATTATGTAAATATATCCGACTGTAATCTCCTGATCGAAACCGATGCCTGTCCTCCCGTCGCGGAGCCTGATCTTACCGCTCTCGGGCAGTTTTGCATCCCTAAGCATTGCGTGGATCTCCGCCTCGGTGGCACCGCTAAAGACCGGCGTCTCGATGTAAATCCCGAGGACCTTTGCCGCCCACCCGAGGTGGGTCTCGAGAATCTGTCCCACGTTCATACGGGAGGGCACGCCCAAGGGATTCAGGATTATTTCAACCGGAGTCCCGTCAGGCAAAAACGGCATATCCTCTTCCGGAAGAATTTTCGCGATCACACCTTTATTGCCGTGGCGGCCCGCCATCTTATCGCCGACGGAAAGCCTACGCTTTGAAACTACATAGACAACCACCTTTTTGAGAACGCCCGGGGGAAGCTCATCGCCTTTCTTGACGCGCTCGATCTCGCGGGCACGCTCCTCGACAAGCTCGTCAATCTCATCTCCCCATACACGGGCAATCTTCCTTATATTATCTTCGAGCTCGGGCTCATCCTCTAGCCTGATCGACTCCCAGTCGCACCGCTCGAGTTTCTTAAGATCCTTCTTCTCGATTGTCTTTCCTGTCTTGATCAGTTCCTCGCCGAGCACCTCATCAAGCAGGCTTTCCGAGAGTTTCTTCCCGAGCACAAGCTGTGAAATCTTATTGAAGCGCTCCTTGCGCAGAATGTTGATCCGCTCCTGATATCGGTCCTGAATCCGGTCTATATCCTTAATCTCTTGCCGCTTCTCTTCGCGGGTGCGCGGCTTGATTTCCTTGCGGGCGAATACCTTAACATCAACAACAATACCTTCGACGCCCGGAGGTACCGTCAAAGAGGCGTCTCTCACATCGCCCGCCTTCTCGCCGAAAATCGCGCGGAGCAGTTTTTCCTCGGGCGAAAGTTCGGTCTCGGACTTCGGGGTAATCTTCCCCGCGAGAATATCGCCTGGGCCTACCTCCGCGCCGATGCGGACAATACCTTCCTCGTCCAAATCCTTGAGGGCATCCTCCCCGACGTTCGGGATATCGCGGGTGATCTCTTCGTTTCCGAGTTTCGTGTCGCGCGCCTCGATCTCAAACTCTTCGACATGAATCGAGGTATAAGCGTCGTCTTTGATGAGGCGCTGGGAAACAAGTATGGCGTCTTCGAAGTTGTAGCCACGCCACGGCAGAAACGCAACCAGCACGTTACGGCCCAGCGCGAGCTCGCCCCCTTGAGTGGCGGAGCCGTCGGCGATGATATCGCCGCGCTTGACATGTTCACCTTCGCGCACTATCGGGCGCTGATTTATGCAGGTGCCGGCGTTCGAACGCTCAAACTTACGCAGCCTATATATAAAATCATCGATTACAATTTCTTTGGAATCCGCGTTCTTCACGGTGCCGCGGGCCTTCGCCAACAGCGGGGCGCCGGAGTCCTTAGCTACCTTATATTCCATACCGGTCGCGACAAGCGGGGCCTCGGTCTCCAAAAGCGGCACTGCCTGACGCTGCATGTTCGATCCCATAAGGGCCCTATTTGCGTCGTCGTGCTCAAGGAAAGGGATAAGAGACGCCGCCACGCTGACGAGCTGCCGGGGCGATACGTCCATGTAATCGATCTTCTCCTTCGGTACCTTCGGAAAATCTCCTCTGAAGCGGGATGAAACCTTTTCCTCGAGAAACTCGCCATGCTTGCCTAATTTCGCGTTGGCCTGCGCTATAACAAAATTGTCCTCCTTGTCAGCGGTAAGATAATCGATTTGGTTCGTCACCTTTCCGTGCCTCACCTTACGGTAGGGAGTTTCGATAAAACCAAGATCGTTGACGCGCGCGAAAGTACTGAGGGACGCGATAAGGCCGATATTCGGTCCTTCGGGCGTTTCAATCGGGCAGACGCGGCCATAGTGCGAAGGGTGGACGTCGCGGACTTCAAACCCCGCGCGTTCACGCGAAAGCCCGCCGGGGCCAAGCGCGCTCAGACGGCGTTTGTGGGTCGTCTCAGCCAGAGGATTAGTCTGGTCCATAAATTGAGAAAGCTGGCTGCGGCCGAAGAAATCCTTAACCGCGGCGGACACAAGCTTGGGATTAATCAAGTTATGCGGCATTACCGAGTCCATATCGTAAATCGACATGCGCTCGAGGGCCGAACGTTTCATGCGCGCGAGGCCCACGCGAAGCTGGTTCTGCAAAAGCTCGCCGACGGAACGGATGCGGCGGTTGCCGAGATGGTCAATGTCGTCGATTGAGAGTTCTCCGTTTTTAAGTTTTATGACGGAGCGCACCGACCTGATAACATCATCGGGCCTCAGCGTCGTTTCAGAAAGGGGTGTATCCATCTCGAGCTTGCGGTTGAGCATATGACGGCCCACCTCGCTCAAATCATAGCGTTGGGGATCGAAGAAAAGCCGTGTTATCAGTTCCGCGGCAGTCTCGGGGGTCGGTGGATCGCCCGGCCTCACGCGGCGATATATCGCGATCTGGGCCTCTTCCGTATTATGATAAGGGTCGCGCTCAAGGGTATTTACGATAACATCGTCGTCGTGGGTAATCTTCGCGATTTTGAGTTCCTTGACATTGTGGGACGATAAGAATTCGAGCACTTCCTTTGTCAAGCGCGAGCCGCCGGTCGCAAGAACTTCCTTGGTACCGCCCTGGAGGACGTCATCCGCGAGAATATGATCTTTCAATTTAGCTGTTGAGGCACGGTGCAAATCCCCTATTTTCTCAATTTCATAAATGGCCTTGAGTATATCGTAGTTTGAGGAATATCCTAACGCGCGCAAAAGCGTTGTCGCCAAAACTTTCCTGCGGCGGTCGATATAGGCGTAAAGTATGTTGTTAATGTCGGCTTCTAACTCCACCCACGCGCCTCTATACGGAATAATGCGGACGCTATAAATTTTCTTTCCCGCCAGATGCTGCTCTTCCTCAAGAGAAATACCGGGTGAGCGGTGGAGTTGACTAACGATTACGCGCTCGGCACCGTTAATAACGAAGGTTCCTGTCTCGCTCATAAGCGGGAGCTCGCCCATATAGACTTCCTGCTCTTTTGAGGCGCCCTTTTTCACAAGGCGCAACACTACTTTTAGCGGGGCCGCGTAAGTCATTCCGCGCCTCTGGCATTCGGAAATGGAATACTTGGGCTTCCCGAGGGCATAACTTATATACTCGAGACGGCAACTCCCGTCAAAGCTCTCTATAGGAAAACACTCCTGAAAGGCGGCCTCAAGTCCTGTCTGTTTGCGCCTGCGGGCGGGCCGATCGAGCTGAAGGAACTTGTCATAAGAGTCCTTCTGGATGTCCACCAGATTCGGGATTTCAATACAGTCCTGTATCTTGGTGAAACTCTTACGTTCAATGAGTTTTGGCATTAGTAATGCCCTCCTTTAGTAAGCAGATAATTTATGGAGCGGATATGCGACATAAATTATAGGCCGAAAGGCCGTCTGCGAACTAAACCCCGCCCTCTATGCTGCCTATTAGACGGAGTTGCTAAATATTACCCGTTACCTTCTACCTACCGCCCTTAACCAATGCATACGACTTAGAGGGCGGGGTAAGTGGTTTCGCGTCTCATTCCGCATCACGCAGAACGCGGAATGAGGCCGGCCGACAAACTTGCGTCACTTCGTTCCCTGCCTTGCCGGCAGGCAGGCGCAAGTTTGGGCCTCACTTATTTAATTTCTACCTTGGCTCCTGCCTTCTCAAGAATATCCTTGATCTTCGCGGCTTCTTCTTTGGAAACTCCCGTCTTAACGGGCTTCGGAGCGGACTCAACAAGGTCCTTCGCTTCCTTGAGGCCCAATGTCGTAAAGGCGCGGATTTCCTTAATTACCTGAATCTTCTTGTCTCCGGAATTGGTGAGAATGACATCGAACGCTGTCTTCTCTTCGGCCGCGCCGCCTGCCGCACCTGCCGCAGCACCGCCTACGGGCGCGGCTACCGCAACAGCCGCCTGAGCGGAAACGCCGAACTTCTCTTCCATCGCCTTTACGAGCGTCGCCATCTCAATGACACTCAAGTCTTCGATATTCTTGAGCAGCTTAGCAAGTTTTTCCGAAAGATCCGCAACTTTTGTTTCTTCAGCCATGACTTTCCTCCTTAAATGAGTCCGCCACAATTATTGGCGGGTGAATTTATTACTCCTGCTGGTTTATCTTACTCAGCGGGAGCGGGTTTTTCCTGATCCCCTGTCTTCGCCTCCGAAACTTTATCGGACGGAGGGGGCGTAGAAGGCTCCGGGCTCGCCTCCGTTTTGCTTTGTTCGGGCGAGCCTTGCGCTTTTTTATTCTTTATTTCATTCAACGTTACAACGAACGCGCGCGCGACACCATTCAGAGTGCAGACAAAACGGCTGAGCGGCGCCCTAATACCGCCTGCGAGCGATGCCAATAGCTCTTTACGTGAAGGGAGCTTGGCAAGGGTCTTCACATATTGCGTCTGATAGACCTTCCCGTCGAGGAAAACACCCCTGAGCTCTACCGTATCGCGCCCTGCCAAAAATTTGACAAGGACCTTCGAAATATCCTGAGGCTCTTTGGAACCTACCGTCAAAAATATAGACCCGCCAAGGAGAGAATCCGCCTCCTTGGCGCCTATCTCTTTAAGGGCGAGGCTCGCGATTGTATTCTTGACGACGAACGAACGGCCTGATACCTTCTCGAGCGAACGCCTGAGCTCCGAAAAATCACTCACAGGAAGCCCTTTAAAAACACCGAAAAAGATACATGAATTTCCTTTTAGGCGCTCTACAGTCTCTTTCAGCATTTTTGTATTCAGTTCGCTCGGCACAGTAACCCTCTTCCGAAATCCTTCAAGCCAAGGACTTGTGGGCCAGTCTTAGGCCCGGTCCCTGTGAAGTTGAAACGTAAACGCTGCGGACATACTCGCCTTTCGTTGAAGCCGGTTTGCTCGTGGCTACAGCGTGGACGATTGTCTTTATATTCTCGACCAAGGCCTCTTCCTTAAACGAAACCTTACCGCATGGGACATGAAGCCCCGATGTCTTGTCGTTTTTAAACTCGATTTTGCCTTTTTTGAGCTCCTTGACGATTTTCCCGAGCTCCTTCGTGACTGTCCCTGACTTTGGAGAAGGCATAAGTCCTTTGGGCCCAAGAACGCGTCCGAGCTTTCCCAAATCGCGCATCATATCAGGATGGGCGACAACCACGTCAAAACCAAGCCACCCCGATTGGATCTTCTCGATCAAATCATCCGCGCCGACAAAATCGGCCCCTTCGGCCTGGGCCTCCTTCGCCTCTTCGCCGCGGCAAAGGCACAAAACCTTAACGGCTTTACCTGTGCCGTGCGGAAGGCTGACCATCCCCCTTACCGACTCATTCGCCTTGGTATCAATGCCGAGCTGGAAGTTTAAATCTATAGTCTCGTCAAACTTCGGCTTGGGCAGTTTCTTTATGGTATTAACCGCATCCTCGACCGAATACTCCTTGTCGCGGTCAATGAGTTTCTCCGCCTCTTTATATCTTTTGCTGTGCTTTTTCATTATTCTTGACTTTTGACTTTTTAATTTTTAATTTTCTTAGCGACTATCTACTATTTCTATCCCCATGCTCCGGGCTGTCCCTTCGACAGTCCGGATAGCGCTTTCGAGCTTTGTGGTGTTGAGGTCCTTCATCTTTTCTTTCGCTATCGTCGCCGCCTCTTCGCGGGTAACCTTGCCGATCTTAAGTTTATTGGGCTCGCCGGACGCCTTGGCGAGGCCGGCGAACTTTTTCAGCATGACGGCAACGGGCGGCGTCTTGATTATAAAGGTAAAAGACTTGTCTTCGTATACGCTGATGACGACGGGTAAAATCGTCCCCTGCTTATCCTTGGTCTTCTCGTTAAAGGCCTTGCAGAATTCCATTATATTAACGCCGTGCTGCCCGAGCGCCGGGCCGATGGGCGGAGCAGGATTCGCCTGTCCTCCCGGAATCTGCAGTTTAATTATTGTCTTCAGTTTCTTGGCCATAACTTTATACTTTCTCGACTTGCCAATATTCCAACTCCACCGGCGTCTGGCGGCCGAATATGGAGACCATCACTTTCAGCTTACCGCGTCCCGGATGAACCTCATCGATAGTGCCGTTGAAATTCGCAAACGCGCCTTCTTTGACTCTCACGCTCTCGCCGACGGTAAAATCAACTTTAGGCTTCGGCTTCGCCGCCTTCTCTTCCTGTTGCTTAATGATATCCTCTATATCAGAATCCTTAAGCGGCAGCGGCCTACGGCCTGATCCGACAAACCCCGAAATGCCAGGTGTGTTCCTGATGAGATACCAACTCTCGTCATTCAGGATCATATTTACAAGGATATAACCCGGAAAAAATTTCCGTTCCGTAATACGCTTCTTCCCGGCCTTGACTTCGCTCACCTTCTCGGTAGGTATCAATACCTGCTGAATAAGGTGCTGAAGGCCCGCCGTCTCCGAACGCTGCTCTAAAGTCGCCTTGACGCGCCCTTCGCAACCTGTCTGCGTGTGAACCACATACCAACGGTATTGAGACATAAACCAAACTCGCTTAGCGGATAAGGAACCGCATCAATATAGAAAGTATAAAATCAACCCCGCCGATATAGGCGGCTAATATGAAAGTCATTACAATCACAACCATGGTAGAGCCCAAGAGCTCGTCCTTGGAAGGCCATGTAACCTTACTAAGCTCCTGCTTCGATTCTCTTAAAAAACCCGTGACTTTATTCGCCATTTTCCTTTCCTTCTGGATCGACTACCGCATAAGACCTGCCACAACAAACTTCAAAAAGTGGCCTG
>JAQTRP010000099.1 GCA_028711765.1 Candidatus Omnitrophota bacterium | reverse complement strand
CTCGCCTTTCAAAACGATAATGCCGACTTCATATTCAAGCTGCGTAAGTTTTTTAATACCGTCTTTATCTAAACCGTCAAGGATAACGGCGGAGGCATATTCCGACCTCATCATATCAAGAGCCGAATCAATATCGTATCTTTCGAGCTCCCTCGTTTCCAGTTCGGAAATCAGAGACTCATCGGGAATAGATACATCATCTACTTTTGTAAGAGGAGAATCTTCGGCGAGAAAATCCGTATCGCAGGAAGGTTCCGGAGGTGTTTCCTGCCCTGCGGCAGCCGCCTTTGTATCCACCTCGGCAAGAGTTACCTGGGGCTGCGGGTTTAACTCTGTCGTACTTCCTGGGTCGGCTATCGGAGGAAGTGCCCAGGAATTCTGCGTCAGTACAAATGTTAAAATAGTGACTACACAAAGAAATTTTCGGAATCCCGAATTGCGTCTTGTTATCATAGTCATTAAAAATTCTCCTTTTTGAAGAAAATTGATTGTCGTTGTGAAATCCAAGTCTATTCTCTCAGAAAAGAACGTCTGTATAAAGCGCTTTCTCAGAAAATCAAATAACGAAAACTTATTTTATCAAAGTCTTTTAAAAGTAAAAAAAGAAGAATTCAAATTTTAATCGATAAAGTAACTGGAAATAAAAAAACACTTCGAGTGTAAGCTGTTACATTCGAAGGCGTTATAACTAATATAAGTTTACCCTACGAATGGGGATTTGTCAATCAGTACAGGGTAGAAATCCACTTTACGCAACCTATTGTGGTTGAACAAATTAGATAAAAAGGGAATAGAAATTAACGGGTAATCTTTCTTGAGATTACGGTAAGAAGGACAGCAAGCATTACATAGCCAAAGACTACATTGACCATCGCTATGAGCCGGGTAACAGGGTAAATGATAAAGTCATTACCGTAACCGAGGGAGGCAAACATATTGAGCGCGAAGAAAAGACATTCAAGAAAAGACGCCTTAACGGTAGCGGCGCCGGCGACGAGCCCAAACTTCCAGTAAACCAGAGCGAAAACAAGAAGGCTTGCGAAAATAGTGCCCAGCCAGCGAAAAGGCTTTTCGCCATAACCGCTCGACCAATCCCAAAAGACAAACCAGAGATAGAGCAAAAAGCTTCTGGGATCCGACTTAAAGCGGTTCTTGACGTTGTGCATCATCTTTATATAAACTTCGCTGACGTCGCGATAATAACCGTTCCGATAAAGGACGTTCTGAATATCGCCATAGAGATTTTCCAAGTACAGATAGTAATCCGGCTTGCTTAAAAGTTTTTTCTCGTACGCCTCCTTGAAAATTTGGTCGCTCCGGTCTACCAACTGGCGATACTCCAACTTCTCATAATCATGAAACTGAATCAAGGCTATCGCCGCGAGTTTATAATGCTTCGCCGCCTCAATAATGAAATTCTCTCCTAGTTTATAAAAACACTCGGCCGAATTCTTATAATTAGCGGAAGCCTCGGAGAATGCCCTTCCTCGCTCGCACTGTTGAGCAGCCCGGTAAAAAAGCCGGCCGGCGTTCAGCAAATCTTTCTGACTAAGATAGAGGAGGGCGAGACGGTTCATCATGACAGCGGCCTTGTAAAACTGCTCCGTCCGGACAAGCTGGTCAATGCCGCGCTTACACCAAACAAAGGCGGTCTTTAAATCCTTCTTCGCGACGGCCTCATCGACCTTATGCTGAAAAAGCTCCGCCAGGGAATCGTAATCCTCGATTTCTACGAGTTCCTGCGCCCTTTTCCAGAAAGCCGCATCATCCATGATTTATTATTTCTCTGCGCTAAACATGCAACAACTTATAATAGCAAATGCCTTCTAATAAACGTTCTTCCAGAACTAGTTTTAAGATATGACTCAAGCTGTTTTGCAAGAGCTTTGTCTTTGAGCACTACATATGTTTCAAGCTCCCACGGCGAATACCTGCGGGTATATTGGTCTGGTTCCGGTCTTAAATGTTTCAATAGACGCTTTTCAAGATCGGTTGTAAACCCTATGTAAAACTTGTTCCCGGACTTCTTACTCTTTAAGATATAAACGCAAAACATAGAGGATTTAATGGCCCGCCTCCCTGTATCGGGCTGCCCATGTAAGATAACGTTCGGCGGGCACATCCGCCGTAGGTTATCTGCCTGGGCCGCCCAATACACGAAGGCGGAATATTTAATGGCCCGCCTCCCTGTATCGGGCTGCCCATGTAAGATAACGTTCGGCGGGCACATCCGCCGTAGGTTATCTGCCTGGGCCGCCCAATACACGAAGGCGGATGGCGGGAGCGACGGGACTCGAACCCGCAACGCCCGGATCGACAGTCCGGTACTCTAACCAATTGAGCTACGCCCCCGAAAAACTGATAATACCCGCCAAAAACAGCCACTTGCCGATATGGTGGGCGTTAGTGGACTCGAACCACTGACCCCTTCCTTGTAAGGGAAGTGCTCTAAACCAACTGAGCTAAACGCCCCAAAAGTTACAACCTCGAGTGAACCCGGATTTTATCGGAATTTCACTACACTGTCAATTTATTACACAAAAGAGCGGCCGATGGGAATCGAACCCACACCTCAAGCTTGGGAAGCTTGGGCACTACCACTATGCAACGGCCGCGTTAAACACAGATTGTCACAGATAACATTACGCAGATAATCACAGATAAAATTACCTGTGGTCATCTTACAAGTCTATCTGTGTAAATTAATACCTGCCGGGCATCGGATTGGGCGAGGCGTATTTCTTTTTGCTCTCGAGCTTGTCGTAGCAGCACTTCTTATACTTCTTCCCGCTGCCGCATGGACAAGGATCGTTCCGCCCAATGTGCATAATCTCTTCCGGCGTAATCTTATTTTTTTTACTACCACCGAAAATCTTTGTTATGAATTTAAATATCGGCAATTTACCCTCCCGTAAAACCCTGCGGCTTTACAACCGCATATTATCTTGCGGTCTTTCTAAAAACCTTCGCTACCTCCATAATTAAAAGAAAAGCGAGTAATATTAAAACCAATCCTATGGTTGCCACAGGATCGAATGAAAGCTCTCCTTTGAAAAATAATTTGGAGGCGTACGGTTGTACTAAAACACAAATCGACCATATTGCCACCACAATCATAAACAAAGCCGGTAAAAAAGCTACGGCAAAATTTATCTTCTTCTTGAAAAGCCACACGCTAAGCCCGAGGAGAACCATTGCGGCGAGCAACTGATTGCTTGAGCCAAACACCGTCCAGAACATTTTCCATGCGGGAATTATATTTCCGCTTGCGTCTGTTACTTCGCGCGTCACTAAGAAAGCGGGCAAAACAAGCGTGGCGAGGGTCGCAACACAAGCGCCTGTCCTGCCCTGCCACCCCGTAAGCTCCTGAAAGATGTATCTTCCGAGCCTGGTCGCTACATCCAAGGTGTCGTAAACAAATGTTGCAAAGGCAAGCAAGGCAAAATTCAGCGCAAAGGCCTTATTTATACCCAGACTATTCAGAAAAACAGCGATTCCGTTGGCATAAATCTGGTTAGGCTCTTTCATGCCGCCCGCCTCGGCGCGGGTCAGGATTAGAAGCGTCGCAAGCGCTATAAGGGCGACAAAACTTTCCATAAGCATCCCGCCGAACCCTACTATTTTCGTATCCGTCTCTTTTGCTATCTGCTTTGGGGTTGTGCCCGAACAAACGATGGAATGGAAACCCGAACAAGCGCCGCATGCAACGGTTACAAAAAGCATGGGGATAAGCGGAAAACCCTGCGGACTAACCCACTGCGTGAAGGCCGGATAATGAATCGATAAACCGCCTGTAAAACTTGAAACAACAATACCGACAAGGCTCAGGCCCGCCGTAAATACCAAAAAGAACCCGCCTAAATAACCGCGCGGCTGCAAAAGAAGCCATAGGGGAATAATGGAAGCGATAAAACAGTAAACAAGAAGTATGATGTCCCAACTCGTCCTCGCGCCAAGGCCGAACAATAAGATCGGCTTTACCGGAAACATAGGACCAAGATAAATACAAAGCAAAACCAACGGCAGGAAAATGATTGTGTACACACTTAAGGGCAGACTTTTGTACCTCAGCACAATACCCATAATCAGCGCAAGCCCAAGATACATAATTGAAGAAGAAGCTACCTCGGGCCCGACGCGCGCATCCACGAAAGTACCCGCCGTTATGTCCGTAAAAGCGGTTATGATATAAATAATCGAAATCCATAGAAACAAAAGGAAGATAATATAAGCCTTATGATTCATATTCTCCTTTATTACCTCGGCGACGGACCTGCCTTTATGCCGCACCGACGCGACAAGGGAAACCATATCATGAACCCCGCCTATTAAAATCCCCCCTATTATTATCCAAAGCGCGGTCGGCAACCATCCAAACCAAAGTCCTGCCAAGATAGGCCCTACTATCGGGCCTGCGGCCGCAATGGCGGAAAGATGCTGGCCTAAAAGATAGAACTTATTGGTGGGTATAAAATCCCGATCATCCCTTAATTCTACGGCGGGAACCTTATTCTTATCGTTCAAGCGTAATAATCTGCTCAGAAATGAACCGTAAATAAAATAGCCCAGCAGTAAAAGAACTGCCCCTATCAATATTAGTGACAATACCTGCATTTTGCTTATTATCCGATCTGGTAAAAACGGTGAGTGTATATTCCGTTTCTACAGTTAGCTTACAAAACAATCATTAATAATAGACCCCGCCTCGTCAACTCGCCTTGCTGAAGTCTCGGCGTTGACTCGCTAACGCTCGCGTCTCGGCGAAAGAAAAACATCAAAACGCCGAGGTGACTCGCTAACGCTCGCGTCTCGGCGAAAGAAAAACATCGCTTTTGTGTACCTGGTACCAGTTCCAAGTAAAACAACTACGATATACGGAATTTATGGAGGAACGTGGAGGTGGATCTGCTACGCTGTGATGCTTCCGCTCACAGCTTCGCAGCATCTTCCGTTATTTACTGCCTGCCCTGTCAATTGCTTCGAAGCCAAACACGTAAGTTGTTTGGCGAAGAAGAATGGAGGTGGGGGGATACGCCTACTACGTATTTGCAGATCGCAAATACTGCGTAGGCTCCCCTCGCTCGCTTACGCGCGCTGATTGCGCGCTCATCCTCCGCGTGGTCGGCGCTCACTCGCTTCGAATCCCCCCTTCGATTCGAGGAGGAACGTGGAGGTGGGGGGATTCGAACCCCCGTCCAGAAAGACTGTCCAGAAAGGCTCTTACATGCTTAATCCTCGAATTAATTTAACTCGGGCAGGCGCCCGAGGATGGGCTCTCGCCGAGCGAGCTTTTATACTCTTAGCCCAAACGCCAAAAGCGAACGTCTGGGAGCAGCCTTGTAAGTGTCGCGGCAAAGATCCCCAAAGCTAAAGACCCGAGCCGCGTCGCCGCGTATTAGGCAGCGAGAGCGAGAGGAACAAAGACATTGGCCCCAATGAGGCTTCCGTCTTCGACCCTCTCAAAGCTGACGTTATCAGCAGTTATGATTTGTGAGGTGTTTTTAGAGGCCTCCTCACAACCTCTGCATGCTCCTACCCTGAAATATCTCCCTGTCGAAACCTGTCACCCCCGAGTTTTCTTTCTCTGGTGCGCGCTTAAGGCGCGGTCTGTTTCCCGTTTCCGTACCTTCTCGCGCAGGGCTTCGCGCTTATCGTGGAGCTTTTTACCCTGACAAAGAGCGATCTCTATCTTGGCCAACCCGTGCTTAAAATAAATCCTAAGGGGAACGCAAGAAAAACCCTTCTGTGAAACCTTCCCCTCAAGATGATGAATCTCCGATTTCCTAAGAAGCAGTTTCCTCGTCCTCGTGGGTTCGAGCGCCGTATCCTGGCTGTGCGAATAAAGACTTATGTGGAGATTAAAAACGTATGCCTCGCCCCGGATAAATCTAACAAAGCTGTCGCGGAGATTCGCCCGGCCTTCTCTCAAAGACTTCACCTCGCAGCCATGAAGCTCGATACCCGCCTCGTAGCAGTCGAAAATGAAGTAATTATAACGGGCTTGCCGATTTGTAGCAACGACTTTGTTGTTGTTACGGACAGTTGCGTTATTTACCATAACTTTATAACTACTTTACCGTAAATGATTTATGCTTCTTCTTTAATGGGAAAAGCTTCGCGATATTTTATCGCGCGGGCGGAGGCATTTCCGGATACAGGATCAAACTGCGGGTAAATCAGCGCGTCCGCGCCCAATTCCTTGGCTTTCTTCCTTAGACGCTCTTCGCACTGCGTCTTCCACCACTCCATATTCTCGAAAGAGCTCTTTATGAGATGGGTATTAACATCCCCCAATACCTGGTAGTTAATCCCTTTGGGCGCGGTGCGGAGTATTTTAACGTAGCCATCGGGGCCTTCATCGGGTGCGCTTGCGCAGGATATACTCAGGAGCAAAACAAAAAGAAATACAAGCGGGGAAAAACTGTCCTTGCCAGAAACCACTCTTAATATCTCCGCTTATACTTTATGAGATCTCCCTTGCCGCGATATACACCGCCCCTAAACTGAGAGGGTTTGGCGGGATCGGGATAGTAACGCACATTCATAACAGCATCCGCGGAATAAAGTTTGGCTTTGTCTTTAAGCTTTTCGATTATCTTCTTTTTTATAATATCTTCATGATGCCAATGCAGGGCGCCAAGTGTAAGAACGCCTACAACGTCTTCCGCAGGATGAATTATGTCGGAAGGCCCGACCTCAACCTCGAGTTCGCCCACAATCTCATGCGGCTCAGTCGGGGCTTTTTCCGTAACAAGAACGGCCAACGCAGTGGCATGATTTGCTAGGATAAGGCAAGACGCTAACAGAAATATCATAACCCGTTTTTTCATAGTTTTCCTCCTCATATAACGAACTTAAAACAAACTCACTTATTACTTATATATCGGTAGTTTGTGGAAAAATCTTGACTGGGCTCGAAATGAAGTTATACTTTGAGAAAACCTTGATGCCGAAGTGGTGGAACTGGCAGACACGCTACATTCAGGGTGTAGTGGGGTTTATCCCCATGGGGGTTCAAATCCCCCCTTCGGCATTACCACTACCCGCCACAAACACCACCCACCTCTTTAAGATTATGCCAACTTAACAGCCCGCCAGCGGGGGATTTGAAGGGAGCCATCCTCCGCCTATATATAGTAGA
>JAQTRP010000098.1 GCA_028711765.1 Candidatus Omnitrophota bacterium | reverse complement strand
TCCGGCCTACGGCTATACGGAAATAAATATCGGGCGTTTCAAAGAAGCGGCCGAGCTTAAAACTATCGAAGAAAAGAGCGAGGCTTGGCAGGACTGGAAGCGCAGGCAGGTGACGGAGCTTCTCGAACTGCTCGTTAATAAAACCCGCTCTCTCCGCCCGGATATAAAGGTATCCGCGACAGGCTGTATGCCCTATGTGCGCGCTTATTACGAGGCCTTTCAGGATTGGCCGTCGTGGCTTAAGCGCGGGCTTGTGGATTTCGTGACGATTATGAATTATTCTCCCCGTCCCTCGGAGTTTAAAAGATGGATTACGACCGCCAAGGCTAAGACCGTGGATTTTAGTAAGGTGAATATCGGCGTCGGGGCTTATAAATTGACGCGCTCGCCTGAGACGTTCAAACAGGAGTTCCTGATAGGCGAGAAGGCCGGCTGCGGCGCCTGCGTCATCTTCCACTACGGCAGCTTACTTCAGAATCCGGCACTCGGCAGTTTCCTAATCAGTGACGAAAATCTACAACGCTAGCAATTCCAATTAAGGAGAACCTTTAGCGTGAAAATGATACATTTTACTGTAATCTTGTTTTTTGTTGCGGTTGTCGGGGCGGGTAGTGTGGTTCAATGCGAGGAAGATTACCAAAGCCTGAGGGAGGGGATCGTGGCGGAATTTGGTGCCGAGACTCCGAGTGAGTGGGCGGAGGTGGTGGCAGGCGTTAAGACGAGATTGGACACGAACGATAAGGTCATCGCGCTTACCTTTGACGCCTGCGGTTCAAAGAATGACGGATATGACGCCGGCTTGATCGATTTCCTCGTGAAGGAAAATGTTCCCGCGACGCTTTTTATAAACGGCCGCTGGATCGATAAATACCCGGAATATTTTAAGTCGCTCGCGGCTAATCCTTTGTTTGAGATTGAAAATCACGGCCTCGAGCACAAGCCCTGTTCGGTAAACGGCAAGTCTATCTATGGAATCGACGGCACGAAGAATGCCGGGGAAGTGGTGGATGAAATCGAGAAGAACGCGAGAAAGATTGAAGCCCTGACTGTCCGAAAGCCCAAGTTCTATCGCTCGGGCACCGCTTACTACGATGAGATAGGCGTTCAGATTGCCGAGAAGCTCGGCTATCAGGTGGCCGGCTTCAGCGTCCTCGGCGATAAGGGCGCGTCTTATTCAAAGGCCCAGGTTAAAGAGGCGCTGCTCGGCTCGAGCGCCGGATCCATAGTAATCTGCCACATGAACCATCCGGAAAAGGAAACACGGGAAGGGGTCATTGCGGCGATTCCCGAATTGAAGAAAAAAGGTTTTAAATTTGTCAAGTTATCCGATTACCGTTTGAAATGAGCCTATTCAGAAAAATTCCTTCTTCGGCGGCTTTTCCCGTTTTGTTTGTCCACGCTCTTTTCCGGCCTCGCTTTACGTGGTAGATAGGGTAGAAAATCTATGCTACAATACAAACAGTCGTATTTAACCAATAAAAATAGGAGAGGCTAAGATGAGAAAAACGCTTTTGCTGGCGGTTTTGTCGGTTGCCTTTATTGTTTCGCAGGCGTTTGCCTACGAAATAAAGGTGGAGGAGACGAGTTCACACGAAATTAAGAACGGGAAGAAGGTGTCGAAGGTGATGCTCGAGAAGTGGGTTTATGAAGTGAACGAAGGCGAGAGCACCATCGCCGAGAAGAAATTGAGGGAGCCGGGCGAGGCCGAACCTATGGCGAAGGTCCCCGACTCTATTTATAAAATTGTAGACAAGTCTGACGGAGTTCTTACCGCAGTCAGGGTATGGAATGCCGGCGAGGCGCTGGTAAACTTCGGCAAGGACGGGCTTTTCTGCCGTTTTCAGGATTTGAGACTCGATATCGACGCGAAAGGTGTTTCCGAGACGTTTGCCAATGTAAGTTACGGGAGATATACGGTTAGTCTGAAGGATGTGAAGTAAATCCAGCAATAAATTGTGTACCTGGTACCGTATCCAAGAGGTACCAGGTACACAATTTATTTTACTTCTTTGTGGATGTGGGTTTTGGTTACGGAAACAATTACGGGTGTTAGGAGCAGCAGAGAGATAAGGTTTGGTATTGCCATCAGCGCATTCATGATATCGGCGAAATTCCACACGATAGGCAGCGACACGACAGATCCCACCATTACGGCGCCGACCCACAGGCAACGGTAAGGCTTAATCGCTTTTGTGCCGAAGAGGTATTCCGTCGCTTTTTCTCCGTAATACGACCATCCGAGGATTGTGGAGAAGACAAAGGTAAGCAATCCTACATTAAGCACCAATGGCCCCACAAACGGAATGGCGGAGAAGGCGTTTTTGGTAAGTTCCGTTCCCCTGAAGCCATCAATCCACCCTCCGGAATTGACGAGCACAAGCCCTGTTATAAGGCAAACTACCACTGTGTCCCAGAATGTGCCTGTCGAGGATACGAGGGCCTGCCTCACGGGATTTCTTGTTTGCGCGGCCGCCGCCACAATAGGCGCGCTGCCGAGGCCCGATTCGTTAGAGAATAAACCTCTTGCCACGCCGTATCTAATCGCTTCTCTCATGCCGGCCCCCAGAAAACCTCCGATCGCGGCCTGTCCTGTGAGCGAGTCTTTGAGTATCAGCCATATTGTGCCGGGAATCGTCTTATAGCCGATGACGAGGACAATGAGACAGCCGACAATGTAGAATATCGCCATAAAAGGGACAAGCTTTTCACAGGCGCGGGCGATGGATTTGATTCCTCCGAGGATCACGACGGCCGTGAGTATAGTCATTATGATTCCGCTCACCCAAGTGGGGATATTAAGGGTATCCTTTGTCATCATCGCGATCGAGTTTGCCTGAACCATATTGCCGATGCCGAATGCCGCAATCGACGTGAATATGGCAAAGATAATGCCCAGCCATTTCATCTTAAGGCCAAGCTGGAGGACATACATCGGCCCGCCGGCCATGTGGCCTTTTTTGGTTGTTATCCGGTATTTAACGGCAAGGAGGGCCTCGGCGTATTTCGTCGCTATCCCAAAAACACCGGTGAGCCACATCCAGAGGACGGCGCCGGGCCCACCGGCGGCTATCGCCGTCGCGACACCGACGATATTGCCTGTCCCGATAGTGGCTGCGAGGGCGGTCGTAAGGGAGCCGAAGTGGCTGACGTCGCCTTTACCCTCGCGTTTCTTCTGGAACGATATTTTAATGGCTTTCCCTATGTATTTCTGGATAAACCCAAGCCGGAAGGTGAGGTATATGTGGGTTCCAAACAGCAGGATGAGCATCGGAGGGCCCCACACGAAGTCACCGATATGTTTTAGGATATGATCGAGTCCTTGCATAATTCCAAATTATGTCCCAACAGGTGCTTTGCGTCAACAGACAAATAAAGGAAAGCTTGGATAAGCGTCTCGAGGGGTGCAAATCCGCAATTGTTTTTAACTTGGATTTCGCGTTTTAAAGTGTATAATATCATCCCCAATAGGTGATACCTCATGAAAGTAAGGCAATCGTCCTTTGTAAAGGTTATCGGGATTTCTATTCTGGCGGTTTCTATAGTATTGTTTCTGAAGACCAGTTTTGAAGCCTCAGAGTTTACATGCGATCCCATTTGCAAAAATGATGTTGTTTTAAAATGCGAAGGATTGTCTCAGGGAAGCGCCTATTGCAGCGGAAATTTAAGCAGGATTTGCGGCGGGGCAGTTTCGCTTGAGCCCCTGATTTTGTATTTGGAAAAGCAGGAGAAATCGCCGCCCTTGGGATATTTGATGCCGTGTTTTTGATGGAAACCGGTTTGATTATTTATTGACGCTTTTAAATAAGGAGAAATAAGATGAAAAAGGCAATTATCGCGTTACTCGCCGTTATGTTTGTGAGTTCGGCGTGCTTTGCCGCGGAGCCTAAAACGACGGTGCCAAAGGATGAAGAGACAGCTGCAACAGAAACTCAGCCGGTCAAGACAGAGAAGGCCAAGACAGAAAAAACAAAAGCTCAGCCCAAAAAGGCAACTGCGAAGAAAACGGAGAAGAAAGGAGGGAAAGTTTCAACGCAGACCGCAGGGCCAGTTAAAAAGTAACACAAACAAAAAGTAAGGAGAAATGAAACAATGAAGAAAGTATTATTTGTATTGCTCGCAGTGATGTTTGTAAGTTCAGTTTGTTTTGCCGCAGTGCCCGCAACTCCTGTTCAAGAGACAGTTAAGGGTGCTAAGGTTATTGTCGGTAAGGTTGCTTCCGTGACTGTTGCCGATCCCGCCAAAGGGATTGCTAAGGGTACAGTTGTTGTAGCTGACGAAACCGGTAAGGCTACCGAGTTTACAGTTGACGGTACCGCGAAGATTCTTGATGCCGGTTTTAACGCAATTACCCTTAATCAGATTAAGGTTGGTGAGAAGGTATCGGTGGAATCGGAAGAAGGCAAGGCCGAAGCGAAGGCGATAACCGTAAAGAAATAATTGCCCGAGCTATTGCGTAGTTTTAGTGAAACGGCAGGTGCTTTAAATAGCACCTGCCGTTTTTATTTGGTCCGTTGTTTCGGGATTGACGAAGCCCCGCGGCGGTAGTACCATTTGCCTATATTAAAGAAGAGCATCGCAGGGCCATTACGTACCTGGAGCCGGTTTCATAAGTCAAAGTTGCCTTTACGTGCCTGGTACCGATCCCATTAATCCGGCACCAGGTACGTAAAGGCGATTTATAACATCGGCAGGACAATATGAGAAAATGTATTTCTTGTCCCGAAGAAATCGAAGATGGATTAGCCAAGTGTCCTTTTTGCGGCGCGATTCAACTCACCGCAAAAGGTGATAAGTGGTATTTCAAATTCTCCGTTTTTGTGATTGCTTTCCTCTGTGTCGGCCCATTCGCGCTGCCGCTTTTGTGGTTTAATCCCCGTTTCAGCCTGGCAAAGAAGATAATTATAAGCCTCATCGTCATTGTCATAACTTATTTTCTCACGATCTACTTTGCGAATTCCCTGAAGGCCATATACAGTTATTACCGGATACTATCGCATCCGTTACAGTAGATTGGCGGAGCCTAATCTATAAGGTTACGAGGCGTCACGTGAACAAAAATGCGATTTTAATCTTTTTAGCTTTGTTTGTTTTTGCCGCCGCTGGCTGTCAGCCGAAGATAGAAGCGGTCTCTAAGAGAGTAATCGGCAACAGCGAGGTCAGCGTCGTAAAGGGACAAACATTGAAACTCGAGCTTGAGGCGAATCCGACGACAGGTTACATGTGGGAGATAGAAAAGATTAGCCCCGATGGTCTACTGGAGAAAGCCGGCGATTACTCTTACCGGCGTCAGTTTAACCTTATCGGCGGGGGAGGGCTTCAGATTTTCAGTTTTAACGCCGTGAAAAAGGGCGAGGCAGAACTGGGATTTGTTTATAGAAGGCCGTGGGAAGATAAGAAACAGGTCGCTAAGAAATTTAACGTCAGGGTGCTCGTGCGATAGTCCTTGGAGACAGCCGTGAAAACTTTAACCGAACATTTATGGTTTAATACAAAAAAGCCGAGGGAATTTATCAATATCACGCCGAAGATAGAGGAGCTCGTCCGGCAAAGCGGTGTAAAGGAAGGTCTCTGCCTTGTAAACGCGATGCACATAACGGCGAGTGTGTTTATCAATGACGACGAGAGTGGCCTTCACGCCGATTTCGATAAGTGGCTTGAGGGCCTCGCTCCTCATGAGCCGTCGGGACAGTATAAGCACAACTTTACTGGCGAGAACAACGCCGACGCGCATCTTAAACGCACGATTATGGGCCGCGAGGTTGTGGTGGCTATTACGGGCGGTAAGTTAGACTTTGGGCCATGGGAGCGTATATTTTACGGGGAGTTTGACGGCCAGCGCAGGAAGCGTGTTTTGGTTAAGATAATAGGGGAGTAACTGACGCTATTTTCTCTTGTCTTTTCCTTGCTTTCCGAGCGAGCGCGCGATCGCCTCGCGCTTGTATAACATATCCCGGTTTTCACGGAATATCTCGCGGTCAATTGAGCTAACCGCTTTCCGGCGTAGGCCCTCTTCCTTGAAGTTCAGCCGCGAAGTATAAAGCTTTTCCTTCTTTCTTTTTGTTTTAGTAAACCAAGACATATAATTCCTTTCGCTTTGCTATTATTATCGGTCAGGTATGGGGAATTCTTGAATTGTAAAATTGCAGGGTTTCTATAAAATAAAAAAGGACGGTTCCAAATTATCTAGAACCGTCCTTTTTAGTTTTCGTCCGCTGTCATCTCCAATCCTTTCTGAATAGAAAAGCTAGTTTTCTAAAAAACAAGAAAAAGGCACTGGGATGCAGTTTCAAGTAATCCCATGCGTACATAAATCACCTCCTTTCAATGTATGGATCAGGTACCTGGTACCGGATAAAATGACTCGGTACCACGCACCTGATCTAGTTCCCTAAGGATTCCTCTTCGGATCCTCAAGCAAGCCTTGAATCTCAAATTGCTCGGCGCCGAATTCTATCGCGGCCTTAATCATATCGGCGCACTCCTCATAACGCTCGGCCAGCAGCGCTTCCTTGAGATAGATAAGGGCAGTCAGCTTAACGGGGTGCCTCGACTGTTTGAACAGCAGCACTGCACCTTGTATCCGTATTTTCTTAAGCATTTTACCCTCAAAAATAAAAAACCCATTGCCGTATATCTCGCAATGGGGTTCGGAATTTTTTATGTTAAATAGAGTGTTCGTCTATTTTACAAGCCAACTCCTTCCCCCAGCGTCAAATAGCGCATCGTAGAATGCCTATCTACGAGGGGCGAAATAAAACATGTTCTTTTTCTTGAAATTGAAAGTTTCATGTTTCGTCTCCAAAAATAATGTACCCACCTCGAAAGGTGGGTTGCCAGTATTAAACCATAAGAACGCCGTTTTGTCAAGCCCTAAATGGAAAAATGTTTATTTTTGATGAATATTCTCAGGTTTTAGGCTATAATCCAGCCCTCTTCATAAGCTTATGTAGATAGCAAGGATACAACAACTTATAAATGAGGCTAAGATGAAAAGGTTAGTTGCTGTTATTCTAATATTCTCAATGACTTACGCTTATTGCCCTTATTTTGCCTGTGCAGAGGAGCCCGCGCTGTCGGATGAGGGGCTTCTTAACCTTATAGAGGAACGGGCCTTCCGTTTCTTTTTGGACGAAGCAAACCCCGTAAACGGCCTTGTAAAGGACAAGG
>JAQTRP010000097.1 GCA_028711765.1 Candidatus Omnitrophota bacterium | reverse complement strand
GGGCCGCCCAGCGCGGAAAGCGTGAAACGCTCGAGAGGATGCCCACTTTTAAAAACGGGTTCTTTCAATAATCACGCCAGACACGCTATAGCGGAGCACGTTTTTTTACGCGTATTGCGTCGTGCGTCTTGTGTATTGCGTCCAGAAATTGTTCCAAATTCTCCCTAAAAACTAAAAGGCTTTGAGACTTTTAGCACCCAAGATGTCAATATCTTGGGTTTTTCTTGTTTATTGCGCAAT
Source organism: Candidatus Omnitrophota bacterium (assembly GCA_028711765.1). Lineage (GTDB taxonomy): Bacteria > Omnitrophota > Omnitrophia > Omnitrophales > JAQTRP01 > JAQTRP01. Next base: position 6,929 of record JAQTRP010000097.1, on the reverse strand, counting down.
ACGCAATGCGCAATACTCATGACGGAATCAGCTATTGCATTTGCACGAGGCAAGTATTACATTATTGTTGCGTTTGGGAGACGCCACGTTTTATGAAAGAAGACCTGTTTGAGGATGAGATTAGGCGGCACGACGAGAAGGATTATCCTCTTGCCGTAAGGATGAGACCAAGGACGCTCGATGAGATTGTCGGGCAATCCCATATTTTAGGCGAAGGGAAGCTTCTTACGCGGGTTGTCCGCGCCGATAAAATTACATCGCTCATTTTTTACGGCCCCCCGGGCAGCGGAAAGACCACGCTCGCCTCCGTAATCTCCTTGATGACCCATTCTGCCTTCGTGAGTCTCAACGCCGTGACCTCCAATGTAAGCGAGATCCGCAAGGTACTTGACGCGGCGCGGAAAAGAAAAGAGCGCGAAGGGAAGCGCACCATACTTTTTATCGACGAGATCCACCGTTTCAACAAGGCCCAGCAGGATGTCCTTATGCCGGACGTGGAGACGGGCGCTGTAATACTCATAGGCTCTACGGTTCACAATCCATCCTTCGCGATTATAGGACCTCTTATTTCGCGCTCTACTATTTTCGAGCTTAGACCGCTTGCCGAAGGCGAACTCGTCACGGTCCTCGAGCGCGCCTTGAAAGATAAAGAGCGCGGCTTCGGCAATATTCCTATAACAGTGGATAAACAAGTCCTTCCGTTTATCGCGAAGAGCGGTTGCGGCGACGCGAGACGCGTCTTGAACGCGCTTGAAGTCGGTGTGCTTTCGACTCAGCCCGCGACCGACGGCAAGATTCATCTTACGCTCGAAATAGCGCAGGAATCGGTTCAGAAGAAAGCCGTCTATTACGACAAGGACGAAGACTACCATTACGATACGGCCAGCGCTTTCATCAAGAGCATGCGCGGCTCGGATCCCGACGCGGCAGTCTATTGGCTTGCCAAGATGATAGAGGCGGGCGAAGATCTGCGTTTCATAGTGCGGCGCATTCTAATACTCGCGTCCGAAGACATAGGCAATGCCGATCCGCAGGCGCTCGTTCTCGCCTCGGCCGGCGCTCAGGCCGTAGAATATGTCGGCCTTCCGGAGGCGCGGATAATTCTATCCCAACTTGTGACCTATATGGCGCTCGCGCCTAAGAGCAACGCCGCCTATCTCGCCATCGACGAGGCTATGTCGGATATAGAGAAGAACGTTGTCGAAGAAGTGCCAAACCAATTGCGCGATAAAAACTACTTTGGAGCAAAGCGTCTCGGCCACGGCGAGGGGTATAAATATGTGCACAGTCATCCCGATCATTATATAAAACAGGAATATATCAAAATCGACAAACGTTATTACCGGCCCACCGAGTTCGGCTACGAGAAAGTCATGAAACAGAGGCTGGACGAGCTTAAGCACTAACTTCTTACCCTCCTTCGCAGAAAGCCCCGCCAAAGAACTGTGGCGGGGATGCCTGCCTTGCCGGCAGGCCCCGTATATGCGAAGCATATTTACGGGGCAGGCAGGAATGCGAAGAGGGTACTGCTGCGAAGCTCAAAGCGAAAGCTTTTGAGCGAAGCAGAGTCATTGCTTCGGAGCGGTTCCGCCCCGCGAAGCGTAAGTCAAAGGGCCGTGGCTCAAGAAGCCGCGGGGCTCCACATTCCGTATTTCTTTGCCCCCACATTTATAAGTCATTATATTACAACGTGTTATGCCCATCAGTCGCCTTTTCCTAAATTGGCATATTGATTACGGATGTGCTATCCTTTAATTAAGAGAAAAAGGGGGTACTCTATGAAGGTGCCGCAGGTTATACGCAGGCGCATCGGGGATGTTTGTATCTTCGATTTCAGGGGGGAATTGACCGGCGAGTGGGCGATGAAAGAGAGGGAAGAAATCGCCGCTATGATGAAGTCAAATCCGCCGGCGAAGATGCTTATTAACCTTAAAGGCCTTGACGATATCGATACCTTGGGGGTGAAGGCGATTGTTGAAAACATGCCGCACCGCTTCAGGGGCGGATTCATGCAGGGCAGCCATTCCGTTATGCGGATGTTTGACCGTGCCGCGAAACTTGAGGATATAAAACTTTTCAGGAACGAAGAGGAGGTCATCGGGTATTTCGGGAAAGATTTAGTTGAGTGTAAGGATAAGACCGAGCGCAGGCGTTTCGCGCGGCTTAAGACAGCCCTGCCGGTGGAATTTTATTACGAAAATCAGTTCGGGACCAAAGTCTACTTCCGCGCGATCGTGACGGATCTGAGTGAAGGCGGCCTTTTCATCGAGTATCTCGATTTGGAAGAGGCGAGCGCCGGCGCGCACGACCTTAATCCGTATGATTTCAGGCTTCTCAAGTTTAAAATCAAGATGCCGGATGACCCGCCGTTAGAGGCATGGGGCAAGGTAATCCGTATAGTCAACGACAAAGACCAGATCGGTATGGGGATAGAGTTTTACGAGATAGAGGACAACGGAAGAAAGCGTATCGCCGAATTTCTGGAATAGAAAAAAAAGGGGGGGCTTCTCGTGGCTAACGTATTCAGTACCTTATTTAGAATCAAGCCGTTTCACTCAACGCTAAAAGGAATTCCTCCGGCCATTTTGAAAGACGAAATTTTGACAGGATATATCAGCCAGGAACTTCACACCAAATTTTGCCGCCTCAACCAGAACCGCAAAAAAGCATAATCCGCCCCGCGATTCTCCATAATACCTAATTTCTTTTTCTAACAGGGTAAAAATGTTGTAATATTTTTTTTGGTATGATAGAATCCACCCAATTTCAAAGCGTGGAAACTCTTAGCGGAGAACCTGATATGGCAGCCGTGGAACTTAAAAAACGCGAAATTGGATCGGTTGTTGTGTTTGATTTATTCGGGCACCTCGAAGAGGGTAAAGGCGAGACCCTAAGAGATGACCTTGAGGGCGAGATCCAGAAGGAAAACCACATAAACGTTATTCTCAATCTGCAGGGTATTGAATCGAGCGACGAGATTACGCTGAGAAAAGTCCTTGTTACGCTCGAACGTCCTGTCAGGAAGGCTATTTTTTGCGACAGCGACGAAGTATTTAAACTGCTACGCGAGACCTACCTTTCGGGCGGTATACCGATCACGAGAAGCGAAGAAGAAATTGTGGAGTTATTCGGCGCCTATCTCCTTGAGAAAGGGAAGAAAGTTGGAAAGCGCGACAGACGCAGAAACCCCCGCATGAAAGTCGCCATTCCCGTCGGCCTTGATTTCCAAACCCCCAACGCCGGGCTGTTAACTACCAAGGCGATTGTCACGAACGTGAGCGAAGGCGGCATATTTGCCGAATACCTGAACTGGAAGTCCGCCCTTGAAGTGAAAAAGCTTGAGGGCGCGAAGAACGTAGGCGTTAAGATAATTTTCCGCCATCCCAAGACTGAAAATACAGCCGAGATCAACGGGGCAATCGTCCGCATAGAGCACACCAACGACCAGGTAGGACTTGCCGTTCAGTATGTGAAGCGTTAGCGCTGTTTTCAGATGTCGTATCACTTTATATTTCAATGTGTTATAGGATTATTCCCGGTGCTGCTTGACAAACAAACCCCTTTATGATATAAGGGAAATGCTTTAGAGACTTTCGAGTCTCTACTCACCCTAAGTAAGAGGTTCCCGGCTTCAAAGTCCCCACTCGAGTCGGGAACCTCTTTTTTTTAATGAGGCTATGACTTATGGAGCATAGCGACATAAGTCATATAGCCGAATTAAATCCGCCGAAGCCAACTGCACAGGGCTGCTTGCGACAGGCGAAGGCGGATATTCCTTTTTTCCTTAAAATGTAGTTTCACTGGGCGGTGTATAATGACAGATCCCAAAGACATCCATTTTACCGAAAAGAAAGTCGACGACGGCTGGAAGAACAACGTAGAGAAAGAGAAAGTCGTGGAGGGGGTTGTCGGCAAAGAGGCTAAGACTTCATCGAAAGAGCCCAAGAAGAAAACCGACTCTTTTCGCTCCGAAGGCAAGGGAAGAGGTGAAATACCGAAGATTACGTTTGGTATTTTTATAACATCCCTCGGTTTTCAGGCCTTGATTCACTTGGGAGAGATAGAACATCCAGAGACGAAACGTAAAGAGAAAAATTTAGACGCCGCGCGTGAAACCATCGACCTTCTCGTGCTCCTCAAAGAAAAGACAAAAAATAACTGCACCCCCGAAGAAGACAAACTGTTAGAAGGCCTTATCGCCGATCTCCAGATAAAATACGTTTCGCAAGCCAACGCTTAGGTGTGTTTATGAAGGCAAAGCTTATTTCCATTGCCCGGTTCTTGGTGAGTTTCTTAGTTATATGGGTACTCGTCTTTATATACAGGGATAAATGGCGGGAAGTCCTCGGTCATTTAAGCTCGCTCAACCTCTGGCTTTTAATATTTTCCATCCTGATTTACTTTGTAACAATCTTCGTTGTCTCCATCCGCATGCAGATTCTTCTGGCGGTCCAAAAAATAAAGATTTCCATAATGAGGTCTTGCCACCTTAACATTATAGGCCAGTTCTTTAACATTTTTTTGCCGTCGGCGGTCGGTGGCGATGTGGTGAAGGCCTACTATGCCTATAAGGAAAGCGGCGACAAGCTGGCTTCGTTTACTTCGGTTGTGTTCGACCGCTTCCTGGGTTTTTTCGCGATTATGTGCATGGCCTGTGGAGCGCTTGCCTGTTACTGGAACCAGCTTAACCGCCGGAGCGTGAGGACTACGATCCTCGTTATGTCGGCCGTATTTATCGGTCTCGCCCTGATAATGGCGAGCAAGCGCATCGCAACCCGTTTTGGAATATTCGGTTTTCTCATACCCGAGTCAATGCGCGAGAAGCTCTCGAATTTATATTTTGCCTTTCATAATTACCGTCACCACACGGGATCGCTTATCGCCGCCGTCGCATTTTCGTTCCTGGCCCAGTTCTTGGGTATTTTGCTCAACTATCTGCTGGCGCGGTGCGTGGGTATCGATATCCCGCTCGGTATTTATTTTCTGATAGTCCCGGTTGTCGCCGTCATGAGTATGGTTCCCTCGGTCAACGGCCTCGGTGTCCGCGAGGCGTCGATGGTGTACTTTTTCGGAGGCTACACGACCAGCGATAAGGCGCTCGCTTTTGCACTCGTCTACGACGTCGCCCTCTACGCCGTCAGTTTCATATGCGGCATTTTTTACGCGTTCCTCGGAGGCAGTTCCAAGTTTAAGGGGATAAAAGATGCGGTTTCCTTATGAATATTCCGGATGCATCCACGTTCATTCACGGTATTCCGACGGTAGCGGCAGCATCAAGACTATCGCCGAAGCCGCCATTGATAGAGGCCTTGATTTTGTAATAGTTACCGACCACGATACTCTGAAAGGCAAGAAATTCGAGGGTTATTATGGTTCGTGTCTCCTCCTCGTCGGCGAGGAAATCTCGCCGCTTAGAAATCACGCCCTTGCTCTTAACGCAAAAAGCCACATCCCGCATCATTTCCGCGAACGCGCGCAGGGGTATATAGATCTCGCGCGGGCCCAGGGCGGGATTGTTTTTATAACGCACCCCTTCGGAGAGTCGCGGTTTAATCTGCTGTTTCACAAGGTGCGCATCCACAGGTGGGAGGACTGGGAGGCAGAGGGGTTTAGCGGCATGGAGATCTGGTCCTATATGATCGACTGGATCAGGGATGTCCACATCCGGAACCTGGCGTCCGCCATACGCGATCCCGATGCCTTTGTAAAAGGGCCCGGCAGGGAAACGCTCAGGCAGTGGGACCTTATCGGCCGCCGCCGCCGCTGCTCGGGGCTCGGCAGCCTTGACGTCCACGCCAAGAACCTCATTCCTTTTGTGCCTTTAATTCAGGTCTTCCCATATCGCGAAATGTTTGATACTATAAGAACACACGTTCTTTTAAAAGAAGAGTTCCGGCGCGAAAAAGAGAGCGATGCGGCCTTAATATATGATGCCCTGAAGGAAGGCCGCTGTTTTATCGCTAATCACAGAATAGGCAAGCCCGCGGGTTTTAAGTTTTACCTTGAAGCCGGGAGTGATTCTTTTCCGATGGGGAGCGAAATCACATCGATAAGCGGCCGGAAGGCGGACTTGGTTGTCGGAATGTATGATGAAGCGACTATCCGCCTCATGAGAAGCGGCGATTTAATAGAATTGGTTAAAGGTAAAGAATTGCACCATTGCGTTCAGACGCCGGGCGTTTACCGCGTTGAGGTTTTTAAAGAGGGAAAACCCTGGATCTTTTCAAATCCGATTTACGTCAGAGAATAAAATTGAAAGCGTAAAGCGCAAAACCACAGCTGAAAATTCAAAACTTTTATGATTTTTTGTTTCTAAGCCACTTTTTAATTTTAAACTGTGGCTTTACATTTTTCACTTTAAACTTTGCATTTTTGTGGTAACCGTACAGTCCAAAGAGGTAAAGACATGATTGACAAAGAACTATTGGATATTTTGGCTTGTCCGGCCTGTAAAAAGGATGTGAAGCTCGAAGGCGAGAAAATCGTGTGCACTAATCCTAAGTGCGGTCTTCGCTATCCGATACGCGACGGCATTCCCATTATGCTGATTGACGAAGCCGAAAAGCCGTAGCTCGTCGTTCGTGTATCGTATCTCGTGGAAGATAAAAGGATAAGATAAAGGTCAAAATCTTTGGGAATCTTATCGTTTTTATAATGTTTTACGAGATACGAACCACGAGATACGAGATACAGAACTTTGTTTGGAGGACAAAAATGAAAAAAATCCTTGTAATACACGGACCCAATCTCAATCTTCTCGGGAAGCGCGAGACCGATATCTACGGTAAGGTAACAATCGATGAGATTAACCGCGCGCTCAAAGAGGAGGCGAAGGCCTTGAAGATCGAACTTTCCGTCATCCAATCGAATCACGAAGGCGGAATCGTGGATGAGATCGGGAAGGCGAGCAATGCTTTTGACGGTATCCT
>JAQTRP010000008.1 GCA_028711765.1 Candidatus Omnitrophota bacterium | reverse complement strand
CGGGGCTCCACTTTTTACTTTGACTGTCTCGGCGTAATAAGACCGCACTACCTCTTGATCGCTAAAATCGAAACGCCTATCCCCGATAATCTGATACGCCTCATGACCCTTGCCCAAAATCAGCACTACATCGCCTTCGCGCGCGATATCGAGCGATCTTATAATCGCCTGACGCCTATCCGGAACGCGCTCCACTTTAGAACGCTCCGAGGACGGTATACCCTCCCAGATCTCATCAAGGATTGCTTCGGGATCTTCGCTCCTCGGATTGTCCGATGTAAGAATCACGCAGTCCGCTGCCGAAGACGCTATGCGTCCCATTTCGGGCCTCTTGCCGCGGTCGCGGTCTCCACCGCAACCGAATACCGCGATGACCCTCGCCTTTGCGCCGTTCCTAACGGATGAAAAAACCTTCGAAAAGGCGTCGGGCGTATGGGCGTAATCAATAACTACCGCGACTTCGGGCGGGCCCTCAACAAGCTCCATCCTGCCCGGCACCGCCTTGAAACCACAAACGGCCCGCACTATACCATCGACAGAAAAACCATCGTAATATGTCTCGGCAACTGCGGCTAAAATATTATATACATTATGCAAACCCAGCAAAGAAGAGCGGATGGGATAACTCTTCCCTTCCACAACAAGCCGGAACGAAAGACCATCAGGAAAACGCGAATCGATATCCCGCGCCCTGACGTCGGCATCTTCGCCCAGGCCGTAGGTTACCGTCTCGCCGCCGAACTCCTTCCTGATGCGCGCACTGTAAGGATCGTCTGAGTTCAGGATCGCCCTCTTCGCTCCGCTTTCGGCGGAGAAAAGCCTGCGCTTCGCCAAAAAATATGTCTCTAGGTCCTTGTGATAATCGAGGTGATCCCTCGTTAAATTGGTAAATATAGCGGAGCTGAACCGAAGCGAACCGACGCGGTTCTGATCGAGGGCGTGGGAAGAAACTTCCATCACCGCGTGGCGTATGTCTTGAGCCAGCGCCTCGGCAAACAATTTGTTTAGTTCGTAAGTGTCTGGCGTCGTAAGAGAAGACGGGCAAACCTTATCGCCGATCACGTAATAGAGAGTGCCGAATATGGCACATGACGTCCTTTTCTCGATGATGTGGCGGATGAGAAAGGCGGTAGTGGTTTTACCGTTTGTACCCGTAATGCCGATCAGATTCAGTTTCTTGGAGGGTTCACCGAAGAAACGTGAGGCGCAGTAGGCGTAAAAATTTCTGGTATTGCCGACTATTATAAGCGGCGCGCTAAACCGAGTGGCCTCGCCCCAGGGCTCTTCCGCCGCGACGCATTGAGCGCCCCTTCTTACGGCCTCCTCAATATATGAATGGCCGTCGGCTCGGCTGCCGCGTATGGCGATGAACAAATCCCCCGGTTGTACTGACTTTGACGAGCAGCTTACGCCGCGGATATCGGCGAAGAGAAAGTTTCTCGCGCTTCCCCGGAAAGGAAAACCGCTTACCAAATCTCCTAGCTTCATCTATAAAGTGAAAGGTTCGTGAAAACGGTGGCTAATGAAAATAAATATACAACTGCATTCAACTCATTCTACAGAATCGCGCTTAAGAATACTACGCTTTACTGCGCGGACTCTATATATAAGTATCGTCTTAACCGTAGAAAAAAGTAAAGCAAATTGTGAGGCAGCGTTTTCTCATGTATTCTGGCAATTCGATCGGCAGCGGATCGAACGGAGCCGCAGTGCGTATCGCCGCCTCGCAGAAATCCTTGAATATAGGAGAACCCTCCGAATAGGTAACCTTAATGCTGTCGATTGACCCGTTAGGGAGAATTTTATACTCGACGATGACCTTGCTCGGATTTATGTCTATAAATTTAAACCCCACAAAAGGATACCACTTCTCGTAAATTTTCTCGCGCATCTTTTTAAGATAAGGAACCAGCGTGTTTTCGCGCGTCGCGAGCGAAAGCTCTCCCACCTCCTGGGCCTCGGAAACCAAATTGTTCAGGAGCCGCCTCTCCTTCTCATCGCGCACCTGCGTAACCGTGGTCTGGCGCTTCTGGGGCGCCTCGGGCTGGGCCGGCTTAACAACCTTCTCCTCGGAAGTTTTGGGCTCTTCCTTCTTGGGCTCTTTTGCATCGGGAAGTTGTTTCTCCAACTCCGCAAGTTCCTTTATTTTCTTCCTTATCTCCTTAACGGTAGTGTCTTCCGTCTTGGTTTGTTTCTCCGCCTTCTCCTGCCTGATGGCCTCGTCCTGACGCTCTTTGCCCATAACCTGCTCCGTGGGCTTCGCCGTCTTCGTGGCCGGAGGAACGGGGCGCGCTGTCTTTATCTTACCGTCTCCTTCAAGCCGCGGCAGGGCGCCGGGCATATTGCCTTTTACGCGGTCTTTGGATTCCTGGCTGCGGTCATCAATCAGGTTGGATTTCACATCCTTTTTAATGCGCGGCTCGAGGCGTGAGTGATCGTCGACAAGCTCAAACGTAACCTGGCGCTCCTGGGGTTTAACAACCGCGAGGCGCTTCCAGATCGGCATATCCATTCTGCCCCCGATCCCGGAAAAAGCGAGGCCGTGTGCGAAAACCGAAATAAGAAGCGCATAGGCGTACGGGTTTTTTTCGTTATTTGGTTTTAGCATGGTCACGCACCACTAATTGAACTAAATCGGTTCCAAACTCGACATTAGGACGTTTTGGATTGCCGCGGATCGAGAAACGGATTTCCTTAAGCGGAAGGTCGTCTTCGTAAAATAAATTCGAGCTGATAAACTCCGGAAGCCTTTCCAGAACGCTCCTTGAGAGAAAACCCCGCAGCTTGATGTCGATATTGCGGCTGCCTTCGATAAAACCTCCGAGGTATAAATTGCCTTCCTTCCCCGATGCCACAAAATTTAATATCTCAATTTTTTTTCTCGCGTCAATGGCAAAGTGCGCGTTGATGGAATCGCAAAATATCTCACTAAGCCCGATTGCCTTAAGCATCTCATCCTTGAACTCAAAGCGCACCCCCCGTAAGCCGAGTTCCATCGGGAGCCTTAATCCGCTTACGAGGCTAAGGGGAGAGCAATGAATGTATCCTTCCTTGACCGTAAAGGCGAATGACGGAGAAAGGCGAAATCTGACGTCGCGGACAAGATAAGTCCAAAGGTTGAGATTCTTAATCTCCCCTCCCTCCAGACTCACATGCGCCTCTTTCGCGAGGCGCTGAAGCAGTAACTGCCTGAAAAGAGGCGGTGGCCAGATAAATAAAAACAGAAGGGCTGCAATCAAAAGAATTGCAGCCCCCGTTATATACCAGTGTTTGTTCATCTAAAAAGTCGATTCGATTATTTTGTATATTCCTCGCCGGCTTCGCCCTGCACAACGGGCAGAGATTTTTCCACATATTTCTTCGGAGAGATAATTACCTCAACGCGCCTGTTCTTAGACTTGCCGGCCGAGGTCTTATTTGAGGCTACAGGCTGAAACTCGCCGTAACCGCAGGCAATCAGACGCTCAGGTTTAACATCCTTCTTATCGATGAAATAGTGCACAACCTCGGTCGAGCGAGCCGTGGAAAGCTCCCAATTGGACCTGTAGCCGGAATGCTTTATCGGATCAGAATCGGTATGACCTTCCACATAAACGATATTATCCTTCACGTTTTTCTTAAGGATATCCGCCACTTTATCAAGCACGCCCTGGGCTTGAGTTTTTATAGTGGTCTTGCCAGGATCAAACAGAATCTTATCGAGCATCGTTACGACAAGCCCGCGGTCTTCCATCCCAATCTCGAGCCCGCCTTCGGCCACTTCCTTGCTCAGCTTTTGCTCGAGGCTTGCCTTGGCCTTCTCAAGTTCTTCCTTCGCTTTCTTCATCGCGTCAAGCTCGTCATTCAGCTTCGTAACCTCACTATTAAGGCTCGCGATGGTCTCAGCCTGCTGCTTGTTGATGCGCTCAAGCTCCTTTGTCTTCGCACAGCCGGTCAGGACAAAACCTGCCAATATCAGCATTACCACAGATAAAACCCGAATATTTCTTAACATAATTTTCCTCTCTTTCTTGGTTGCTAGTCGTTAGTTAATAGTGAATAGTAAAAAGCAAAATCTGGATTTCCGGTGTTGCTATTCCCTAACGACTATTCCCTATCAATTATTAAATCGCCCTTAAGTATTTTCCGATAAGAGAAACCCCGTTTTTAACGGCATCCGGCATGCCAAAGCCCGCGATATCAACAACAAAGAAACCGACCACCAATAACGCGAACAGCACAGCCACGCCGAAGATCATCCACCACAAAACGCCAAGGGGTTCCTGTTTCGGTTCTTCAATGCTAATCATTTTAGATTCTCCATATTTTTATCTTTCTCTATCTTGAGAAAACTCCTTACAACTTTCGGATCAAACTGCCTGCCGCTTGAGGCCTTAATTTCCCGGATGGCGTCGGTTACTGTCTTCGCCGACCTATAAGGCCGTTTGGAAAGCATCGCCGTAAAGGCGTCGACAACCGCTACTACGCGGGCGCCAAGCGGTATCTCATCGCCCCTCAAGTGGCCGGGATAACCTGTCCCGTCAAAATGCTCATGATGATGCAATACTATAGGCACCACAGGTTTCAGAGAACCAATCGAACTAAGCACAGCCGCGCCGCGGTAAGGGTGGCGATGAATCAACTCGAGCTCTTTTGCCGACAACCGGCCGCGCTTTGCCAAAATTTTCTTGGGTATTCCGGCATAACCTGTGTTGAGTAACGCGACCGCACGCTCGAGGTTCTTAACCCCTTCCTGCAGCATGCCGAGGTCTTTTGCTACCGCCACGGCCAGATCGATAAAAAACGGCGTATGCGCCGCCTCATTGGCGTAACTTAACTCCAAGAGTTCATTAATCGACTTTATGCTGCCTAAGGTAAGCTGCTCGGTTTCCTCATAAAGCTGGGCTGTCTTGATAGCCGAGGCCGTCTGTTCCGAAAGCGCCCTTAAAATTTCGAGGTCTACCTTGGAAAAAGGCGTATTATCAATCTTATCCCGCAGGGTAATTACGCCGATAATATCTTCTTCGATAAGCGGCACCGAAATACTGTGCCGGTTTAGATGAAACGCCGCCGTCTCGGCAACGGTGCCTTCGATGCCGTGCCCGATACGGTGCCTAACTTTGCTTCTCGAAACAACACCGTTTTGACAAACAAACTTCGGAATGAGGTGCTTTCTCATCTCATCAACAAGACAAATACCGCAATACCTTGCTTTCAGTACCTGCATGCTCAGACGTCCGATGCGAGGTATGAGTTCATCTAGTTTCAGGGTTGAGCTCATCGCGCGATGAACCGCGTGCATAGTCGAAAGGGCGAGCGCGCGGGGGTGGATTGTCTCATAAAAATTCTTGATCTCATAATTGCGGAGGGCAAGATCGATTTCGCTGCTCACAAAACTCTTAAAGGCGGAAAGAAGAGTTTGGGACGGCGCCCACTCCTTGCCCAAAGAACACAAAACCAAAAATCCCTTCAGCACGTCAACATGCTCCAAACGAAACACGTAACAGCTCGCGAAACGCCCCAACGAACTCCGTTTCGGAAATTCTTTGGCGTCGCTTTTAACAAAAGCTACCGAAAATTTCCTTAAACGGCTCTCGTAATGCCTTAAAAACTCTTCGCCAAACTCGTTAGTCTTGCGGTCCAGCGCCGTCACCCCGCAAGGAAGGTCATCCATTATCTCAATAACCCAGCCTCGCGGGTTTCCCAAAAGGGCTTTAAACGAATGATAGCCCTCCTTCCAGGAGGGACTATCCAGCAGAAAACTCTTGATAATATGTTGCGACTCGTCGTGGACCATAAAAATCTTTCTTATCTTTAACCTAACCCTCGGCCTTAAAAGAATTTAGCACTAAATTTTATCATCATTGGAATGAATGTCAATCCCATTCCGCAGCGCTCTAGACTCTTTCGTAGGGCTCAAAGAAACGGCTATATTCATCCAGCGCAAAACGGTCGGTCATGCCCGCAATGTAATCGCACAGCGCCCGGTGAAGCCCGTACATCCCGGCCTTTTTCACAACATCCGGCGGCAGCTGATCAGACCTTTCGAGATAGGCATTAAAGATAGCACGGATTACGCGTTCTGCCTTGTTCGTCATACGCGCGACCCGATAGTGATTGTAGAGCTTGCAACTAAGAAAATCCTTGAGCTCTTTGCGCTTGCTCTCAAAACCGCGCGGAAACGCCACTAACGGTTCTCTTGCAGATTGTACATCATCAAGACTCTTGATATTGTTTTTCGCAAGGCGCTCCGTCGTCTCCTCAAGCATATTCGTAACCAACTGATTAACGAGGAGCCGTATGGCAAACCGCTTTCTCTGGACGGGCCGTATACCGGGATTTGCTTTTTGTATGTAATCCCCGATCTCGCGCCAGATGGATACCGCCTCCTTAATTTCCTCCTCTTCAAGCAACTCGGCGCGCAGGCCGTCATCGAGATCGTGGCTGTCGTAAGCTATCTCATCCGCAAGATTCACAACCTCTGCCTCAAGCGAGGTAAACATCCCATCCTTCGATGGGCGGTCAAACGCCGTTCTGTGTTTCTTGATTCCCTCGCGCACCTCATAAGTAAGGTTGAGTCCCCGAAAACTGTTATAACTCTCCTCGAGCTCCTCGACTATTCTTAGGGTATGAACATTGTGATCGAATCCGCCGTGGTCTTTCATCAGCTCGGCAAGGATCCTTTCGCCCGCGTGGCCGAAAGGGCCGTGCCCCAAGTCATGCGCGAGTGAGATCGCCTCGATGAGATCTTCGTTCAGCGCGAGGTTTCTGCCGATAGAGCGGGCAATCTGTGCCACTTCCAGCGTATGGGTAAGGCGGGTGCGATAATGATCACCCTCGTAATTAACGAAGACTTGGGTCTTATAGGTGAGGCGGCGAAAGGCCGTTGAGTGGAGAATCCTGTCCTTATCGCGCTGGAAGGCGGTGCGCCATTCGTGCTCTTTCTCCGAATGTGCCCTGCCGCGCGATAAGCGGCTCCTTACGGCGTAAGGCGCGAGACCGGCTATTTCCTTTTCTTCGATCGCTTGTCGGTTGAACATTGCGTTAATCGCCTGTAAACTGACTCTAAAGATTCCGAAACAACTTTTGTGCCGGCAAGTACGGGCATAAAGTTGGTGTCGCCGACCCAGCGCGGGACTATATGGACGTGGATATGGCCGCGTACCCCCGCGCCGCCCGCGGCGCCTAAATTTATGCCTATATTAAACCCGTCGGGGCGAAGCGTATAACTAAGCCGCCCCTTCATATCGTCGATAAGATCCAAGAGATCGCACTTTTCGGCCTGCGTCATACCCCGGAAGCTGTTCGTATGACGCTTCGGCATTACCATTACATGGCCGTTGTTATAAGGAAAAATATTGAGGACGGCAAATGAATAGCGCGTCCGCGTCACAATAAAATTTTTGGCGTCTCTCCTCTCGCCGAGGCGCTTACAAAAAACACAGCCCTTGATCCGGCCGATGTGCTGTATATACCGAGCGCGCCACGGCGCCCACAACCTTTCCATCGAACGATTTTTCTTCATAGGATCACCTTAGGTTTATCGTAAAGATCGAGCAATATATTAAAATCCCTCAAATCCCATACCGCAATCCGCTCCTCCTGTGCCATAAGTTTCGCGTTAAGCTCGATTCCCTGAAGAGCGATCAGGATTTTGCGCTGCACCTTTTTTCTGAGTTTGCCTATGTCATCCACAAAGAAACGTACGTCGTCTTCCCCGATACGCTTTGAGGCCACCTGGCACATCCAGCGCACATTCTGTGCGCGCGCCTCGACCGGGAACATCCGCCCGTTCGAGGGCTTCGATAAAATCTCCTGAAAGCTAGGGCAGCGGAAATTGTGGCCTCTCAGCTCAACGACGTCATTTTTAAAACGCTTGAACAGCTCCTCGACGCGCCGGGGCAAATCCCTCCCGTCCTCCGCGTTAAGATGCTCGATGTTTGATGCCACGGATTTACGGAACTCATCGCGGGCCGGGATAAAGTCGAGCTCAAGCGAGATCCGCCTGAGATGATAAACGTGCTTCAGCCAAAAAGCGAAAAGCGGGTCGCCGAGAAAATAAAAGGAGCCGCTCCGCGAGATAACCCCATCGTCCGCCATCTTTAGAAGGATCTTTTTCGTCTCCGCGACGGCCCTGTTAAGAAATTTCGCTATCCTAAAAACCTTCCTGCGGCCTCCCGCCACAGAGAGCAAGACGTCTAAATATGGATGCGTGAAATGCGAGCGCCCCAGACCGTTCGTCCGCAGATAGAAATACTGGAAAAGCCTGCCCTGCCGCTTAAACAGTTCCTCTTCAAAGATATCTATAAGAACAATGTCTGTAAGTTCCCTCTGCTTACGGACCTCTAAAACGGAGCGCGCCCGCTCAAGAAGGACAGCAAGATAAAAAGGACAACCATCCGTCATATGAACAAGAAGCCTCTTGTGGCGGTCGGCCACAACGTGGCCGTCTAAGCGATTTTCGATAAAACGTTTGCTCGCTTCAAACTCAAAGGCCTTGACTTCCGCAACCTCAAAGTTCCCGAAGAGAAGCGCCAGGTCCTCGCGAAAGATTTTCCTTGCCTTTTCGGCACGGACGGCGCTCACGACATAAAAAACATCTTTCGCGAGCATAATCTCTTTGCCGAACCGTGAAAAAGGCTCAACAAGAGAAAACCGCTCGAACAAATCGAAATCGTCTATGGCGAGAACGATCTTTTTTGAGGTCTCGTCATGAAGGGCGCGCGTCAAGGCGAGGAGCTCGGAGAAGGCCTCGTTTAAATCGCCGCCCGAAAGTACGCGCTTAATATGGCGCATCTTACCGACTGTCTTGGGTATCACGCGCCTCGCGCTCTTCACGAGGCTGTTAAAATCCCGCGGGAGTTCCTTGCCGCTCACTTCGAGCGCGGAATAGAGCAGTGCCCCCATAAAACGCTGCGCAAAGTATTCGAACGGCTCGGGCATAATGCGTACATATACGGGAATAATGCCCTTCCTGCGGCAGGAAAAGACGAAATTAAGAAGTATCGAGGTCTTGCCTATAGAGCGGGGGCCGACCAGCCCCACGTTCTGGCGGTAGCCTTTTTCAAAGGCCTCGAGCCTTTTATTTAAAATCGAAACGATTTCTTCGCGGCCGAAGAAATCGGTCCCGATCGCAGGATCTGTGAACATCAATATCTCTGTCTCCCAATCACCAAGTACGGCTAAACTACACCGTGCACTGCTAGTCCAAATATATCATCGGATCTTGCGGCTGGTGCTGCCATCTGATTTCGAAATGAAGGTAGGGGTACCCCGCGCGGCCGAACGATCCTACGCGGGCAATCACATCGCCTTTAGCGACCTTACCGCCGAGCGCGACGAGATTTTCCTGATTGTGGGCGTATATGGTCTCGAACCCGTCGCCGTGATCGAGGATAATCACCTTTCCATATCCCTTGACCCGCTCGCCCACAAAAGTAACGGTCCCTGATTGTGCGGCGACTACATCCGCGCCAAGGGACGAACGAATACCGATACCCTTGCTAACGATGCTATTCTCTTTCTCGCCGAATCTAATGACAACCGTACCCTTGAGGGGCCACCCGAATTTCTTCCTGATTTTCTTTGGTTCAACAGGCGCTACACCGCCGGGAATAGTGAGGCGCTGCCCTACTTCGATGGAATCCACATCCTTAAGGCAATTAACGCGGACGATCTCATTCGCGTCCACGTTGTAACGCTGCGCTATGCGCCAGAGGGTTTCCCCGCGGCCTACCGTATGATACACCGTTACCCCCGCGGCGACAGACCCCTCCGTACCAGCACCAAACGTACGAGGAGCGCCTGCAGGATGGCTGACACAACCGAAAAGTAAAATTATGAGGCCAAAAATAGTAACTATCTTCCAGCAATTCATAGGATTAGCGTATGGAGCAGGCCATGTACCGGGTACCGGATAAAAAGAAACGGTACCACGTACACGATTCCCTTAAAAAGTGTTTGATTTTATATCAAAATTAACCCCGATTCAAGGACGGATTCAGCTTTCCACGGGGACATAAATACGGAGGCTGCGCGGCATTATGCTTATTTCTAGAGGCGTCTCGGCCACCCAGTCACCGTCAAGCTGAAAAGGCACCGGAGGATCGGTTACGAGGCGCATGCGGGAGGTTTTTAAATACAACATCCTATCATCCTGGATGGTCTCCTGCCGCATAATGTCAAAAAAGTGGCGGGCGAGGTCATGCAGAAACTCGGCCCTGAAGACACACACATCCAAAAGACCGTCGTCGAGCTGGGCCAAATGGGCGACCCTTAGTCGCTCGGGACCGTAGGCGCGGGCGTTCCCTATTACGATAAGAGGAGTCTCGAGGGTAACCGGTGGTGCGCCCGGAAAATCGAGATATAACGAGGCCTTAAACGGCTTATGCTTGAAAAAATTTAAAACCGCGGAATAGAGATAGCTCCACCATCCAAGCCAGCGTTTCATAGGAGGAATAACATAACGGATAGTCCTAGCGTCTATACCGATGCCGCACATAAGAACAAAGTGCCTTGCACCTGCCAAACCGACATCGATCAGGCGAATATGAGCGGAGTGTATGATCCGGACAGCCGATAAAGGATCCTGCGGTATTCCGAGATCGCGGGCAAAGAGATTCGCCGTGCCCCTGGGAATTATGCCGAGCGCGGCACCGCTTCCTGCCAATACCGAAGCAATCTCTCTGACGGTGCCGTCGCCGCCCGAGGCAATCACGGTCATATAACCTTCTTTGAGCGCGGATTCCGCGCAATGCCGTATCTCCTTAAACGACGGGGCTTCTTTCCAGGCATGTTCTATGCCTGCTTCGCTAAGCGCTTTTCTGATACGCGAGGCGGGGACACGCCCAAGGAATGGACCTGAATGCGGATTATGGATTACAAGAGCAAGCGTATTGATAGTAGACACCTATAAACTTTAAATCCAAAATCCAAATGACAAATATCAAATGAATCCGAGTTTAAATCCAAATAATACAATAGCACATCTTTATGATTTGGATTTATTTTGTGATTCTGCTATTCAAAATTCATTTGGATTCTGGAATTTGGAATTTGGATTTTGGATTTTGCCTGCCGGCAAGGCAGGGATTCAGAGCCTATGATTTACCGATTAACGGCGATCTCTTAATACAAGAAGTCTCAGAAGCTGCATGACCGCCATGGCTGCCGCGGCAATATAAGTCAAGGCGGCCGCATCCAGCACTTTTTTAGTCTGGGCCACCTCGTCACCTTGGATAATCCCGCGGGAGGAAAGGTTCTCGATCGCGCGGCGAGAGGCGTTAAACTCTACAGGTAATGTTACAATCTGGAAGAACACGGCGCCGGCAAATAAAAGGATCCCCAAATCAATAAGAATAGGCAGCCCTACGATAAGCCCGATGAAAAAAAGCGGCCAAGCCGCCATGGAACCGAAGCTTGCCACCGGAAAAATAACGTTACGGATGGAAAGCGGCGTGTAGCTAGCCGCGTGTTGGAGGGCATGGCCCGCTTCATGGCAGCCCACACCCAAAGCCGCGAGAGAATCGCCGCGATAAACAGCGCTTGAAAGCCGTAAAATTCTCTTCCGCGGGTCATAATGATCGGTAAGCTGGCCTTGTATCTCCTCTATCTTAACATCCATCAGGCCGGATGAGTCAAGAATCTCCCGTGCGGCTTTAAATCCGGTATAACCCCTGAGAGACCTGACGCGGGAATAGGCCGCGTAAGTTGATTGCACTTTATACTGGGCGTAAATAGCTAAGGCAAGGACAGGTATTAAAAGTAAAAAGGTCGGATCATAAAACATAGTGTATCCTCCGGTTCATTTAAATTTATTCTTTTTAGACGAAAGGATTATACATGCGGGTAAAATAGAGTCAAGGCCAAAGACAGAAGTGACCCAGTGTGCCATTTTTACACATATCCTTATCGTGTACCGCGTACCTTGTACCAGGTACGCGACCTCCGCGACCTCGACCTTTATCAGGTACCGGGTACCGAATCCGTAAATCCGGTACCCGGTACCTGATCGTGTACATACAAATCAACGTGACTTGGGGAAATCTCTCATATATAATAATTCCACTTAACGGAAAAACAAAAATGGAGGTACGCTATGAATGAAAAAGGCAATGTGTGGCTCTACATAATCGTCGCGATTCTTGCGATATTACTCGTCCTCGAAACAGGAATTATCATCGTGCAAAGGACCGCAAAATCTAGAAAACCATTCATGCAGAAAGCCGAGGAGGCGGTAAGGCCATTCACGCGTGGTTTAAGACAAGCAATGCCCCGCTCCGGGTACACCACGCAGCAAGGCTATGGCAGAACGGCTGAGCCCGGCGAGGAAGAATGGAATCCGTTTGCCGAAATGCGCACAATGCAGCAGATGATAAACAGGATGCTGGAGGAAAGCCTCTCGCGCGGTTACCCATATACCGCAACGCGGCCTTCTCCTTTGGGTTCCCAAATGGGCAGGTTTACCCCGTCGATTGATTTAAAAGAAACTGATACAGACTATGTCGTCACAGCCGACATACCGGGCGCCTCAAAAGACAAAATCAACGTCTCTATCCGTAATAACATGCTTACAATTTCAGGAGAACGCAGCATTGAAGAGGAAAAACAGGAAGGCGGGTTCTATTCTCAGGAAAGAAGTTACGGCAGTTTCTCGCGCACAATCAACCTGCCCGGGGCAGTGGATGAAAACAATATAAAGGCCGACTATTTAAACGGCGTCTTGACCATAACCCTGCCTAAATTAACCAAAGCGGCGCCGGAAGAACCGAAGAAGGTCGTAATCAGCTAGCTTTTTTGCTTTTTCAATACAAAGTGCCGATCGAGGTTCCCATCGCTCGGCACTTTGTATTGTCTCATAACCTTCCTTCTCGATTATCGTCCACACAGGAAACGCGCCTTGTTGGACTTCCATTTCGGTGGGAGTCACGCCCTTATAAAATACACCCATACTGTCGCGGATCGTGATCTTGGCGCCGACGGGAGCGGTCGAGATTATGCCGGTTTGTTTCTTGCTGAATGGGCGCAACTTGCGCCGAGGAAGGCTAACGACAGAATTAATACGAGGATTGCACGGCACCTCGGATGAGACATCCTATAGACTCAGAATCTTCTTAAATTTCTCGAAGCGTTCGTTAATATCCTTAAGCGTGATCGAGCGTAATCTGTCTAAAGAAAAATCTTCCACCGTAAACGAGGCGACGACCGTACCGTAGGCAACGGCGCGTTTCATCGTTGCTAAATCGAGCTTACCCGTGCTCGCGAGGTAGCCCATCATGCCGCCTGCGAAACTGTCACCCGCGCCAGTCGGGTCAACAACCTTCTCGAGAGGATAAGCCGGCAGGACAAAGAAATCCTTATCATGAAGAAGAATGGAGCCGTGTTCGCCTTTCTTTATCACCACGTAACGCGGCCCAAACTCCTCGATTTTCCTCGCCGCCCGCATAAGGTTATGCTCACCTGTAAGCTGTCGGGCTTCGGCGTCGTTTAAGACGAGTAAATTAACACCCTTTAGTGTTTTCACAAGCTCCCCGCGCTTTTCTGTAATCCAGTGATTCATAGTATCGGCGGCAACGAGCTTCACGTGTTGATGGACGGCCCGCTCAACCACCTTCGTCTGAAGCACCGGGTCGATATTGGCGAGGAAAATAAAATCCACGTCCCGATCGACGTCGAGCACGGGATCGAATTCCTCGAACACATTTAGCGCGACCGAAAGGGTCTTCGCTTCATTCATCGCCCCTTCATATTTACCGCTCCAGCGGAAGGTCTTCCCTTTTAAAACATGGAGGTGCGAAAGGTCGATATTATGTTTCTCGAGTATC
This sequence comes from Candidatus Omnitrophota bacterium, assembly GCA_028711765.1. Lineage (GTDB taxonomy): Bacteria > Omnitrophota > Omnitrophia > Omnitrophales > JAQTRP01 > JAQTRP01. Next base: position 17,932 of record JAQTRP010000008.1, on the reverse strand, counting down.
TTGCGGTATTCGGCCGGAAAATCCTCCCCGACACAGGCAACAAGCTTAACCGGTGCAAAAAAGCTCGCAGCATAAGAGAAAAATGAGGCCGAGCCGCCAAAGCACTCCGCCCTCTTTCCCAGCGGCGTTTCAACCGAATCGATCGCTACAGAGCCGACGCACAAAAGTTTTCCCATTTTTACCACCTCGCAAGCAAATCGTGATATAGAGGGAAATTCTTGGTGAGTTTCTCTACCTCGGAACGGATCTTTGCGAGTTCACTCGCATTCTCCCCTGCATCTAGAGTGCGCTCAATAAGATGCGCGACGAGATCCATCTCTTTCTCTTTCATCCCGCGGGTTGTGACAGCCGGCGTTCCAAGCCTTATGCCGGATGTGACAAAGGGGCTTTGCGTATCGAAAGGAATCATATTCTTATTAACCGTGATCTTCACGCGGTCGAGAAGTTCGCACGCCTGTTTACCCATGTAGTTTTTCACCGAGACATCGACGAGCATAAGGTGATTATCGGTCCCGCCCGAGACGATACGGAAGCCGCGTCGCGCAAGGCTTCCAGCGAGGGCCTTTGAGTTTTTAACGATCTGCTCTTGGTATTTTTTAAATTCCGGCGTCAGTGCTTCTTTAAACGCGACCGCTTTCGCCGCGATAACATGCATGAGCGGCCCTCCCTGAATGCCGGGGAAAATCGCCTTATCGATCTCCTTCGCGTATTTCGCTTTGCACAAAATCATTCCTGCCCTGGGACCGCGCAGTGTCTTATGAGTGGTTGTCGTAACGAAATCGGAATACGGCACGGGATCCGGATGAAGCTTCGCGGCGACAAGGCCCGCGAAGTGCGCCATATCGACCATAAGTATGGCGCCCACTTTATCGGCGATTTCGCGGCCGCGCTTAAAATCGATAAAGCGCGGGTACGCCGACGCCCCAAGCAGAATCAGCTTGGGCTTATTCTCGAGGGCGAGGCGCTCAAGTTCGTCATAGTCGATTTGCTCGGTCTCTTTATTCACGCCGTAAGGGACGATCTTGTAATACTTCCCCGAAAAATTCATGGGGTGTCCGTGGCTCAAATGTCCGCCGTGGGCGAGGTTCATCGCGAGAATGGTATCGCCGATATTGAGCGTCGCGACAAAGACCGCGATATTCGCCGAGGTGCCGCAGTGAGGTTGGACATTGGCGTGCTCGGCGCCGAATAGCTTTTTCGCCCGATCGATCGCGAGCTGCTCACAGGTATCCATATTTGCACAACCGCCGTACCAGCGCTTCGCGGGATAGCCTTCGGCGTATTTATTCGTCATAACAGAACCCTGCGCCGCGAGCACGGCCTCGGAGACAAAATTCTCGCTCGCGATCAGCTCTATGTTCTCGTCCTGACGGATGATTTCTTTGCGTATCGCTTCATAAACTTCAGGGTCGGTTGTCTTCAGCATGTTTGCTTCCCTTTCATTTATCTCCGTTTGAACACTTACCATTCTTTCTAATTTCCGGATTTTGATTTAACTTACAGCTTACAGCTTAAAGCTTACAGCTGCTAATGGTTCTTCTCGTAGTCCTTAATCTTATTCAAACGCCGCTCGTGACGCTCGCCTTCAAACTCGGTGGCAAGCCACAAACGCACAATCTCCTTGGCGTCCTTAGCGCCCGTAAAACTTTCGGAAAGGCACAGGACGTTGGCATCGTTATGGAGCCTCGAAAGCTTCGCCTGCTCTTCCGTCAAACATAACGCCGCGCGCACACCCTTTACCTTATTGGCGCAGATCGACATACCGATACCGCTGCGACATATAAGGATGCCGCGGTCGAACTTACCTGAGGCGACCCCTTCGGCAAGGGGAAACGCGAAATCAGGGTAATCACATGACAACTCGCTTTCGGTCCCCAAATCCGTTACCTCACAACCCTTCTGCGAAAGTTCGCCCACAAGGGCGCGCTTCAAGTTAACGCCTCCGTGATCGGAGGCGACACCTATTCTTTTAGCCATGGGTATGCTATCCTCAACTTTTCTTTAATCTTACGGTAGGTTTCACGATAAAAGTCCAAATCCATCCCTATGGGATCGGGAATAGCCAAAATCTTGATGCGGCCCAAAAGATACGGATACTCCTTCAGGATAAACTGCTCATGCTCATCCGACATCGCTATAATTTCATCCGCCGCTTCAACGATCTCCTTTGTGATTGTCCTTGAGCTGTGATTGACGATGTCCACGCTATCCTCGGCGCACACCGTCCGCGCCTCCATCGTGGGAAAGCAGCCATCGTGGCCGATTATACCACAGGATTCAAAATGATATTCAGTCTTTCCTTTCTTTCCAGCCATATGCTTAAGCCAGCCCTCGGCCATAGGAGAGCGGCAGCTGTTGCCTGTACATACGAGAAGTACGTTGCGCTTGGGCAGCGGGCCGTCGTTTAGCTCTTTAAGGGCAAACTCGATTTCTTTCCTGCGGGCGCCTGGTCTTACGACACGGTACGGCTTATTGCTCAAATCCACGATCGTGGATTCTTCGCCAAGCTCGCAGCGCCCGCCGTCAATCGCGAGTTCAGCCCCCTCCAAGATATCGGCGGGTATTTCTTCTATAGAAAGCGCCGGCTCCTCGCCGGTAATATTAACGCTCGTCACCAGGATCGGCTCCCCCACCATTTCTATAAGCTGCATGGAAATCGGATTCCGGGGCATACGGAAACCGAAGCGCTTATCCTTCTTATCCTTCACGATTAAGGTCAAGGGGCCGGGCCAGAATTTCTTCGACAAAAAGCTGAAGGCGTGATTCTCGAGAAGCTGAAATTCCTTGGCGTAAAGGTAATTCGCGAGATGCAGGCTGAAGGGTTTATCCTTGGGGCGCTTCTTTATTTCATAAAGCCTGTCAACGGCTTCCTTAAAAGAAGGGTGAACTCCTATGCCGTAGACCGTCTCCGTGGGAAATATAACCAGCGCCCCCTCGTGCAGACGTTCCGCAGCCTCTTTGAGCTTCCCCTCGTCAATCGCGCGGGGATTTATTTTTATTATTCTATTTTTATACTTTTTGATCAAATTTAATCTTCCGGTTCTAAGCTATAAGTAAGTCTTCGGCTTAAAACTTATAACTTAAGACTTATAACTTTTCTTAAAAAACCTGTCCTTCGCTAAAACCTCACGGCGCATCTTGGAACGATAACGCTCGAGCTTTTTCTTTAGGCCGGATGAGCCGAGGGCGAGAATTTCAATCGCAAGCAATGCCGCGTTCGTGGCGCCGCTATTTCCGATGGCGACCGTGGCAACCGGAATTCCCTTGGGCATCTGCACCGTCGAAAGAAGCGAATCCATTCCCTTTAAAGTACCGCTCCCCATAGGAACGCCGATGACGGGCAGAATTGTGTTCGCGGCAATTACGCCCCCCAGATGGGCCGCGCCGCCCGCCCCCGCGATAATGACGCGCAGACCGCGTCCCTGGGCTCCGCGGGCAAATTGAATCGCCTCCTTCGGTGTGCGATGCGCCGAAAGAATGCGAATTTCATGAGGCACGCCAAAATCATTCAGAACGCTAAAAGCAAACTCCATCGTCTTTAAATCTGAATCACTACCCATTACAATGGAAACAAGCGGTTTAGTCATATAAAACCTCCTAAAATAAACCCAAATGTCAAAATCCCTGCCTTGCCGGCAGGCAGGGATTTTGTCATTTGTCATTATTTCAGCGCTCTTACACCAATATCTTTTCTGTAAAATAAATTATCGCATTTAATCGACTTTATCGCCTTATACGCTTTATCGCGGGCATCCTCAACTGAGGCCCCCAACGCTGAGACGGCAAGCACCCGTCCGCCGTTTGTGATAAACTCACCGTTATCGGCAAGCGATGTGCCGGCGTGAAAAACCCGAATATCCTCGATGTCTTCCAATAGCTCAAGCCCCCGTATCGCAAAACCTTTTCTGTAATCGCCCGGATAACCCTTCGACGCCATAACGACCGAGACGCAAAAACGCGGGTCCCATTCAAGCTTGCGGGTCTTGAGCTTTCCTTCAATCGTCTCGAGCATGAGCGGGACGATATCGTTCTTAAGCCGCGGCAGAATCGATTGCGTCTCCGGATCGCCGAAACGCACGTTGAACTCGAGTACATAGGGGCCCTTCTGGGTCATCATAAGCCCCGCGTAAATTAACCCTTTGTACGGTGCCCCATCTTTTTTAAGGCTCGCCACGATCGGCTTTATCGTGCGGTCCACGGCTTCCTTTATATCTTTATCCGAAACAAGGGGACACGGCGAATAAGCGCCCATGCCGCCGGTATTGGGGCCTTCGTCATTATCGTACGCCCGCTTATGATCCTGAGAGCTCGCTAGAGGAAGCACGTTTTCGCCGTCGGTAAAAGCAAGTACGGAAAACTCTTCCCCGCTCAGGCATTCTTCGATTATTATCCTATCGCCTGCCTCGCCGAATATCCTCTCCCTCATAGCGCCGTGAACCGCCCGTTTCGCCTCATCGGGAGTCTTCGAAATGATAACGCCCTTGCCTGCGGCGAGCCCGTCCGCTTTTATGACTAACGGGAACTTCTCGCGGGCGATATAACGTTCGGCCTTCTCTATAGAATCAAAAATCTTAAAGCGGGCTGTCGGGACACCGCTTTGTTCCATCAATTCCTTGGCAAAGATCTTGCTGCCTTCGAGTTCGGCCGCGGCCTTGCGTGGCCCGAAGACCTTAAGGCCTTCGGCCTCAAACCGGTCGGTAATCCCTTCGACAAGCGGTAGCTCGGGGCCGACCACGGTTAAATCTATGCCGTGGGATTTTGCCGCGCGCAAAAGCCCGTCTATATCGTCCGGCTTGATCGAGAGGCACTTAGCGTCGCGCCTCATACCGGCATTGCCCGGCGCAACGTAGATTTGCCGAACAAGCGGGCTTTGCTTCATTTTCCAGAGTATGGTGTGCTCGCGGCCGCCTGAGCCGATAATGAGTATATTCATAGTAATAACGTCAAAATCCCTTGAGGATTGGAATTCGGCGCCCTTTATGTATCTCACAATAATGTACCTGGTACCGGACCCGTGAATCCGGTACCAGGTACATTATTGTGTCCTCGGAACCGGTACCTAAGGGCGACCATTTGTCATTAAACAAAATGGACTTCTCCGCCGCGGACAATTCTGCCAATCTCGTAACTCGGAATATTAAAACGCCGGAGAATCTTCCGCGCGCGCTCGATATGGGACGGGCCCATAACCGAAATCATGCCTATCCCCATGTTCAAGGTGTGGAACATCTCGCGGGGTTTGATAGAGCCACGGCCCTGAACAATCCTGAAAATCGGAGGAACCGGCCAGCTCCCGAGTTTAATCTCCGCCGTGAGGCCTTTCGGCAGGACACGCGGGATATTGTCATAAAAACCGCCGCCCGTGATGTGGGCAAAGGACTTCGCGGGCAGATTCCTCAATAGTTCAAGGACGGGCCTGACATAAATTATGGTCGGCCTCAGCAATAGGCGACCGATCTGGCCCTTGAGTTCGCGCTCCGTAAAAAGCCTTCGCGCCAGAGAATAACCGTTCGAGTGGAGCCCCGATGAGGCGAAGCCTAAAACCCGGTCGCCTTCTTTAATACCCCGGCCGTCGAGAATCTTCTTCTTGTCGACGATACCGACGGCAAAACCCGCCAGATCAAACTCCCCGTCGCGGTACATACCCGGAAGCTCCGCCGTCTCGCCTCCCACAATGGCGCAGTTTGCCATTTTACATCCCTCCGCCATACCCTTGACAAGCCCGCGCATCTTAGCTGTTTCTATGCGACCGATAGCGATGTAATCGAGGAATAGTAGCGGCTCGGCGCCGGTTACGACGACGTCATTGACGCACATTGCGACCAGATCGATACCCACTGTGTCGTATTTTTTCTGCGCCTCGGCAATGAGGAGCTTGGTGCCGACGCCGTCGGTGGATGAAACCAGCACCGGCTCTTTCATCCCGCGTATATTCGGCTTAAAGAAACCCGCAAAAGCCCCTATGGTACCTAGGACCTCTTTGCGTTCCGTCGAGCGCACGAAGGGCTTTATCGCATCGACAAAACTATCCGCTTTCGCAATATCAACTCCCGCTTTCTTATAAGTCATCGACATGGCCGTTACTCCTCAAAATAATATACGTTCCTTGGTTTATCCTTAGAACGTCGCATCGCGTTCTCGTCAAAACTTACGGCATAATCCCCCGAGAAACACGCCGAGCAAAATTTGTCGTGATGATTCTTGGCAACATCAAGAAGGCCTTCCATACTCAGGTAACCGAGGCTGTCCGCGCCCAAGAATTTCCTTATGTCTTCTACTTTACGATTCGAAGCGATCAGCTCTTCGGACGTGGGAAAATCAATTCCGTAAGGGCAAGGGAACTTGATCGGCGGACAGCTTATCCGCATGTGCACTTCCTTGGCGCCCGCCTGCTTGAGGGCGTGTACGCGCATCTTAGAAGTCGTCCCGCGCACGATCGAATCGTCGACTACAACTACGCGTTTCCCCTCGATAATCTGGCGCACAGGATTCAGCTTGACCCTCACTTTAAAATCCCTTAAGTCTTGCGTAGGCTGTATAAAAGTGCGGCCGATATAGTGATTACGGATCATCCCTATCTCGAACGGAATGCCCGATGTGCGGCTATAGCCAAGTGCCGCGGAGTTACCGGAATCAGGCACCGCAATAACGAGATCCGCCCCGGCCGGATGCTCTTTCGCAAGGCGCGAGCCAAGCTCCTCGCGAAAACGCTGGACGCTCCAGCCGAAAATCGTCGAATCGGGCCGCGCGAAATAAATCAGTTCAAAAATGCACGCGGCATCGCGCGCGGGCGAAAGCCTCGGCAGCATGAGGCTTTTCATTTTCTTTTTCCCGTCGATAAAAAGCACCTCGCCCGGTTCGAGCTCACGTATGAATTTTGCGCCGATTAGGTCGAATGCGCAGCTTTCCGACGCCAGAACGTAAGCGCCGTCAAATTGCCCGAGCGCTAGAGGCCTGAAACCATAGGGATCGCGCACCCCTATCAACAAATCCTGAGTCATTAGGACGAGCGAGAAAGCGCCTTTTGCCTTTATCAACGAAGACATAATACGGTCTTCGAATGAAGTGCCCGCCTCATGGGCGAGAAGATGGACTATTATCTCCGAATCGGTCGTAGTCTGAAAAAGCGCCCCTTTTTCCTCAAGCTGCCTGCGTAGTTCGGCCGCGTTTGTAAGATTTCCGTTGTGCCCTATCGCGACCCGGTATCCGGCGCAGTCGACAAGTATGGGCTGGGCGTTCCTCAAAAGAGAAGAGCCGGTCGTCGAATACCGTACGTGGCCTATAGCGGCGCTCCCCTTTAACTTTTTGATCTTTTCTTCATCAAAAACCTCGCTCACAAGCCCCATCCCCTTATAGGCGAACATGATCTCGCCGTCGGTGGAGACAATCCCCGCGCTCTCCTCCCCCCTGTGCTGGAGGGCGTAAAGCCCGAGATAGGTAAGCCGCGCGGCCTCAGGATGATGGCTTATTCCGAACAATCCGCAATATTCCTTAATACCATCTTCGCTCATAATCTTATCCGCCTCTCGATTACGGTGCGGTGTGTGCTTTCTATTACCACCGGGATTCAAACTAATAAGATTTTTAATGATGAACTTACCGCCGCTAGGCGAACCCGCTTCGACGAAGCGACAGCGAGGCGAGCGGGCAGGAATTTCAATATTAGAATTTACAACTCAGGTTAACGCACTATTCTCGAGAGCATTTCCTGATACGCCTCCTCAATATTGCCCAAATCCCTGCGGAAGCGATCCTTATCGAGCTTACGTCCCGTGCCTTTCTCCCAGAAACGGCATGTATCAGGAGAGATTTCATCGCCTAAGAGTACTTTTCCTTTGTGACGGCCGAACTCGAGCTTAAAATCCACAAGATCGATGCCGACACCATTGAAAAATTCCTTGAGGATACTGTTGATCTTAAACGAGGCGTCGCGGACATAATCAAGCTCGCCTGCCGTTGCATAGCCTAAAGCCCTCAGGTGGTACTCATTGATTAGGGGGTCGTGGAGTTTATCTTCCTTAAAATGATATTCAAGGACCGGCTCCTTAAGAACAATCCCCTCTTCAAGGCCTAACATCTTCGCCATGCCGCCGGCCACGATATTACGGATGGTCACCTCGGCCTTGATGATCTCAAGGCGTTTGACCAACATCTCGCGCTCGCTCAAAAGCTTCACAAAGTGTGTCGGGATGCCTTTTTTCTCAAGGAGCGTAAAAAGTGAGGATGAAATCTTGTTGTTAACGACGCCTTTCCCTGCAATCGTGCCGCGTTTTGTGGCATCGAATGCCGTGGCGTCGTCTTTAAACTCCTGGATATAGAGATCCGGATCGTCGGTTTCATAAACTTTCTTTGCCTTCCCTTCGTAAATCATCTTCCCGCGTTTCATTGTGAACCTCCTAAATTAAAAATCACAATAGAAATTTAAATTGCAAAGCGAAAAGTGCAAAACCAAGATTTAAAATCCAAAACACTACCTTAAACCAATTTTGAGCTTCAAACTGTAATTTTGAACTTTGCTATCTGCTCTTTTATTCTCACAGGCCCAAACGTTTAAATATCTTACCTACGTTTCTCAGGTGTCTCTTATAGTCAAAAATACTATTGATTTCCCTCTCCGAGAGATATTTCCTTACCGAGTGATCGGCCAAAAGCGCGTCCTTAAACGGCACTCCTTCGTTCCAGGTCTTACGGCTAGAATCCTGAACCAATTTGTATGCCTCTTCGCGCGTAAAGCCCTTCTTCACAAGCTTCAGCAAACACATCTGGGAAAATACCATCCCTTTCGATTTCTCAAGATTCAGGCGCATAGTCTTGGGATAAACGGCGAGGTCTTCGATAACCTTTGTCATTTTATCGAGTACGTAATCGAGAAGTATGGTGCTGTCCGGAAAAACTACCCGCTCGGCGGAAGAGTGACTGATATCGCGTTCATGCCAAAGCGTCACGTTCTCGAGGCCTGTCATCGCGTTTGACCTTAAGATCCGCGCCAGACCGCAGATGCGCTCGCATATAATCGGATTTTTCTTATGCGGCATCGCCGAAGAACCCTTTTGGCCTTTGCCGAAAGGCTCCTCCGCTTCAAGTATTTCAGTGCGCTGAAGCCCGCGTATCTCGGTCGCGAGTTTCTCGAGCGAGCTTCCTATAATCGCGAGCGTCGTAAGGTACTCCGCGTGCCTGTCGCGCTGTATTATCTGGGTAGAGATCGGGGCGGGCTTAAGGCCGAGCTTCTTACAAACATACGTCTCAACTTTGGGGTCGAGGTGGGCGAACGTCCCTACGGCGCCGGAGACTTTTCCGTAGGAAACATTTTCTGTCGCGCGCTCAAGCCTTTCGAGATTGCGTTTAAACTCAGCGTAAAAAAGCGCCATCTTGAGGCCAAAGGTGGTGGGCTCGGCATGAACGCCGTGGCTGCGCCCTACCATAAGGGTAAACTTGTGCCGCTTTGCCTGCCTCGCGAGTGCCTTGAGCAGATTATTGAGGTCACCGACGAGAAGGTCCGAGGCCTTCTGAATCTGGATGGCCAGGGCCGTATCGAGCATATCCGAAGAAGTCATTCCGAAATGGAGGTAACGCGCCATGGGCCCGACGTTTTCAGAAACGGCCGTAAGGAAAGCGATTACATCATGCTGGACTTTGTCTTCGATTTTCTTCACCCGCGCGATACGAAAGCGCGCCCGGTGCTTCACGATAGCGGGAATATTCCTCGGGATATACCTAAAGTGAGCCAATGCCCCGAGCACCGCAAGCTCGACTTCAAGCCATGTTTTAAACTTGGTCTCGTCGCTCCAAACCTTCGCCATTTCCGGCCGTGTGTAACGTTCAATCATGATGGCTCCTTCAATGAGCGCATAATTTATGGAACGCAGTGACATAAATTATGGGCGCGAATTGAACCCTTGACATTTTCGCTTACTTCATGAACTAAAATGTCAAGGGTAAGTGGCTTCGCGTCTTACCCCCGCTGTTTCGCTTTGCGAAACAAAGCGGCGGGGGTAAGTTCAGCCATATAACTTACGTCGCTCCGCTCCGTAAGTTATGGCTTCACTTAGCGCTAACGGGATTCGAACCCGTGTCTTCACCGTGAGAGGGTGGTGTCCTAAACCGGGCTAGACGATAGCGCCGTTAATACCTTTAAAATAACAAGTTATGAGAATATTTATTCAACCGGATGGGATACTGAACCCCTCATAAAATCAGAAGTTTCAAGTATATACGATTCTCAAATGAAGTCAATTGAAAGATACACTGTGTATTACCGGCGCCTCATGCTCTGAACAGTATCTCTAAGATTATTATACTTCTGGGTATGGTCCTGGTCCCAACTTTCGATTTTGCTCACACGGCGCTCGAGCGAGTGGATGCGCCTCATAACCTCTTTCCGGAAACTCGTTTCGTCAGATTTTACTACGGTAACATCTTCCTTCTCGGACACCGCAACCTCATCTTCCTTTACGATGTCCTCCTCCTCCGCCGATTCGGGGTCAACCTGCGCCTCGAGAAGGCACGGCCTAGTAATGAAAAAACCCACGGCGATGAAAACGGTTAATGTAAAAATCAGAACGTTTTTTACCATATCTTCCCTCCCTTGTTTATTGTCGGGTACCTGGTACCGGATTCACGGGTTCGGTACCAGGTACATTATTGTGGTCCCATTAATCCGGTTCCGGGTACCTAATCTTGCTATCTGCTCTTTGACCTTTTCAGTTTAATACGCTTCGCCACTTCCGGCTTCCCCGAAAACTTAAATTCCCTCGAGCTTTCCCCGCGGATTTTAATTTTAATTACCAAACACCCTTTCGGCAGATGTTTCCTGACACGATCCGCCCACTCAATTACCGTGACGCCGTCGGAAAACACATATTCCTCAAAACCGATATTCTCAAGATCTCTGATCCCTTTAAGGCGATAGAGATCGAAGTGGTGACAGGGATATTTGCCCTTATAATGCCTTAGTATTACAAACGAAGGGCTCTTTACTTCCCGTTTTGACCGCACACCGAGGCCGCGCATCAGGCCTTTTGTGAACACCGTCTTTCCCGCCCCCCACTCGCCTTCAAGCGCGACGACGTCGCCCGGCTTCAAAAAATGCGCCAGGCGTTTCCCCAATGCCTCGGTCCCGGCTGGCGATTCGGTCTTTACGGTAAGCGGTAACATTATCAAAAATGCCGGTAACCGAGTTTCGAAATACGCACGGCGCGCCGATCATTCTCGGACAGCTTCATGACAAGGCCGCGGCCCTTGGTGATTACTCCTATTTCTTTAACCGGGCAGGGCGTCTTGCGTCTTTTCAGGGATTCAGCTTCATTCAAAGAAACAGTCCACAAAAGCTCATAATCCTCGCCGTCGGTCAGGGCGTAGCGGAACGCGATTTCTTTATCTTTCTTCGCCAATTTATACGCCGCGCGCGATACGGGTATTTGATCAAGATAAATACGCGCCCCGACACCGCTCGCCTTGAGTATATGGCCTAAGTCCTGAACGAGGCCGTCTGAGACATCGATCATCGCGTGCACTTTTGAATGCTTGGCAAGAAAACGGGAGAGCTTAAGCCGGGGCTCGAACGAAAGGTGCTTTCCGAGAATGGAACCGCCGAGGACGCCGCTTACGAATATCTTATCGCCTTCTTCCGCCCCCGAGCGAAGGGTGAGCGATGGCTTCTCTACCTTGCCTACCATTGCGACAGAAATCGATATACGGTCGAGCCGCGACAGGTCCCCGCCCACAACTTCAAAGTGAAAAAGCCTCGCGGCGCGCTTGATTCCCCTATAGAGGCGATCAACGAAATTAATGGGAGTAGTCGCCGGCATAGCGAGCGTTATCGTCGTCATAAAAGGCCAGCCGCCCATCGCCGCGATGTCGCTCACATTTGCCCCGACGGCCTTCCACCCGATTTCTTCAGGAGATGCCTTTTTAAGGTCGAAATCGATACCCTCGATAATCTGATCGGTCGTAAAAAGCCAGTAATAATCTCCCTCTGCCGGCCAGACAGCGGTATCGTCGCCGATACCCTTGGTCACAAAACGGCCGGTAGGAAAGCGCTTTTGAAGCCGAGTGATCAGGCCAAACTCCCCGATATCACGAAGATCTTTTAATCGTCTTTTCATACGGAGGCTTTATGATTCCTCTCTCTGTGACAAAAGCCGTAATCAAAGAATGCGGCGTAACGTCAAAGGCCGGATTGTACACCTCTACCCCCTCGGGGGCAATCCTGCGGCCGAGGCCTTCCGTTACTTCGCGCGGATCGCGCTCCTCAATCGGAATATGAGAGCCGTCGGGTATGGATAAATCAAAGGTGGAATAAGGCGCGGCCACATAAAACGGAATCTTGTGATGATTCGCGAGGCAGGCCACGCTGTAAGTCCCGATCTTATTCGCCGCATCGCCGTTTCGCGCGATCCTGTCGGCGCCCACAATCACCTTGTCAACCTTTCCCTGCTTCATAAGAAACCCCGCCATATTATCGCAGATGAGCGTTACCTTAATACCGCTTGAGCTGAGCTCCCATGTGCTGAGCCTCGCCCCCTGAAGCAGCGGCCGTGTCTCGTCCGCGTAGACATGAAAGCGCTTGCCGCGCTCGTGAGCCGTGTAAAGAACGCCAAGCGCCGTACCGATCCCCGCGGTCGCGAGGAAACCGGCGTTGCAGTGCGTGAGAATATTATCGCCCGTCTTAATCAGCTCCTCCCCGGCCTCGCCGATTGCCATGCACAAATTCTCGTCTTCTTTTTGGATCGTCTTCGCTTCCTCAAAGAGACGCCTCTTGATTTCCTCCACAGAGCGGCCTTTGTTATCAAGGGCGACTTTTTTCATCCTCTCAATGCCCCAGAAAAGATTGACCGCGGTCGGGCGCGATGAGGCAAGATAGGCGGCGGTAGACTCTAGCTCGCGAAAGAATTCCTCAAATGTCTTCGCTTTCGACTCGCGCAGCCCCAGATAAACACCCCAGCCCGCAACCACACCCAGGGCCGGCGCGCCCCGGACAATGAGGTGCTTTATGGCGTGCCAGAGCTCTTCGATATTGGAGCAGTCAAGATAGGCAAGCTCGCGGGGCAGCTTAGTCTGGTCGATAAGCCTGATCTTGTCAGTCTCCCACGATACGGTCTTATACTTCATTGTTTGTTCCCCCTTTTACACAACAAAAGTAACGAGTAGAGAGAAAAGCTAAAAGTTTAAAACGCAAAATCACAGTTTAAAACTCAAAAATAGAACATACAATTTTGTATTCTAGATCGTATGCTTTAGTTTTGAATTTTAAATTTCAATTTTACGCTTTTCGCTTTAATATTTGATCTTCTCGCTACTCTCTTCTCTCAGAACATTAAACGCGGGACGCCGATGTAGCGGCACAAAATATTCACAAGCGGCAGAACTACCCGCGGCAACAATCCCAGCCAGAAAAGAACAAGTATAACAACAAATCCGTAAGGCTCGATACGGCCGTAGCGGTAACTCCAATGCGGAGGAAGTATCCCCGCCACAATACGGGAGCCGTCGAGCGGCGGGATCGGAATCAGGTTAAATACGGCGAGCCCCAGATTAAAATAGACACCGTAAAGCCAGCCTGTCCACGGAATCAGCCTGAACATAAATCCCAATAGCGCCGCGAATAAGATATTAGCACAAGCCCCGGCCGCCGCAACCCAAATCATATCTATACGGGGATTTCTCAGGTTCATAAAATTGACGGGCACGGGCTTTGCCATGCCTATCGCGGGCATACCCATCAGGAGCAAAACCGCAGGGAGGAGTATCGTCCATACCAGGTCTATGTGTTTAAGCGGATTGAGCGTGAGTCGCCCTTCCTGCTTTGCCGTCATATCGCCGCACAAATAGGCGACCACGCCGTGCGCAAGCTCGTGCACCGTAATAGTCATTAAGAAGATTAGAATTATGAGCGCTAGTGACATAGAATCAGTGAATAGTCGTTAGTGAATAGTAAATAGTGAATAGTAAATAGTAAATAGTAAGAAAATGAAAAAACGATTCACAATTCACCGTTCACCTAATTTATTTTATCCAACACCGAATGCTTGATTAAAAAGAAATAGCCGATAAAAAGCGAATTGTGGACTATGTGCATCACAATCGAAGGCACAAGAGTGCCGTATTTCTCATAAAGAAAAGCGAGCGCAACGCCTAAAATGAAGACCGGCAAGAACGCGAATAAAGAGCCATGGATTGCCGCGAAAACGAGGGCTGTAATAAAGACGGCTAAGGCCTTACCCCAGCGCTTTTTTATGGCCGGATAGCAAAACCCCCGGAAGAATATCTCCTCTATGACCGGACCGATGACACAGGCAAGCACGATGGAATAAAAAATAAGGAAGGGATTTCTCTCTTCCTCTTCCACTAAAATTCCTACGAGGGGATGGGGCGGCGGCTCGACCTTTAGGAGCTGGCTTATCAAAAGGACCAGGGCCAGCGATCCCACGAAAATAGGAAGTATCTTAAGGTAGCCTAAAAAACCCGCCGCGGCGTTCCGCAAAAAGTTCTTAAACTGTAGGCCGAGCGAGTTGAGGCTGTCGTTCCCTCGCTTCGAAACCATAAAGATTATGAAAAACACCGCGGCTAAGTCAGTCAGGGTAGTATGTAAAAGCACAAAGGCATTTTCGGCCGAACCGTGAAAAAACAACCGGTACAAAAATGCAAAGTAGAAGCTCAACACCACGGCAAACGTGAGAAGCAATATTATGACACGGACACAATCAGACATATCCCATGCGACGTTAACGGCCGGATAATCCTCGGGCGGGCTAAGATTATCTCTCGGAGGACGCGCTAAATAAGCGACATCCATTACCAACCCCGCCCCCGTCATAAGAATAATAAGCAAAGTAAAAAGCGCGAACAGGGTAAGGGCCGTGGAAGGCGGTACTATCTTATTCAGGGCCTCCCCCTTCTGAAGCCGTTCTTTAATCAGCACCTCAGCCTTTTGAACCTTCTCAAGGGCGGGCGACGGCGCTTCTTTATGCTTAGTGAGAGAGGCAAATGTGTATGCCCCAATCACAAAAATAAGCAGAACAACGTATCCCCAATCCCTCTTTAGGAAACTGCCTAAACTGCGCAGCATGAATTACCCGACCTCGTTATATTTGCGCCAGCGGATTCTAACGCCGAGCTCTCCCTCGGCTACGCGGCGCGTATTTTCCCTGTCCACTTGAGGGAGATCAAGCGCGGTAGCCTCGACCTTCGGTATCCATAATTTGGCTTCACGGATAAAATCCTTAACCGCCTCATAGACATTGCCCTTGGGCTTCGGCCGGCACAGCTCATCGTAAGTCACCACGTCTTGAGCGTTCAGGCTCACGCAAATCGCATCCACAATCCCCTTGAGCTCCGGCAAGATATTTCTATGGTGCACCAGGTTCGCGTGCCCGTTTGTGTCGATGCGGATACGATATCCCTTGGCTTTTAACGCGCTGGCGACTTCTTTCACCACATCGAACCTGATGAGCGGCTCCCCGTAACCGCAAAAGACAACCTCGTCTATTTTCCCGCTTTCCGCGAGTACTCCTTTTACCAATTCATCCGCCGTCGGTTCCCGGTCAAGCTTGAGATTGTACCCCTTAACCGTCGGATCCGTAAAACGGAGGCAAAAAGTGCAGTTATTTGTGCATTCATTTGTTATATTGAGGTACACCGAGTTCCGGATCTTATAAATAAACCTGGGGGAACGGTCGGCCCCGGGGATCCCGAACAAGTTGCCCGCGTTTAAAGTGGTAATGCGGGCGATATCTTCTATTGTCACGTTGCGGATACGGGCGAATTCCTCAGCAGCCTCCACGAGATAAGAAGGCTCGTTTCTCTTTCCCCTGTGAGACTGCGGCGCAAGATAAGGTGAATCTGTCTCGATGAGAAACCGGGAATCCGGTATCTCACCGACTATTTTCCTCAGGGCCTCGCTCTTGGGATATGTCACGGGGCCTCCGACGGAGATATAAAAACCCATTTTGATAGCGAGCTCTAAATCCCTCATACTGCCTGAGAAACAGTGGAACGCCCCCCTGAGCGGCCCTTTTAAGAATTCCTCGTTTAAAATGTCAAACATCCTCGGGAAAGCCTCACGTGTATGAATAATGAGCGGCTTGCTACACCTGCGCGCGAGACTGATAAAAAAACGCAGGGTAGTTTCCTGATCTTTTTGGGGTGAAACGTTGCGGTGGAAATCAAGTCCCACCTCGCCCACCGCCACAACCTTTGGCTCTTTGACAAGGCGTTCGAATTCGTTCTTGGCTTGATCGGTCAAGGCTTGGGCTTCATGGGGATGGAGGCCCGAGGAGGCGAAGATATTGTCATATTTCTTTGCGAGCTCGAG
Source organism: Candidatus Omnitrophota bacterium (assembly GCA_028711765.1). Taxonomy (GTDB): domain Bacteria; phylum Omnitrophota; class Omnitrophia; order Omnitrophales; family JAQTRP01; genus JAQTRP01. Next base: position 1,620 of record JAQTRP010000008.1, on the reverse strand, counting down.
GGATTTTCTGGACGACTCGAGGTCGGCGCCTACGTTGATGATATAGGATACGCCCGCCTCGGATGAGCGCTTAATCGTAAGCTCCCGGTCGTTGTCAAATTCCTCAAAATCAAGATGTGCGTGAGTGTCCGTTAAAGTCATAGGTCAAAAGTCCAAAGTCTATAGTCTATAGTCGTTAGGGAATAGTCGTTAGTGAAATTCGGTTGATAGTTAGCAGTCTATAGTCGTTAGTAAAACCGTACTTAGTACATCGTACTTCGTACATCGTGAAAAACCACTTTTAATTAAGGACACATCCTAATTTCTGATTCCGATTAGATAAAATAATCGGGATGTGTTCCGAATTGTTCCCTAGGAAAAATCGGGACTCAATGTCCCGATTTTTCCTTCATCTTCAAAAGAAAAGAGCGGCTTGGTTTGTTTTTCGAAGGGCGTCTGGAGGCCCCGAGGCGCACGGCGACCAGCCGAGGGGCCAGAGGCGAGCCTGCCAAACCTCGCCGGGGTTTGGCAGGCGTCCCTGAGAAAAACAAATCAAGCTGCATGTTTACGAGCGTCCGCGCGAGAAATAACCCAAGTTGCAATTAGCCTTTTTTCGGAAAAAGCGGGGCGCCTTTTTTAAGAACGGTTCCGGACTTGAGCAGGCCCCACTTTTTTAGATCCTTGCCCTGCGGCGCGGCGGTTACCTTGAGTGCCCCTAGTATTTCGCGGGACGTGTTGGGCATAAAAGCCGTTAAAATCACGCCTATGAAACGCAGGGTCTCGCAAAGGTTATAGATAAAATCGCCTAATACATCCCTTTTCGAGGGATCTTTTTTCAGGGTCCAGGGTTTTGTCTCCTCGACATAGCGGTTAGCCTCGTTAATTAAATCCCAAATAACTTCAAGCGCCGTCTTGGGATCATACCCATTCATCGCCTCCGAAACTTTATCTAAGAGGGCAAGAGACTTTTCTTTGACAGCTGTCTTGCCGCTTTTCCCCGACGGTTCCGGCAGAATGCCTTCAAAATACTGCTCCGCCATTGCCAGAGAGCGATGGAGCAAATTGCCAAGGTCATTCGCCAGGTCCGAACCAAAGCGGTTCGCCAAAAGTTCCTCTGAATAGACGCCGTCCAGTCCCACTCGCACCTCGCGAAGGAGAAAATATCTGAAGGCATCCGCGCCGTAATTAGCAATGATCTCCTCGGGCGCAACAATATTGCCGCGGGATTTCGACACCTTCTCGCCCTCCACAAGCCACCAGCCGTGGGCGATAACCGTCTTGGGGGGCGGAACACCCAACGCCCGCAGCATAATCGGCCAGTAGACAACGTGCTGCCGGAGGATGTCTTTTCCGATCATATGGATATCGGCCGGCCAGAGGCTTTCGAAACGCTTCTTATCGACTCCGTATGAAATAGCGCTTATATAATTAATGAGGGCGTCGAACCATACATATACCACATGATCCGTAGAGAAAGGCACCGGAATACCCCAGCTGAGTCTTGTGCGGGGTCGGGCGATACAAAGGTCCTCAAGCGGACGCTCAAGAAAACTTAATACCTCCTGGCGGCTTGATTTGGGAAATATAAAATTATCGTTTTCCTGTATATATTTGATAAGCCACGACTGGTGCTCCGACATC
>JAQTRP010000007.1 GCA_028711765.1 Candidatus Omnitrophota bacterium | reverse complement strand
TCTCACGCGTGCGGAGGATTACAAGGCCATGTCCTTAGACGTGCTGATCGAACTCGCCAAGCTCGAACCCACAGGGGGTGACAAAGCTTACGTCGACGCCACGTCATCTCGGCAAGATTCGCGCCCTTGCCGCCGAGCAGATCCTTCATATCGGCGCTTCCGTCGGCCTTCCCGCCGCCGAAGAAGTAAACATACTTCTTTCCCCCGCGCTTACTCCGTTTCTTCGATGCTTTTTTCGCTGACATCTTCGTGCTCCTCCCTTTGTTTAATTAACACAGATTAACACAGATTTGGATTACACAGATTAGCACAGATAAAACCGCACATCAGAATATCAGGATATCGGTGAGTAGAATACCAGAGTATCAGGATATCAGATAAAAGATTTTAATCTGATACGCTGATAACCCGATGCCTTGCCTACTGATACTCTGATTTCCTGATACGCTTCGCTAGAACCATCCGCGATCATCTGTGTGATATTAAAACCCCAAACACCCATCTGCGATAATCCCTGCCTGCCGGCAGGCAGGTGTGTATCAGGTTTTAACATCCATATTTGTCATTTCTGAAAGATCCGCCACATCATTAACGAATAAATCGCTAATATTTGCCATAAGGTTCAAACGATTATTTTTTACAGCTTTGTCCTCTACGTTTACTAATACTTTGTCAAAGAAAACGTGGATGGGTTCATAAAAAGTATCCCCGTACAACTTAACAACCTCCTCATACCTTTCGTCTTTGATTAACGCCTTGAGTTTTGGTTTAACTTCGGTGAGCAGTTCGTAAAGCTTTTTCTCCTCTGACGTGCTAAACAAGTTAGGATCTGGCGGTTTAAGAATATCTGCATAATTTTCGAAGCTACTCCCCCTAATAATGTTCTTCGTCCGCTCTACCACCTTAAAAGCTCTTTCAAAAATAACTTTCCTATTCCTAAACATTTCACAAAGAATTTCGTATCGGTAAAAAACGTTGGCGATGTCACTATGCTTGCGTTCGCCCACGCCTTTATACTTGGTCACACCTTGGAGAATCTCGTATTCGCGAGTACCAGCTTTAACTTGAAGCTCGGCGGATATTCTATCTTCTATAAAATCACTTAAAGTAGTGCCGCGTTTTTTACTAAACAATATCACTTCGGCATCTCCTTTTATCCCATAAAGCTCGAGCAATTTATTAGTCCACGAAATGTACGGAAATCTCAGGTTGAAGGCGCGGATGAGTTTCACTAAAGTGCCGCCGGCACGCCGCAGGGCAAAAGGATCCTGGCTCCCCGTCGGCTCAAGGCCTATCGCGAAAGTGCCCACAAGCGTATCGAGCCTGTCAATCACGCCGAGCACGGCACCCGCGCGGCTTATAGACTTCGCGAGATGACGGTAATCCTCGGTAAGAGATTTCGGCAAATAGTGTTCGCTGATTGCCCTCGCGACTTCTAAAGGTTCCTTATCGTAGCACGCGTATTCCCTTCCCATAACTCCCTGAAGCTCGGGAAATTCGAAAACCATCTGAGTCGTAAGATCGTTCTTTGAGAGCCGCGCCGCGCGCCTGAGATAATCTTTCTCCGCTTCGTTTAAACCCAGCGAACTTTCGCGATGGCTTACGGCATATTCAGCGAGCCGAACGAGCCGCTCCTCTTTCTCGAGAAACGTGCCGAGCTTTTTCATGAAAACGAGGTCTTTCAGGCGATCCCGTTTGGAATCAAGCGATGAACGAGTGTCTTCATGATAGAAAAATTGCGCGTCGGCGAGCCGCGACTCCAACACCCTTTCGTAATCGAGCTTGAGCCGCGCGAGATCCTTTCGTTTCCCGTTGATGACCGCGATAAAACGATCGAGGACCTTGCCGTTTGAATCGTAAACCGCGAAAATCCTCTGATATTTTTTCATCGCGGTGTAAAGAATCTCCTCGGGGAGCTTGAGATATTCCTTTTTGAACGTGCCCTCGATGAGGAAAGGCTCTTCCACAAGAAGCGATGCGACATGAATGAGCCCTTCATCGGGCGGCGACGACTTCTCCTTCTGCGTAAGGCCTTTCCGGATCAGGGCCTTTCTTTCCTCGCAATCCAGAACGACGTGATTTTTGCGAAGAATGGTTTTGAATTTCTCCCAATTCGCCCCTTTAACAGACATTGTTTTATTCGATAGAAAACGATGACCGTGAGTTTCGGATTTTGCCTTGACGCCGCCTAACGAGAGCGCCAATGATTTATTCCCAAGAATTGCCAAACACCACCTGACGGGACGCGGGAAACGGAAACCGGAATTGTCCCAGCGCATCAGCTTGGGAAACGGGAGCGACTGGAGCACACGCAAAATAATTTCGGGGAGAATCTCCTCCGCCGGCTTTCCTCCCCTGACTATCTTGGCGGCGACGCACTTGGTGCCGCGGGACTCGCGGATAAATATGTCTTTCTCCTTAAGCTGCTTTGCTCTTAAAAAACCGAGCAGGGCCTCGGTCGGCTTTCCGGATGAATCATAGGCCTTATCTTTGGGGGGACCTGTAACTTCGAGTGCTTCGTCCTCCTGGCAAAGAGAAAGCCCGTCGATAAAAAATACCACCCTGCGGGGAGTGAGCTCAAGTTTAGTGGAGCCGAAAGCAAGACGGGCTTCCTTAAGAGCGGCCTCGAGTCTCGCCGTAAAATGCCCGCGAAGGACATCAAGGGCGTCGACCGGAAGTTCTTCGGTGCCTATTTCGAGGAGGAAATTTTTGGAATTATTGCTTTTTTCCACTTTGTCCCTTTAAACCTAAATACTGTTCCGCGCACTGCTTCGCCAGCTTGCGGACACGGCCGATCATGCGGGGGCGCTCCGAAACGCTCACCGCGCCGCGCGCGTCGAGAAGATTAAAAACATGCGATGCCTTGAGACAGAAGTCGTATGCCGGAAGCGTCAAACCCTTCTCTAAGAGCCGCAATGCCTCGCTCTCGTATTCGTCAAAATGCCGCTGGAGAATCTGAATGTTGGCCTCTTCAAAATTGAAACGCGAAAATTGCTTCTCGGTCTCGAGGTGGACCTCACCGTAGGTGACGGTATCGTTCCATTTAATATCAAAAACGCTCTGCTTCCCCTGAATAAACATCGCGAGGCGTTCGAGCCCATAGGTAAGCTCGACGGATATCGGATCAAGATCGATGCCGCCGCACTGCTGGAAATACGTAAACTGCGTCACCTCAAGGCTGTCGAGCCATATCTCCCATCCGAGCCCCCACGCGCCTAAAGTCGGAGACTCCCAATCGTCTTCGACAAAACGGATGTCGTGGCCGTCAACATCAATCCCGACATAGCGGAGGCTGTCTAAATATAAATCCTGAGAATTGACGGGCGCCGGTTTGAGAATTACTTGATACTGGTAATAATGCTGGAGGCGCTGGGGATTTTCGCCGTAACGGCCGTCCGTGGGGCGCCGCGAGGGCTCAACGTAGGCGACGTGCCAAGGCTTTGGGCCTAAAGCCCTTAGGAAGGTATGAGGAGAAAAAGTGCCCGCGCCGACCTCAAGGTCATAAGGCTGGGCAAGCAAGCAACCTTGCTTAGCCCAATACTGATTGAGATTTTGAATTAACTCTTGGAAATTAGAAGACTTAGGCACAATCACACCCCGCCGAACAGGTAAATAAACTACCTATATTGAAACGAAGAAGAGGTGTAATTCTACCACGAACCCGAAAAAAATCAATCTTTTCGTCGTGTACCTGGTACCGAATTAAATGGCTCGGTACCAGGTACACAATCGCAATACCTGAAAACTGCGGGGAGGGCCCTCGAGAGCCCTCCCCGTCAAACCTGCCTTTTCGACGGAACAAACGCGGCCAAATTACAGGGCCACCTGTTCCTTAATTTTCTGAAAATTGGCCCCACCTATGCCTTTAACATTGGCCAAATCTTCGAGTTTCGAGAACTTACCGTTCTCGTTCCGATATTGGACAATGCGGCCGGCAAGGACCGGACCAATGCCACGCACCTGCTCAAGCTCTCCGTTGGAGGCAGTGTTGATATTCACCTTAGAAACCACTGATGCGGCGGATACCTTAACTGCCCCGTCGGCTGCCCTGAGATAGCCGGGCCTCATAAGAAAACCTGCCGAAATAAAGAGCACGATGGCAATTACAGCCAAAAATGTCGGTCTTTTCATCGCTTTATCACCTCCTTTCTTAATAAAACAGCGCGCGTTTCTTAAGTGATGAGTATATACATATTTCCACTTTTGTCAACAAAAATATGCATTAAAAACATATCGGCAAAGGGGGTGACTCAGGGGCCAGGGAAAACCCTAATCGCTTTGTCTTGACCCTCGGCTTGCAAGTGCTATAATCTTGATAAATCTGCATACCTAGATTGACCAATAAGAAAGGACGAAAACCATGCACATCGGAAAAAGAATACGGGAACTCAGGAAGGCAAAGGATGTAACCCTTATAGAACTCGCGGAAAAAACGGGCGTGGCCCAGGCCACCCTCTCGCGCATCGAGACCGGCATCATGACCGGGACGGTAGACAGCCACAAGCGCATCGCCGACGCGTTGGGAATAACCGTGGCAGAGCTTTATCAGGAGCTTGATGACAGAAAACAGAAAACCGCCTTACAGCGTGGCGAGCCGCTCAAGGCGGAACTACGGCCGTCTCAGAAAATCCAGGTGGAACTCTTGACGCAGGACGTGCTTAAAAAGAAAATGACGCCTCTCCTTGTCAATATGTCGCCCAAGACCAGAATGAAATCCGAGCAGTGCGAAAGGGGCGTTGAGAAATTTATCTACGTTATCGAGGGATCTATCGAGGTGCTTTTAGATAAGGATACCTACGCGCTTAAAAAACAGGATGCGCTCTACTTTGACGCTTCGCTGAAACATACCGTTTCAAATCCTAATCCGCAGAAAGCGCGATTCTTCTCGGTCGCTTCCCCGCCGCGCCTTTAAAAAATCGTGTCTCGTTTCTCGTATCTAGTATCTCGAAGAGAAATAAAAGTGCGCTGTACATTTTTGCGAGATACGAGATACTAACAACGAGATACGATATTTACCCTCACGGATTTTTAAGCCATTTCAAATACGCTGTATCGCCGTCGACTATCGGAAGGGCTATAATCTCAGGGACTTCGTAGGAGTGGTTCTCTCTTATCAGACGGGCGCACTTTTTGAAATTCCTTCCGGTGGTTTTAACAATAAGAAGGGTTTCCTTCGCGCTGTCGATTTTTCCTTTCCACCAGAAGAAAGACTTGGCATCCTTGATGATGTTGACGCACGCCGCGCAACGTTTTTTAAGCAGCGCGTTTTTGATCCTCTCGGCTTCCTTCCTTGACGACGCCATCGAAAATATCACAAGACCTTTCATGATTATATCCTCCCTTTGCCTCCAATGTTCCCCTAGGAAAAATCGGGACTCGATGTCCCGATTTTTCCTAGTAAGTATAAAAATAGCTGTTTAGCTCTTAGATTGCCGCGTCGGCCTTCGGACTCCCCTTGTGATTGTATCCCCGCAATGACGGTAAGGCGGCTTGGTTTGTTCCGTAGCAGGGCGTCTGGAGGCCCCGAGGCGCACGGTGACTAGCCGAGGGGCCGGAAGCGAGTGAGCAATTCCTCGCTGGGGAATTGCGAACGTCCCTGCAAGGAATAAACCAAGCTAATACCTACACCATATTCAAGAACATCTTCGCGGTATTAAAATGAATCGTTACCGTATCTTCCACATTGCGGGCATAACCGCCCGCCAAGGTAACGCAGACAGGCGTATTCAGTCTCTTTGCGAAATCACGCACAATCCCGTCTCTCTGTCTTAAGCCCTCTATCGAAAGATCGAGCCGTCCTAACTGATCGTCCTTATAAGGATCGGCGCCCGCAAGATAAAAAATCATATCGGGCGTGAACTGTTTCTCGATTTCACCAAGGCTCTTCTTAAGAAGCCCGCAATATTCCTTATCGTCGGTACCGCCGCGAAGCCCGACATCCAATTTCCCCGGCGGCTTATGCGCGGGATAATTTTCTTCTTCGTGCATCGAAAAGGTAAAGACTTGCGGTTCGTCCCTGAAGATATAAGCCGTCCCGTTTCCCTGATGGAGATCGAGATCCACGATAAGAATGCGCTTCTTCTTCCCTTCCTTAAGAAGCTTCGCTACCGCCACCGCGACATCATTCAAGAGGCAAAACCCCTCGCCGTGGTCCGGAAAGGCGTGATGAAATCCGCCGCCGAGATGAATGCCGATGCCATTCTCAACCGCGATCTCGGATGCAAGTATGGTCCCGCCTACCGTAAGAAGGAAAAACCGGTAAACCTCCGGCTGAAACGGCAGCTCGAGCGTGAATATTTCATCCCACGAAAGCGAGCCGCGCTCGAGTTTATCTATAAACTTGGGGCTATGAACAAGAAGGATATCTTCGCGCGAAGCGGGTTTGGACTCAACCCAAAACGGAGGGGGAAGTCTAAGCTCTTTCTTTAAGCGCTCGGCGAGTTTATGATACTTGGCGGTAGGAAAAACATGCCCCTCTAAATCTACGTGGTAATCAGGAGAGTATACTAAAAGGGTCGCCAACTTCTATCTGCGTGTCAGTGTGGCTTCGTAGGTCCCACCCTTTTCAAGGAGCGTTACATGGCCCTCCCTTGCAAGCCAGCCGAGACCCATGAGAATAAGGCCTTTCGGTTTCTTGATAGACACGACCATATCATCCAGCGTTCCCTTTTGGTGCTGATCCAAATAATGCCATATGTCACCGGCTACAATTCCAATTTCCGTTATCATTTTATTCCCCCTTCGGAAAATATTTTAACGCCTCGAAATAGACTATTGATGTTCCTTACGAAGTCATATTATCAGAAGCCCGCGGCTAATTCAAATAATTTCTGAGATAATTACCCGTATAGGATTGCTTCGAGTGAGCTATTTCCTCCGGCGAACCCGAGGCAACGACGCGCCCTCCCCCCTCGCCGCCTTCGGGGCCGAGATCGATGATATAATCCGCCATCTTAACCACATCCAGATTGTGCTCAATAACCACCACGGTATGCCCCTCATCCCTCAGCTCAAATAACGCCTGAAGAAGGTGGCTCACATCGGCAAAATGCAGCCCTGTCGTGGGCTCGTCAAGTATGTAGAGCACGCTCGCCTTTGTCCTTTTGCCGAGCTCAAAGGCGAGTTTTATGCGCTGGGCCTCTCCTCCGGAAAGCGTAGTAGAGGACTGCCCCAGCTTGAGATATCCGAGACCTATGCGGCGAAGGAGCGAGAGCCGCTCGCGCAGCCTCGGGATATTGGCGAAAAGTTCGTACGCCTCGTCGATCGAAAGATCGAGAACCTCGGCGATGTTCTTACCCTTATAACGCACGCTGAGGGTCTCTTCGTTATAGCGCCCGCCGCCGCAGGTCTCGCACAGAACCATGAGGTCGGGCAGAAAGCTCATCTCGAGCTTCTGGAAGCCCTCGCCGCCGCAGGTCTCGCAACGGCCGCCCCGCGTATTGAAACTGAAACGGCCCGCCGAATAACTTCTGAGACGCGCCTCGGGCGTTTGGGAAAAAAGATTCCGGATCGGCGTGAAAATATCGGTGTAGGTCGCCGGATTTGACCTTGGGCTGCGGCCGATCGGCGACTGATCGATTTCAACTACACCGTTAATCTGCTCGGCACCCTCCAAACATTTATGGCGCCCCACGCGATAGGACGTCTTCCAAATTTTATTGTGCAGGGCCTGGAACAAAATATCGTGGACAAGGGTACTCTTGCCCGAGCCCGAGACACCGGTGACACAAATGAAACAGCCGAGCGGAAAACGAGCGTCTATCTTCTTTAAGTTGTGCTCCTTGGCACCTTTTACCCAAATAGAACTTGTTTTTTGATAATCTTTTCTCCGGCTCGGCAGGGCAATCTTGAGCTCGTGATTTAAATATTTAAAAGTAAGAGACTCGGGAAAACGTTTTAAGTCACTCGGGCGCCCTTCACCCACAATAGCCCCGCCCCGGGGCCCCGCGCCGGGCCCGAGATCTACCACATGGTCCGCCCTGCGGATGGTCGCCTCGTCGTGTTCGACAATCACAACCGTATTCTTCATCTCGCACAAAGCCTCAAGCGATTTCAAGAGCCGTTCGTTGTCTCTGGGGTGAAGACCGATGGTGGGCTCATCCAGAACATATAAAACGCCGGCGAGGCCGACGCCGATCTGCCTCGCGAGCCGTATTCTTTGCAGCTCCCCGCCGCCGAGGGTATTGACGGTCCGCTCGAGCGTGAGGTAATGCAGCCCCACATCGACGAGAAACTTAAGCTTTCCTCTTATTTCCTTCAGGATCGGCTCCGCCACTTTCGCCTTCTCACCCCTAAAGCGGAGCTCATCAATAAAATCAAAGGCCTCCTTCGCGGAGGCCGAGCACAGTTCGACAATATTTTTACCGCCAATCCGGACGCCGAGGCTCTCTTTCTTGAGCCGTCCTCCGTTACAAACATGGCAAACATCTTCACGGATAAACCGCCTCACCTTTTCCTTGATGACTTCCGAACGCGTGCTGTAAAAAAGATGCTGGAGCTCTTCGAGAAGGCCTGTTATGTCTTCGGAACCCCAGAAAAAGGCGTCTTTAACCTCACCGGGCAGATCCCGGTAAGGCGTATGGAGATCAAATTCGAAGCGCTCCCTGAGCTCATGGACAAGTTCCTCGATGACATATTTATTAAAGGAAAAATACACCTCCTCCGAGATCGCGCCCCTGAGGAGGGGTTTTGACTCATCTTTAATAACCAGGCCCGCGGCGATTTTAGAAACGTGACCGAGGCCGCGGCACGAGGGGCAGGCCCCATACGGGGAATTGAACGAGAACATATTCGGCGTAAAGTCTCCGAGGTCCAAACCGCAATTGGAACAATGCCGCTCGGAGGAAAACGGGATAACCTTAGGACGCGAAGCGTCACCTACTAAAACAAAGCACGCCCCTTTGCCCAACTCCAGCGCTATAGCGAGCGATTTCTCAAGCCGGTCACGGTATTTTTCATCCACGCGTAGCGTATCCACTACCACATCTATGTCGTGCCGCTTGGTCTTGTGAAGCGGAATTTCCTTCGAGCAATCAAGGATCTTGCCGTCGACGCGCACGGAGCTATAACCTTTCTTAAGGAGGTCGCGGAAAAGATCTTTGTATTCGCCTTTTCTCGCCCGCGCCAAAGGCGCCAGGAGCTTAAAAACTTCCCCCTTCTTTAACTCAAAAACGCGCTGGACTATTTCAGAAATAGATTGCCTCCCGACAAGACGGCCGCATTTATAACAATGGACGTCGCCGAGCTTCGAATAAAGGAGTCTCAGGAAATCATAAACTTCGGTTACGGTGGCTACCGTCGAGCGCGGGTTGTGGGTGAAGTGTTTCTGGTCTATCGAAATGCTCGGCGCGAGACCTGAGATATGGTCGACGTCCGGCTTCTCGAGCCGCTCGAGAAACTGCCGCGCGTAGGAAGAAAGGCTCTCGACGTAACGGCGCTGGCCTTCGGCGTAAATCGTATCGAAAGCCAGAGAGGATTTGCCCGAACCGGAGAGGCCGGTAATGACAGTAATCTTGTGGCGCGGGATCTTGAGGCTGATATTCTTTAGGTTATGTTGGCGGGCGCCCTGGATTATGATTTCTGAAGGCATTTTGAGTTTCGTCATGCGTCGTGCGCCTGCCTTGCCGGCAGGCAGGTATTGTGTATTGCGTAAAAGCACAAAAAAATTTTGCGCAATACACATCACGCAATACGCAATACGAAATTAAGTGCCGACTTTGAAGCGGCTAAACACCTTGGTGAGCAATGCCTCTGCCGAGCGGATCGCTAACGCGCTCGTCTTGGGATTCTCTTTGGACGGCATATTGTCGGTGCGGGTGTGGACAACGCCGCAATCACCCTCGACTATAATCTCGTGGGAGTTCTTTGTATATTTGGGCGAGGTGTAAAGCCTGACCTTTGTCTTGCGCGGGCCGATACCCGCAAGGGCGAGGAGCGCCGACACATTGACATTCTTCGGAAACGCCTTCACGGCCTGGATGACGTTCCCTTCGAAAATAAGCGTTTCCTTGCGGACGCGTTCGAGTTTAATCTTCGAAGTCTTAAAAAACGGCGCGCCGCGAAGACCCGCCGGCGGCTTTCGGGTTATAAGGGTCGCCGAACGTATCTTCCCCTCGCGGGAGGCAAGCACGGCGTCTATACCCGCCACGGCGCCCGATGGAATATAGAGGGTCCCCTTTGTACATTTAAGAATCCGTTCAAGGGAGGAAAAAGAAGCGAGGAGGCCGCCGACGCTCATAACAAGAATTTCTTTATTCCGCTTGAGCGCCGAATGAGCTATCCCGCCAGAGATCTTGGCCGACGCGGCCTCGATAATGAAATCGGAGCGCTTGACCAACTGAGCAATAGAGAGAAGTAACGGTTTTGCCTTGAGTGAATGGATGAGCCTATCTGCCTTCGGACGGTCAAGCTCCGCTATATAGGCGAGGTGTGCGTGTTTCGAAAAACGTCTCTCAACCGCGCGGGCGAGCGCAGAACCTATGGTGCCGCAACCGATGATACCGATCCTTAGCTTTTTCATTTTACCTCGAGCATCCTTGTTATGGCGCGGATCGCGCGCTGCCTGATATCCTCGTCGACCGTCACTTCGTATTCCATAAATTCAAGGGCGTGCAAAATCCATCCGAGGGTCGTAAGCTTCATGGTGGCGCAGATTAAATGCTCCGAAGGCAGATAAAATTTCTTATCGGGATTCTCCTTGCCGAGGCGATAAAGCATGCCTTTTTCCGTAGCGATGATAAATTCCTTCGCCGGCGACTGCTTCGCGTAGGTAAACATCCCCGCCGTGCTCGTTATACAATCCGCGTGCTTTAAAACATCGGGCTCGCACTCGGGATGGGCAAGCAGGACGGCCCCCGGATGTTCCGCCTTCGCTTTCAAAACTTCCTCTTCCTTAACACGCATATGAGTAATGCAAAATCCGGGATAGATAATCAGCTCTTTCTCGGGGACGTTAAGTTGCACCCAACGCGCGAGGTTTCTGTCGGGCACAAAAATAACTTTATTCTCCTTAAGCGATTTGACAACTTTTATACCGTTCGACGATGTGCAGCAAATATCGCTTTCCGCTTTTATTTCGGCGGGAGAGTTAACATAGGAAACGACGGCAGCACCGGGATGCTCGGCCTTGAGTGCCTTTAGCTTTTCTATCGTAATCATCTCGGCCAAGGGACAACCCGCCTCGAGCACCGGCAACAAAACTGTTTTGTGCGGGTTGAGGATCTTCGCCGTCTCGGCCATAAAGTGAACACCGCAGAATACGATGACTTCTTCCTTCACCCTCGTACAGGCGCGCGAAAGCTCGAGCGAATCGCCGGTAATGTCCGCTATCTCCTGGATTTCGTCACGCTGATAATTGTGGGCGAGGATGATAGCATTGCGTTTCTTCTTCAGCTGAAAAATCTCCTCGCGAAGTTTGTGTTTATACTGTTCTTCTTCTCTGAATTCGGGTTTTTTAAGCAAAGTCATATAAGCTCCCCTTTGATTTGATTATAGTAGCGAGCAGATAGATAAATCAAAGATTAAAACGCAAAATGCAAAATTAAAATTTAAAATCCAAAACTAAGGTGTACAGGTACGGTTTTATATTTTAATGCGATATTTTAAACTTTTACGCTTTGATTTTGCAGTTTGACTTTTAAACTTTGGATTTTCCCGCTACTCCTTTTATGGATTAACACTACGGCGGACACCGACAATCTTATTTTTATCATCCACGAGGACAACGTAAGGCTTGAATTTTAACGCCTCCTCTTCCAAGAGCTCGCAGAAACTCATGATTATCACCTTATTGCCGTGTTTGGCGTGGTGCGCCGCGCCGCCGTTCATGCAAATAGTACCTGACCCGCGCTTGCCGGCCATGGCATAGCTTTCTATCCTAACGCCGTTCGTAAGATTTACGATCAGTACCTTCTCGCCCGCGATCAAATGCGCCCCATCCAAAAGATCCTGATCCACCGTAACGCTTCCCTCGTATTCCAGATTGGCATCCGTCACGGTAGCGCGATGGATCTTCGATTTCAGCATTTTTATCCACATGGATTTAACCCTTTCATACCTTTACGACAACATTATCAATAAGCCGCGTGCGTCCGACGAAACAGGCGAGCGCAATGAGCGCTCTACCGCTCAAACGTTTAAGCACCGTAAGATTATCCAGACGCACAATCTCAACGTAATCGATCTTCGAAACATTCTTCCCAAGAATCGAGCGAATCGCCGCTTTTATTTTTTGCGCGCTGCGCTCCCCTTTATTAATCATTTTCCACGCGTATCGAAGCGATTCTGAAAGCGACCGGGCGCGCCGCCTCTCTTCGGGACTTAAATAAACATTCCTGGAACTCATCGCGACGCCGTCCCGCTCGCGGATGATCGGGCATATTTCGATTTTAATATCGAAATTAAGGTCGCGCGCCATGCGGCGGACTACAACTGCCTGCTGGTAATCCTTCGCGCCGAAATACGCCGCGTGCGGCTTGACGATATTGAAAAGTTTCGCCACTACCGTAGTGACACCGCGAAAATGCCCCGGCCGCTTGGCCCCGCAAAGCGGCCTTGAAAGCTCCGTCGCCTCGACGAAAGTCCCAAAACCCTTCGGATAAAGACTCGCCGGCCGCGGCATAAAAATATAATCGACGCCCGCCCTCAGGCAAAGCGTCTTATCGCGCCCGACGGGGCGCGGATAACGTGTGAAGTCCTCACCGTGGCCAAACTGAATCGGATTGACAAAGATGCTGACTACAACAACATTGTTTTTGCGGCGCGCGCGCCGTATGAGCGAGAGATGACCGTCATGCAACGCGCCCATCGTCGGGACAAAACCGACTGTCTTTCCCTGACGCCTCAATCTATCCATTTCGCGCGCTAAGGCACGCGCTGAAACAATAACTTTCATAACTAAAGCGCCTGAACGCCCAGCTTGCGCTCAACTTCTCCCAGCAAATCTTTCACCGAACGGCGGATCATAGGATGCAGGAGATCCGGGCTAAGATCGGCGAGCGGACGAAGCACAAAGAAACGCTCGTGAAGCCTCGGATGGGGCACCGTAAGCCGCTCGGAAGAATAGATAAACTGGTCGTAAAAAAGTATATCGAGATCGATGGTGCGCGGGCTGAAGCGTTCTTTCCGCTCCCTCCCGAGCGCTTTCTCTATGCCCCGGAGAACGTCCAAAAGCCGCTCCGGCGTGAGATCGGTGCTAACCTGCCACACCGCGTTCAGGTATTTCCCTTGCGGAATGCCGCTGACCGGATCGGTTTCGTAGACAGGCGAAGTCTTTTCAACCTTAATACTAGGATCTTGTTTGAGTAATCCCAAGGCAAGGTTAAGAAAAGTTTCCCTGTCACCGATGTTTGAGCCTACGCCTATGAATGCCGTCGCCATATGTCCTACTTTGTAAGCCGGTGTGCCAGTTAGCCTGTTAGCCGGTTAACCCACTAACTGGCTAACCCCTGCCTACCGGCAGGCAGGCGCTCACCGGCTCACTCGCTAACCCTGCCTGCCGGCAGGCAGGCAACGGGGTTAACCGTGGAGCGCTTTTACGCGCTTTACTGCTTCCTCAAGCCTTGCCACCGGAACGGTTATCGTCATACGGATATAGCCCTCGCCGTTCGGGCCAAAACCCACGCCGGGTGTCGCGACTACGCCGGCACCCTCCAATAGTTTCATGCACAACTCGGCCGAGGTGTAACCCGGCGGCACCGGAAGCCACACATAAAATGTCGCTTTCGGCATGGGGACATCCCATCCGATTTTCCTGAGGCCGTTGACTAAAACATCGCGGCGCTCCTCGAAAACGTGTCTGTTTTCCGCCGCGGACGGGCCGCCTTTTTTCAATGCCTCGACCGCGGCAAGCTGTATTGCCTGAAAAACACCGGAGTCGAAATGGCCCTTAAGCTGCGCGAGACACCGTATCATTTTGCGGTTGCCTACGGCAAAACCGATGCGCCACCCCGTCATGTTGAACGTCTTTGAAAGCGAATGAAATTCTATCCCGACCTCTTTTGCACCTTTAGCCTCAAGAAAACTCGGAGGCGGCATGTTGTCAAAATAGATTTCGGTATAAGCCGCGTCATGAGCCACCATTATGCGATTCTCGACCGCGAAATTGACCGCTTCATCGAAGAAATCCCGCGTGGCACAGGCACCCGTCGGGTTTCCGGGATAATTGATAAAAAGAAGCGACGCGCGCTGTTTCGTGGACCTGTCAAGCGCGCCGAAATCGGGGAGAAATTCGTTCGCCGCCACAAGCGGCATACGGTACGGCTCGGCCCCTGCCATAAGGGTTCCCGAATAATAAGGCGGATAGCAGGGATCGGGTATAAGCACCAGATCGTCGGGATTGACGAGGGCAAGCGGCGCGTGGGCAATCCCCTCCTTTGACCCGATTAGAGGCAGTATTTCCTCATCAGGATCAAGCGCGACGTGAAACCGTTCCTTATACCAAGTCGCTATCGCCTCCCTTAAAACCCTAAGGCCCTGATTGGACGGATAGCGGTGGTTCGCGGGATCGCGCGCGGCGCGTTCAAGAGCGTCAATTATGAAAGCGGGCGTGGGCAGATCGGGGTCTCCGATACCAAGGTCGATGATGTCTTTGCCTTTGGCCTGGGCCTCGCGCTTTTTCTTATCTATCTCGACAAAGAGATACGTAGGGAGTTTTTTCAATAAATCGGGCTCCGTCACGAAATCTTCCGGGATATGCCTTCCAAACATAAGTTATGGACCTCATCAGGTACCAGGTGCAAGATCGTGTACCAGGTACCGTATGTCAGTATCCGGTACCTGGTACACGGGTTAAGGGGTCGGTACCTGGTACCTGACGTGAATTATATACAGAAAAATAGCAGGATTTTTGAGGTGGGGATTATAACACGCAGTGAGCAATTATTAAAGCAGTTTTAAGTCAGCTGTAAGTTATCAGCTATAAGCTGTAAGCCTGGCTGCCGTCAGGCAGGCCTTAAGCTATAAATAAAAACAAATCCCTAAAAAGCAAAAAAGCGGGTTGTTTTGCAACCCGCTTTTATTCCTGAGATTTGTCTTTACTTATAGCTTACAACTTAAAGCTTACAGCTGCTTTTCTATATTTCAAACGAAAATCTCTTATCAAGCATATGGAGCTCATAGGCCTTAAGAATGGCCTCTTCCTTTATCCAGCGAGAGCCGGTCTTTAAATACAAAGAATACACATCCAGAAACTCATCCTGCTTTTTCCTCAACTGCTCAGGCTGACTTTCGCTGTCCCCAACATTATTTTGGTCCAAATAAACAAACATATCCATTATTTTAAACTCCCTCAGGTGCCTGCTACCGATCCCATTAATCCGGCACCAGGCACCTGTACAAGTACAAAGACCCGGTACTTGGTACCTGAGCTTATCCTGCTCCAACTATAAGTTTACCACGTAAATCCCGTAAGTTCAAATACGGGCCATATCAGGTACTGGGTACCGGATCCGGACATGCGGTACCCAGTACCTGGAGCCGGTTTCATAAGTCAAAGTTGCCTTTACGTACCTGGAAGCGGTTTCATAAGTATCTGCAAATGCCTTTGGGGGTAACTTTATGTACCTGGTACCGTATTCGCGGAACCGGTACCAGGTACATAAAGGTGTGCAAGTACTTATGAAACCAGCTCCTGGTGCACGGGTTAGTGCTTGCTAAAGTCTGCGTCAAAGAAGGCCGATAAGAATTATAACTATGTCGTGGATATTGAATGCCGTACAAATTATCCTGATTGTCCTCGTGCTGGTGGTCCTAAGCCTTACTGATTAGGCGCCTTAAAACTCTTCTTGCCCTTCTCGGGTGTAACAATCTCTCCCAAAAAATGCAGCGTCTTGAATCTGCGTTCGTATTTCATAGAGGCAAGATAGCGCAGTAAAGACGAGGTCTCGCTCAAAACACTCCCCTTATCTTTAAGCTGCCAGGCCTTATGGAGCGGATGTGACAGAATAAATCTCAAGGCCTTTACCGCGCCCTGAGAAATGGGCCGTCCGCGCCCGATCCCCTTCCGGCAACGCTCGCACACGAGGCTGCCGTCGTGAAAAACAAAAAAGGCCTTCGTGAGGCTGCCATTGCAGGCGCTGCAGCGCTCGAAATCCGGCAGATAACCCATCGAATGGAGCAGCTTAGTCTCAAATGCACGGACGAGAAGCTCCGAATCATAAAGTCCTAAGTGAGATAGCGTATCGGCGAGAATCTGGAAAAGTTCCTCATTCGGCTCGTGCAGTTCCGCCGCCGCGTCAACAAGCTCAAGCAGATAGCTTGCCCACCCGACACACTCAATATCTTTTCGGATGCGCGGGAAAGAATCCACAACGCTTGACTCAGTTAATAGAAAGGTATCGCTGCGCTTTTTTTCGTAGAATAGAATCTCGAGCCAGTTAAAAAGCTCAAAATGCGAAGACCTGCCGCTTTGCGCCGAGCGTATCCCCTTGGAAACCGCCCGGATCTTACCGAAATCTTTTGTGTAGAGTGTGACGAGATAGGAGCTTTCCCTTAGCGGCGAGCGCTTAATGACAATGGCTTGGGTTTTCTGGATGGTCATTTCTTCCAGTCACTCGGCGGAAGCGCACCTCCCGAAATAACTAATTTGATTCCGTCTTCAATCGACATAGAAAGCGGCTTCGCCTCGCTACGTGGCACCATCAGGAAGAATCCCGTCGTCGGATTGGGTGAGGTCGGGACAAAAACATTTATAAGATCTTTGTCTTGTAGCTCGGGTATCCCCCCGCCTGATTCCGCAGTAACAAAACCGATGGAGAAAATTCCCGGGCGCGGAAACTCTATGAGGACGACACGCTGGAAAATATTCCTCTTGTTAATAAGAAACGTGTCTCTCAGTTGTTGCACCGCGCGATAGACGTTTCGTATAAGAGGGATCCTGAGCAGGATACCTTCACCGAAGTTGATGAGACGCTTCATGACGATTGTGCGCGCCACCATACCGATGAGGGCTATGGCGAATATTATCGCGAAGAAAACTACGATCTTCGCCGTCCAGAAGACAGGCTCCATTCCGGTCCATCCGAGGCTAACCTTGACAATGGACGCTATAGGATTTACTAAGAAACGGTTCATCCAGACAACCAAAAACCTGACAACCACAACTGTAACCCAAAGCGGCAGTAAAACGGCGATACCCGCAAAGAAACTATTCCTGAAACCTATCATTAATTCTTTAAAGTGTTTTTTCATCGTTCGAATCCCCGCTTTACAATATTCTTTCTAAAAACGACGCCTGCAATATCTCCATCCGCCGTCGACCGGCCTTAGCACGGTCGTCATAACCCATAATATGAAGGATACCGTGGATGAGATAAAGGTATGCCTCGCGCTTAAAAGTACTCTTATAAAGAGCGGCTTGTTTCTTCGCCCGTTCGAGCGAGATAACAATATCGCCCAAAAACGGCGCCTGAACGCGCCTTAGACATTCACCCTGAAAGGCAATTACATCAGTCGGGCGGTCGCGGTGCAAAAAACGGCGGTTGTAACGCCGTATCTCGCGGTCACAAACCAAAAGAACGTTGAGCTCTCCCGAACGAATCCGGAAACGCTTAAGCACGAAAACAGCCGCCCGCTTTAATCCGGCAAGCGAAACCTTAAAGCGCCGGGCGTGATTCGTCACGTTAACTTTTATCATTAGCGGGATATTCAATCCTCGTATGAAAAACGCCCATCAGGCTGCGCGTGAAACTCTCTTCGATCTTCTTTAAGTCTTGAATGGTCAGGTCACATTCATCGAGCTGGCCGTCGATAAACTTATCGTTAATAACCTTCTTCACAAGGCCGCCAAGGCTCGCGGGGGCCGGATCCTGAAGGGTCCGCGAAGCGGCCTCGACCGAGTCGGCAAGGAGCGTAACGGCCGTCTCCTTCCTCCGCGGCCTCGGCCCGGTATAGCGGAAATCATCCACGCGGACCTCTTCGTCTTCCGGCCTCTGCTCGTCCAACGCCTTTTTGTAAAAATAGTAAACTGTGCTTGTCCCGTGATGTTCGGCGATGAAATCGATTATGATACCCTTCAGCTTGTATTTCCTAGCGAGCTCTATGCCGTCCTTGACGTGACTTGTGATTATAAGACAACTCATCGACGGAGAAAGCTTCTCGTGCCTGCTCCCCTCTCGCATATTCTGGTTCTCGGCGAAATATTCTGCCTTCTCGATCTTGCCGATATCGTGGAAATAACAACCTACCCGCGCGAGGAGGGCATCCGCCCCTATCGCCTCACAGGCCGCCTCGGCCAAATTCGCGACGACAAGGCTGTGATGATATGTACCGGGCGCTTCTATCACAAGCCTCCTCAAGAGCGGATGATTAAGGTCCGAAAGCTCAAGTAAGGTCACGTCGGTAGTCATGCCAAACACGTGCTCGAAAACGGGAAGCGCGATGAAAAAAAGCGGCATCGAAATAAGAAGGCCGTTCACAAGACCTAAAACCGCGATCTGTAAAGACGTATTGGCGCTTGACCCCATCAGCAAATTGTAACTGAATATGCACGAAAAATTCACGATACCGATCAGGGCGCCGACTTCGAGAAACTGCGAGCGTTTTCTCAGGCCGATGGTGGCGTAAGTACCGGTGAGACTTCCGAGCAAAATGAAAAAGAAAATATCTCCCTTAAAATTGGTGAGGAGACCGCTAAAAATAGAAATCATAAAGGCGCCCAGAACCCCAAGGCGCGGCCTTATCAACACGGAAAGCAAAAGGGCTGCGAGGCTTGCCGGCATAAAATAGGCGTTCAGGTGGGGCAATGAAACGGCGACTTTTTCGAGGAAAACGGTGGCTACAAGAACCACGTTAATGAGCAGAATGATACGCAGGGAACCGTATAGCTCCCTTTCAAAATAATAGAGGTAACTCGCCAGAACTGAGAACGCGATAAGGCAAATTAATCCCACACCGAAAAGCTTGTTCCGTGTCTGTGTGGCTATTACCTTATTCTCGATCTCCTCAAGCAATGAGAATTCTTTCCCGGTAACGATGCGGCCGCGCTCGAGGATAAGCTCGTTCTTTTGGATCTTGTCATACAGGGTCGCCACGGCCGTCTCGGCCGCCTTCTTGCGCCTTGCCGTCTCGTCACCCAAGAAAACAAGATTCGGCTTCATTGCCGCGGCCGCAAGTTCAACAAGGGCGGCGCGTAGCTTGCGCTCCTTCACTGCCTCTCCCAGGCGTTTCTCGATAGCGGCCGAGACCTTATCCGCCGTAACAAGGTCTTTCACGCTGAGCTCCGTTTCGACCTTGTCTCCGGGCTTTACGACAAGTATCTTATTCTTACTGTCCGACAAGAGAGCCGACTTCTGAGCGGAATCAATAACGCCTTCGGCCAAAACCGGGTCCGACGCCGAACGTAAAAGCTGTTTCGCGCCCTCGGCATCCGTTTCAAGAAAGATACGAAAATTAGCTTCGGAAATCACGGGGGGCGTACCACCCTCCATGCGTTTCTCGGGGGGTAACTTCTGGCGTTCTTTAACGATCGCAAAAACATCGTCTAGCGCCTGAAAAACAGATTGATTCACCGCCTGATCGATATTATAAACGTCAAGGACGGCCGCCGCGGCGGTTTCTTTCGCGAGTTTGGTCTTCGACTCGTTCAATACGGAAAAATCAAACGGCGAATATACGCTGCACGGCGCGGGCTCGCCTACTTTAAAATCCTTTTTCCATATATGCCTGCCACGGTCAAACGATATAATCAGGACGATGGCGACAAAGGCCGCCGCGAAGGCAAAGAAGCGGCTAGCGATGTTAAAACCGATGCCACGGTCACTCCTTGGATTCAGAATGTTTCTCATAGGCCCTCACAATATCCTGTACAACCTTATGCCGCACCACGTCGCGCCGCGTAAGGTAACAAAATTTTACTCCCTTGACCCTTTTTAAAATCGCCTGCACTTCAATTAGGCCCGAGCGCTTCTTCTCGGGCAGGTCGACCTGCGTAATATCTCCCGTGATAATCGCCCTGGAGGAAAAACCGAGCCGCGTAAGAAACATTTTCATCTGCCAGTGGGTCGTGTTCTGTCCCTCGTCGAGTATCACAAAAGAATCGTTGAGGGTGCGGCCGCGCATAAAGGCGAGCGGCGCAATCTCGATGACGCCCCTATCGACATAGCGCGCCACCTCCTCCGCGTCCATCATATCATAAAGCGCGTCGTAAAGGGGCCGGAGGTACGGATTGATCTTGGCGTACATATCGCCCGGAAGAAATCCCAGGCTCTCCCCCGCCTCGACGGCCGGGCGCGTCAGGATTATGCGGCTTACCCGGCGTTTTTTAAGATAATCCACCGCCACCGCCATCGCGAGATATGTCTTTCCCGTGCCGGCGGGGCCTATGCTGAAGACGACGTCGTATTTCTGCGCCGCCGCGATATAACGCTCCTGATTTTTCGTACGCGCCCTGATTACCTTGCCCTTATGGAAAAACTCAAGCGCGGGCTTCACGGGAACGCGCTCCTCTCCCAGAAGAGCCTTGGGGCCTGCCGGATCGCGCGGCTCTCCCAGCTCGCCGCGGATTACCGCAAGATGCTCAAGGAAAAAATCCGTCGCCTGCCTCACGCCGCGGTGATCTCCCCGTATCCTGAGTTTCCTCTCGCGGGCCGCGATCTGGACGTCAAAATGCTTCTCGGCAAAACGCAGATTCTCATCGAGACTGCCGTAAAGCTTTATCGCCTCATCGTCCGAACGCAGGTTTATGATTTTTTCAACCATAGAAAACCAGTTATAAGTTGTAGGTTATAAGTTGTAAGTTTAAGCAGTAAGCAAAAGAACGTTTGATTTTTGCAATTTTTTTCTTTGCGATTTTACTTATAACTTACAACTTAAAACTTACAACTTTGTTTGTATGTGCAGCTCTTTCAACTGTTTCGCCGAGACATTTGAGGGGGCCTCCGTCATCGGGCAGACGCCTTTTTGAGTCTTCGGGAACGCGATTGTGTCGCGTATAGAATCCAGCCCCATGAGCATGGCCGTAAGCCGGTCGAGTCCGATGGCGATGCCGCCGTGCGGCGGCGCGCCGAAAACGAGAGCGCTCAGGAGAAATCCGAACTTCTGCTCGGCCTCCTCCTTGCCGATACCCAAAGTCTTAAACATCAGCTCCTGTACTTCCCGCTGATGGATACGGATACTCCCCCCTCCGATTTCCTCTCCGTTGAGAACAATGTCATAAGCGCGCGCCCTCACCTTGAGCGGCTCTTTTTCGAAAAGAGGAATGTCTTCCGGTTTGGGAGACGTGAAAGGATGGTGCATCGCGACGAGGCGTTTCTCCTCGGTATCATAATCGAAAAGCGGAAAATCAACGACCCAGCAAAGCTCGATCTTTTCCTTATCCGCGAGTTTTAACCGGCGAGCGAGCTCGAGCCTCAAGACGCCGAGCGCGACGCAGGCAGTGTGCCATTCGTCCGCGACGGCAAGCAAAAGATCTCCTGACTTAGCACCGCTTTCACTCACGACTTTATCAAGAATAGACTTGTCAAAAAATTTCTTAATCGGCGAATCAACTTCGCCGCCGTCTTTCACTTTCATCCACGCGAGGCCTTTTGCGCCCGCGCTGTTTGCCACTTTAGTAAGGTCGTCGATATCCTTCCTCGAAAATTGCGAGCCGCCGGGAACACAAACCCCTTTCACGACGCCGCCGGATTTCAGGACTTCCTCAAAAGCGTTAAAGCCCGAGCCGCGCAGCGCGTCCGAATAATCGCGGATTTTAAGATCGAACCTCAGATCGGGCTTGTCCGAGCCGTACTGGTTCATCGCGTCATGATAACTGATACGGCGAAACGGCGGCTTTACCTCGACGCCGCGCACTTCGCGGAGGACCCGCGCGAGGAGGCCTTCCATAATGGACATAACATCGTTTTCTTCGACAAACGACATCTCGACGTCTATCTGGGTGTGTTCCGGCTGGCGGTCGGCCCTTAGGTCTTCGTCGCGGAAACAGCGGACAATCTGGAAATAGCGGTCTATGCCGGCAACCATAAGGATCTGTTTGAAAAGCTGCGGCGACTGCGGCAGGGCATAAAAAGTGCCGGGGTTAAGCCTTGAGGGAACGAGAAAATCGCGTGAGCCCTCAGGGGTACTCTTTGTGAGGAACGGCGTCTCTATCTCGAGAAAGCCGAGGCCGTCAAAGTATTCGCGGGCGATTCTCGTTATGCGGTAGCGCTGAGTCAAATTCCTCAGCATCGACGGCCGCCTGATATCGAGGAAACGGTACTTGAGCCGTATATCTTCCGAGACGTCGGCATTCTCGGAAATCTCAAAAGGCGGCGTCGGCGACGAATTGAGGACGTCAAAGTGGTCGACGAGGATTTCGACCTCCCCCGTCGGAAGCTTCGGGTTCGCCGTGCCGGCAGGACGCGCCTCGACCTTCCCCTGGACGCGCACGACGTACTCCGTCCTGATCTTCTCCGCCTTCTCGTGGATTTCGCTGTTTCTCTCGGGATTAAAGACAAGCTGGGTTACGCCCCATCTGTCTCTTAAGTCCGTGAATATAAGGCCGCCGTGGTCGCGCCGCGTGTCAATCCATCCGCAGAGCGTGACGGTCTTTCCGATATCGGTTTTTCTTAGTTCGCCGCAGGTGTTAGTCCGCAACATGTGTTAACCCTTTTGTCAGTTTAGAATTTAAAGCGAAAAGTACAAAACCAAAATTGAAAATTCAAAAATTAAGCCGCCAAATCAAATTTTTAATTTTAAACTTTAGTTTTGCGCTCTGCGTTTTCTGCTTTAATCCCAGCGAAAAATGCTTACCAACTCGCTTATCGCGATGTCTTTCTTCTCTTCCTTCGACTCAAAATCCTTCAGGGTCATAACGCCCTTTGTTAATTCGTCTTCGCCCAAAATTATAACCGCGCGGGCGCCCCACTTGTCGGCCTCCCTGAGCTGGGACTTCAGAGAAACATCCGGCCGAAAATGGAAAAATACCTCATGGCCCTTTTCTCTAAGTAGACACAAAGCGGAATTGAATCCCCCGAGGACCTTGCTAAAACGTTTTATCGCATCCAAACCTACGCCGGCGAGCGCCACGTAAATTCTCTTCTGCCGCGGCTCTACAAGAAGCGGAGAACTATCGGCCTTCATCGATTCAAGAAGACGCTCGATTCCGATCGCAAAACCGGTCGCAGGCAAATCGGCACCGCCCATTTCCTTAATCAGGTTATCGTATCTCCCGCCTGCCGCGACCGCGTCCTTGGCGCCTAGGCCGGCTGAGGTCGCCTCGAAAACACATCCGGTGTAATAGTCAAGGCCGCGGACAAGCTTGCGGTCTACCTCGTAAAAAACGTTAAAGACGGATTTCAAAAGTTCGCGAATCGTATCGAAATCGCTTCCGCAGGTTCCGCATGGTTTCATCGGCGGCGCGTTGTCTATAATTTTATGACAGGATTCATTCTTACAATCGAATATACGGAGGACATTTTTTTCAAGCCTGTACTTGCAGTCTTCGCACAGAGCGGCGCTTTCTTTCGAGAAATACGCCTTGAGCGTTTCGCGATATTCAGCTTGATCCTTTGGGCATCCGAGGGTGTTTATCTTAATTTTAAAACTCTCGACGCCGACAACGCGAAGATAACGCGCGAGCAATGCGATCGCTTCGGCATCGGAGAAAGGCGAAGGTGTATTGATCGATTCGATCCCTACCTGGTGGAACTGGCGCCGCCGCCCCGCCTGGGGCCGCTCGGCGCGGAACATAGGACCGATGTAATAAAGGTAGAGCGGCTTTGCCTCGCGGATAAGGTTATTCTCGATAACCGCGCGCGCCACCGAAGCCGTCATCTCTGGCCTTAAGGTCATAGACCGGTCGCCGCGATCCTTAAAGGTGTACATCTCCTTATGGACTATATCGGAGGCCTCGCCAATAGAACGCTGGAAAAGCTCGGTCACCTCAACTACGGGAGTACGGATTTCTTCGTAACCGTTTGTCCTGAAGAAACTTCGGGTTACCTCCTCAAGCCGCTGCCAAACCTGAGACTCCTCCGGCAGTATGTCCGACATCCCTTTTATGGCCTGATATTTAGTCATGCTAAGTCCTCATTATCAAAAATTTTACGTATGATAACACAGCCTATCCTAAAGTGCAACAAAGGAACAACGACGGATATGGATGGCGCTGATCCGCCTTTATGTACCTGGTACCGGATTAATGGGTTCGGTACCAGGTACATAAAGGCTATCGCAATATCGCTATTTAATATCGATGGTGAGGAGGAAGATGTCGTCGGCGGGGAGGCCACTTCTGAAGGCGGTGACTTCCTCGAGCAAGTTGTTGTTGAAAACGGTGGGATGCTCGTCTATATGGAGCTTTACAAAATCCGATAGCCTATCGATTCCGTAAAGTTCCTTATTCGCGTCTGTAGCCTCAATAAGGCCGTCCGTGAATAAAATTATCCTGTCCTTATGGCTGAAGCTCAGATTTCCCTCAAATACTTTGGTCTCAACCGCGTCAAACCCTATACCTAAAAGATGGGTCTGCGACTTAAGGAGGCAGACGTTATTGTCCTTGTGTTGATGCAGGATCTGCGGCGGATGGCCGTAATTGGAATAAAATAAAATTCCTTTCCTGAAATCGAGGAGCCCCGAACACACGCTCAGGTACATGCGCGTCTGCTTGAAGTGGCGCTGGACAAATTGATCGAGCTCTTTGAGGAGTTTCCCCGGCATGCAGTCCTGCCTTATCAGGTTTTCCACCTCGCCGTATATCCTGTTCACCAATAGCGCGGCGGAAATGCCGTGGCCCGTGATATCGCCGATCAGAAAGAAAAGATCGCCGTCTTTCGTCACGTGAAAGGTAGCGTAATCCCCTCCCACCGTGGAGACAGGCACGTGACTCACCGCGATATTCGCCTTGTCGGTGCTCGTCGATCGCGGAATGAGAGTCTTGTGGACGTCCCGCGCGAGGGCGAGCTCCTCTTCCATCTGATTGTTTCTCGCCTCGAGCTCTTTCATCAGGACGAAATTTTCCTTCTCCCTGTCATTGTCCCTTCTCCTTATCGCCAAGCAAAGAACAAGCGCTATCGAAAGAAATGTCAGTCCGTCGGTGTAATCCTTCGTGCTAAATACAAAAGACACATCCGGCGCAACGATAGCCTTATTAAGCAAACAGGATATATAGAAAGCCGAATAACCCAGCATATTCAGAACGCCGTTGAATATCACGCCGGGAATATCCCACGGTATTACGAAGCAGGTGAAAAACATGATGAGGGCGAAGGCGGCAGGCCCCCAAGAGGCATATTGCGGATATATAAAGAACTCGAACGTCATGGCCGAAACAAACGCGACCGCGAACAACGCCGAATTCAGTTTTGCCTCACGCAGCGTCCCGCTTCTTTGGTTCAGAAATAAGACGAGTACCGCTACGGCAGTAATGAGAATCCAAGTTACGATTTCGATACTTTGAAATTCCCCGTGATCCAAGATGAAACCTAACGCGCTCGTCGTGATGTAAATAACAAGCGTGAGCAAGCAGAAAAGCCGCAGGCGCGATTTAATCAGCTTTGCCTTTGCCTCCCCAAATTCAGAGAGATAAGGAACGAGTCTGCCTTTATCAAATTTATTCTTTCCCATGATCAAATAATCCTTGCCGACGTACGGAGCCCACGGTAAAGCGCGAGGTGATCCTGAATCTGTATCAACGGCCTTCGGGGCTTCCAAAACTTCCTGTAGACAAATTCCGTGATTTCTTCTCTCTGCCGAAGGCTATACTTATGCGCATCCGGATAAAGAAGTATCATCCACACGACCGCCATAAACTTTTCAAAATCGTCCACAAAAAAACGCACGTGATGACTCTTTAAGAAAGTCTTCGCCCCGCTAAAAATACTATTTCTTTCCAGCCCCCTTTTAAACTCGCGTAAATTTTGATTGTTTCCAAGCCCGAAAAATTTCCCCACAAAATGATTATAAAGCCACGTTGTCGTGCAATCGTCGCTGCTGTTGGATGCCATAAGTACCGCGTGAACCGCGCTTTGGGGAGCGAGGATCTTGCGGTAAAGGTTTTCAAAAAGAGCCATCCACTTTGATTCGTCGCAATAGTACATCGAATGGTGAAGTGTCACGAGATTCATCTTCCGGCCGCCGAGTTTTGCCTTAAGGAAACGAACCGTATTCTTCTTGTCCAAGAAAATTTTGTTGAAATTACCGCGTATCGTTGAGACGTGATCCGTCCACTGACGCCGTATTCGCTCTTTTACTATATCGAGCGCTTCCTCTTCGATATCGAGAAGGTAAAGCCCGCCGCGGAATGCCGTCTCGAGGATACGGAACTGAGGCTCATTGCTTGATCCGATGGAAAGCGCCGTAAGCGGCTTCGCGAGAGGAAGTGTTTTTGAAAGCACCCTGATTACCCGCCCCAGCCCTTCTCCGATCACAACCTTATCATTGCTGTAGCGCGACCAAATCTTGTCCGCCTCAAAGGTCTTGAAGTCCGCGACCCCAAGCCCCCGCTCAATCAGTTTTTTGTTAACACCGGTAGACATTACAACTCCTTATGTACACGGTCATCTGTGATCATCTGTGTAGTCGAGGCTCCAAGAGTTCATCTGTGACCATTTGTGTTCTGTTCCGCCTGCGCGAGCTCGGCGCGGGTGTCCTTTTCCAGGTTTACTTTATTAAACTCCGCATCCGATGGCAGCACCATAAAGAAATCGCGGGTGTCGTCGATTTCGACCGTGACATTCGCGGGCTCGCAATCAAGCACATGCCCCCCGCCGTTTCTGTCTTTCGTAATAAAATGAAGGTGGTAGCCCGGAACATTCACCTTCTCCATGTATTGAGGAAACCAGAACCCGACTACCGTCCCTTCGACGTTGCGGAATTCAAAAACAGACTGATTTTTCGTAACCTCAAGGAGCGGCTGATAAGGTTTCGCCTGTCGCGGCACGCTCCTCGTCTTGACATACTTAAAGGTTCCTTCTATTTTGATCGCGTAAAAAATATTCTTCGTGGGAAGCAGCGTGTCGAGGTACTGAGTAAGTTCCCCGTAGGCCATCGGCTTATCCAAACGCACAATCTTATCCGCTTCAAAAAAAGTCACCACCGAAAACGGTGTTTTCGCCGTCTCATCAACTGGATAGGCCTTGCCGTCCGTCCCGATACCGTAGAACCCGCCGTCGAGAGCTACCATCTCGCCGTCGAGCGAGTCGAAGGTGCCGATGCCGAAATCGCCGTGTTGTTTCAGTTCGCCGAAGCTCACCGCGCCGTCATAGACGCCCTGCATAAGCGCGCCTATGGTCGACACCTGATATAGGGTATCCTTGTTATCCTCGGCGTTCGCCACGCCAAAGGCCGCTACAATTATCAACACCGCGAGTGAATAACGAACGAATCTCATTTCTCTGTCCTTCCCTTATTAGAAGTACCTTTACGTACCTGGTACCGCATTCAGTTAATCCGGTACCAGGTACGTAAAGGTGCACTCACAGATACTTATGAAACTGGCTCCTGGTACTACTTTACAATAATGTACCTGGTACCGCATTCGCGGGACCGGTACCAGGTACATTATTGCGTCCTAGGTACATTTTCCCGTCCTGCTTTTGTTAAATATCTTCACAATCTCCATCGCCCAGAGCGGAAGCGATGAAAGAGCGATCACCAAAGACCAATCAAGAATGCCTAAGGCCTCCGTTTTAAAAACCCTCTGGAGACACGGTATATAAACCACGATCATCTGCAGCAAGAACGATACCGCCGTGGCATAGACAAGTTTAATATTCGTAAAGACGCCCAACTTAAAAATAGACTCCGTCATGCTCCGGCAGTTGAAAGAATGGAATAATTGAGCGCACGCTAAAACCACGAACGCCGCCGTGCGCGCGCGATCCAAACCCTCTTTTTCCACAAAAAGGACAAAGGCAAAAGCGAAAAGGCTGCAAAAAGCGATGAAGGCACCCTGGGTGAGCATCAAGAGCGCCCTCTGTTTGGTTACCACGGCCTCACCGGTAGGACGCGGAGGGCGCTTCATAACATTGGGATCCGTCGGATCCACTCCCAGCGCCAGCGCGGGCAGGCCGTCGGTCACAAGATTGACCCACAGAATTTGAACGGGCAGTAAAGGCGCGGGCCACCCTATTAGCGTAGAGACAAACATAACCAATATTTCTCCCGCGTTGCAGGAAAGGAGGTAATGGACGAATTTTCTGATGTTGTCGTATATGCCCCTGCCTTCTTCAACCGCCGCCACTATCGAGGCAAAATTATCGTCGGTGATGACCATGTCCGACACCTCTTTGGTTACGTCTGTGCCGGTTATTCCCATCGCGACGCCGATATCCGCCTCCTTGACCGCCGGTGCGTCGTTCACGCCATCACCGGTCATCGCGACTACTTCCTTGAGCTTACGGCGCGCACGCACGACTCTTAATTTATGTTCGGGCGAAACTCTGGCATAGACAGAAACCCTCTCAACCTCTTTTTGAAAATCTTCATCGCTCAGTTTGTCCAGTTCCTCGCCGGTTAAGGCTAAAGAACCTTCTTTGAAAAATCCCAACTCCTTCGCGACCGCGACAGCCGTATTTTTATGGTCACCCGTAATCATCACCGTCTTTATGCCCGCCGCCTCGCACTCCCTCATCGCCACTTTAACTTCATCACGCGGCGGATCGATCATCGCGACGAGGCCGGCAAAGGTAAGGTCCCTCTCGATAAGCTGCGCCTCATACACCTCGGGGGCCTTATCCAAAACTCTATAGGCAACCACCAAAACCCTCATCGCCTGAGCGGCCAGTTCTTCATTGACTTTGAGTATCATCTCTTTCGCCGAATCGCTCAGCGCTTTCTCGGCGCCGTTTTCCTCAAGCCGTACGCAATCCTTGAGAATAATTTCGGGCGCCCCTTTGACGAAAGCGGTGAGCTTCGTCTTGTCCTTTCTGACTATCGTCATCTTTTTCCTTACGGGATCGAAGGGAATCTCCTCCACAAAAGGAAATTCCTCTTCCGATTTATCTTTTTCCAAACCCGCCTTGGCCGCCGAGACTAAGAGCGCGCCCTCGGTAGGATCGCCGATTATCTTATAGCCGTCATCCTTTTTCACCAACTGCGCGCCGTTACACAAAACGCTGCAGGCGAGGGCCTTCGCGAGGTCCGGATAATCCTGCAGCCTGATCGCTTTTCCGTTAAGCAGAATCTCCCCTTTCGGCTCGTATCCTACGCCGGTTACTTTAAATAAATTACCGCCGGCAAAAACAGCCTGAACGGTCATCTCATTTTTCGTGAGTGTGCCCGTTTTATCGGAGCATATAACTGTGGCGCAGCCTAAAGTCTCTACAGCCGGGAGCTTCCTTATAAGAACGTGGCGCTTAACCATCCGTTGCACCCCCAAGGCCAAGGCAACCGTCACGACCGCGGGCAGCCCCTCCGGTATGGCCGCCACCGCTAAGCTTACTGCCGTGAGAAACATATCAAAAATCTTTCCGCCGCGCATAACGCCGAGCAAAAATACCAAAGCCACAAGCGCAAAACAAAGATACACAATCCATTTGCCGAACTGTTCCAATTTCTTCTGGAGCGGCGTAGCCTCGCTTTCTATTTCCTGAATCATCCCCGCGATTTTCCCAAGCTCCGTCTGCATACCCGTTTCCGTCACTATGACCCTGCCTTTTCCGGAAACAACGGAAGTACCCAGAAACACCATATTTATCCTATCCGCCAAGGGAAGGCCTTCTTCTATGTCGGCGCCGGTCTTCGCGACAGGAGTTGATTCTCCGGTGAGGCTCGCCTCTTGCGTGGCGAAATTAGGCGTAAGATAGACTATCCGCCCGTCGGCGGGCACGTTATCGCCGGCCTCTAACTCCGCCAAATCGCCCGGCACGATCTCCGATGAGGGAATTATCGTATGCTGTCCGTCACGGATTACCTTAGAGGTGGGACTTGATAATTTTTTCAGCGCGGCGAGGGATTTTTCGGCGCGGTATTCCTGGATGAATCCTAAAACCGCGTTCATTATAACGATGGCGACAATCGCCAGAGCGTCGACCCATTCTTTAAGGAAACCTGAAATGAGCGCCGCGGCTATCAAGACCCAGACGATAAAATCATGAAACTGCCCAAAGAAAATACTTAGGGGCGAGACGGCTTTCTTTTCCTGCAGTTGGTTGGGGCCGAACTTGCTTAAGCGTAGCGCCGCTTCTTGGGGGCTAAGGCCGCGTTCGATCAATTTTTTATCGATAAACATTCTGTTTGCCAAGTAATTTTCCTACATTTCTAAGGATGCTGGAGCAATCCCATTTATCAAGCCGCACCTCGATAAATGCGAGGGAATCAGGATTGTCCTTCGCTCGCTTGAGGGCGTCCTCCAGCTCGCCTTCCGTCTTTACCTCCGCGCCCCATCCCCCGCCGAAAACCTGAGGCAGCATGGAGTACTTCCACATCTTGATATCATTATACGGCCCGTCATTGATTACGCGCTCGATGGTATAGCCGTCATTATTTATAAGAAAAATAATCGGATTGAGGCCGTTACGGATTATAGTGGATAACTCCTGCGCGCTCATCTGGAACGCGCCGTCGCCCACAAAAAGAACAGGTCTGCGATCCGGCGCCGCGAGTTCTACGCCGAGTGTTGCCGGGAGAGAATAGCCGATAGAGAGATAAAACGCCTGCCCGATATATTCGACGCCTTCCGGCAGAAAAAGTTCCGCCGAGCAGAAAAGAGAATCGCCGGCATCGGCGAGAATGACGTGATTTTTATCTATGAAATGGTTTATCCTGCGGTAAAAACGGCTGATGGTAAGCTTTTGTCCGGCGACGGGAGTAAAATCTTCCTTAAGAGCTTTGGAGGGGTGATCTATCTTCCCAAGATCCGCTTTCCCCGCCGGCAACTTTGAACAGAGGCCCGCTATAAAATCCTTCAGGCCTACGTGCTGGTAAATATGGTGCTTTATGCGCACGTTATCGGAATTGGCGACAACCATCCGCGAAATATCAAGCCGTGCCGTCCCTATCCCCAAGTTGACATCGGTCATCAAGGAGCCGAGGCTCAACAAAACATCGGCCTCTTCCACGACCCGCCGCGTGGATTCCGGCCCAATGGCGCCGTTGTAGACGCCCGTAAACTGAGGATGCTTTTCGGGAAGAACGGCCTTGCCCAGTAAATTAGAGGCAAACGGGTAACCGGTATGGTTGATAAGCTCTTCAAGCTCTTTGCGGATATTAAACCTGTGCACCTCGACACCCGCGAGTATAGCGGGGTTTTTTGCCGTACTTAGAATGGCCGCCGTCTCGGCAACCGCCTCATCAAGAGAGGCCTTATCGCTTTTTATCGAGGTATCGGGCTTAAATGGCCCCGGCTCGCCGCATGGCTTGGTAATAATATCAACGGGAACTTCGATATAGACCGGACGTTTGTAGCGCAGGCACGCCGCTATGGTATTGTCGATTTCGCGGGGCGCTTGTTCGGGGCTCAGCAAAACTGTGGAAGCCACCGTTATCTTCTCGTAAATATTGTATTGCAGGTTCATATCGCCGATCGTATGGTGAAGCAAATGACGGTGGGACCGCTCCGACAACTTGGGGCCGCCGCTTATGACGATTAGCGGCACCCTCTCGGCGAAGGCCCCGACCGCGGCATTAAAGAGACTAAAACCTCCGACGCCGTAAGTAACGCACACCGCGCCGACGCCGTTTATACGCGCGTACGCGTCGGCGGCGTAACCCGCGTTCAATTCGTTGCAGGTGCAGATTACCTTCATCCGGCTGGCTTCCAAAAGATCGAAGAAACCCAAGACATAATCGCCGGGCACGCCGAAGATGTGTTTCAGGCCGGCTTCTTCCAAGCGTTTCACCAAATATTTTCCTACCGTCATAGAATTCGAGTACGGCATCTTTCCTCCGGTCCGTCGCTACAATGATAAAGGGGTCGGAGTCATTTCTTTAGATGATAAAAATGACCCTGACCCCTTTTCGATTAGTGCTGCCTTTGGTTTTCACGATATACGATATACCTGCCCCGTTGGAGACAAGTGGTAATTATCAAATCACACTTGTAAAATATATTATTCCTTCCAGCAACAATTATCTCATATATACCAACGGAAGCGCCAAAGGCGCTTCCTGTCTCCAACGGGGCAAGTGAGGGCGGTTGGTCTCGAACCAACGACACCCACCTTAAAAGGGTGGTGCTCTGCCAACTGAGCTACGCCCCCACGAGCGTGATTACTCAAGCTATTATAGGGAGTTAGAGTGATATGGCAAGGGAAAAAAGTGCAAAATGTAAAGCGAAAAGTGCAAAATCGCAATTCAAAAGTTAAAACTTTCCGGATTATGCGCCGTTTCTAAGCCAAGTTAGGCCGTTTTAAATTTTTAATTTTAGTTTTGCGCTTTGCGTTTTTAACTTTTCGCTTACTACGCGGCAACGTTCATCCGCTCGAACTCACGCGTGCGGCCCACTATAAACTCGACGAACTCGGCGATGGGACTTGCCACAAACCTGCCGCCTTCGAGGTGGAAGACGTTAAAGATATCATACTCGAGCCTGCCTGCAAGCTGGGCAAGATAATGGCCGAGGATGAGGGCGTGCTTAACATCGCCGCGCATCACATTGGCGCTCGGTTTGGCTGTGTAGAGATAATCGAACGGCAGGAAGTCCGCCTTTGTAATTACGGTAATATTCCGCGGGTCCTCTACCCTCTTTGCGTAATAAGAGATCGCCTGACTTATGGGCCCATCCTCGCCTGCCCCGAAACGGTTCGCATTTCTGCCCAATCCCATCGAAGGAATACGGCCATGCTTTACAAAAATATCATAAAGCCCGAGCTCCTTCAAATAAGCTTCACGGGCTGAACTATCGTTCGTAGCTCGCCCCGCACCCTTGTGGTGCGGGGTCCAGACAACCTCGACTTTGTTATGCTCGTTCGAGAGAATAAGATCAAGTTCCGCGGGCGAAATATTAGCCAGCGAATCACTCGTTACAATCTCCACTATTTCGGTCTTGGCCGAGCGGATGTTTGCTAAAACAGTTTTAAGTTGTAAGTTATAAGTTTTAAGTTGCGCATTCTGCAATGGTTTACTTACAACTAATAACTTAGAACTTATAACTGAATCTCCCTCCCCCAACGACTGTCCCATAGTCCAGTGAGTCGGTGTGCCAGTGTGCCAGTCAACCCGCTTGCTGGCTAACTTATTCATATTGGCGCTTGGCAGACGGTAAATAACATCGATTTGGGTTGGAATGCCGTTGTTCACATCTCTCACGCCTATTCTC
>JAQTRP010000006.1 GCA_028711765.1 Candidatus Omnitrophota bacterium | reverse complement strand
ACTGAGTCATGCGCGCGTAATTGGCAAGCGCGATCGGCATGATGTGACAAAGTGCGGCAGAATCGATTACGATGACTTCCCTATGAGTGTTTGAAGATACGCTCTTCTCAACACCCGCAAGCCAAGAACGGCTCGCCCGAACTTTACTGTAACCTTCGGCAATAGTATCCGGATTGAATGTCTCTCCGGAAACATAGGCTTTGCCGACTTCATATAAGTTATTCTCCAAAATCGCCGTCATCGCAAGGAAATGCGTGATTTCCTCATAAACATTTTCGATATCCTCTTCGGGTAGTTTGCCCTCAAGCCGCTCGCGAACATCCTCAAGCCTTAGCCCCTTCTCGCTCCGCGCAATCCCTACTAGCTCTTCGGCGATTCGAGCAAGCTCTAATCTGGCAGCTGTAAGCTGTAAGTTGTAAGCTGTAAGTTGGTCATATGGCTGCCCTTCAGCCCCTAAACTTGCTCCTTCAGGTTTTTTCTCTTCCACATCTTCGAAGCGCGGGGCTTTGAAACCGGCTTCGCGGAGAATTACATCGAAGTTTACTCGCGGATCCCATTCAGAGAACCTGCTGCTATAGTCCGTAAACCTGATTCTTTCGGCGCCGCCTTCGATTGCTTCCATAAATTCACGGAAAACATGAAGCGTATCTATCTCAAGTATTGAAACACCCCAATGAAATAATGCGCCATCGTCATACAAAACTTTCGTTCTATAATTATTATTTTGCCACACTTCCATCAAAACATACCCGAAAGCTATCTTCGAATTAGGATTTTCCCCATAAAGAATATAGCCGAAACCATTTTGATAAATATAGCTTTTTCCGACCCCATGCATACTCTTTGCCATGCTAAAATCGCTGCTATTTGTTCCGAAACCCGAGGGGAAAGGTGAAGTGGTTATGCCTTTCTGTACACAGTTAGCATAAAACCACTTTTCGATATCCGGCCCATCATAATGCTCGAGTTTAGCAACGGCTCTTTCCGGGCGTTGCGGATGGTTATGAATATCAAAAGGTACTTTACTGCGGTTAATCAACTCCAACGCTTCCAAACATAATGGATGGCTTGTGTCGTTACCTTGAATTATCATGAAATAAAGACCCTCTTTTGAGCCTAAAGGAAATACGGCAAATTCTATTCCTAACTCATTGTTCCACAATCTTCCAACCTCGCTATCGCTAGATATAACGGGAACCGAATACACGGTACCAAAAGGCATACCTGAACAAATAGCAAGCACATCATTAACCGACTCTTTATGAATAAATTTCACATCCCCCAGCGAATGCCCAAGGTTTTGCTTTTTACTGACGACTGACGACTGGCGCCTGCCCTCCGTAGCCCTGCCTTGCCGGCAGGCAGGCTTGGCGAAGGAGGGACTGACGACTGCCTTTACCTCGCCCAAACTCGCGCCAGTTTCGTCAGCACCGTTCTCCGTTAAACCTCCTCGAAGCATCTTCTTTCCAATCGGTTCGCGATGTATGGTCGCCCCAGAAAATCTCATTCCCTCTTCCGAAAACTCCAACAGTTCATTCTCCATTGCATCCTTCAACAATCGTACCGCAAGTCCATTAAAACCAACTGCCTTCCTCCGTACACATTCAGCTTTTTCTTCAAGTGCCCTTTTCCCTGTAAGCACACGCGCAATCTGTGATTTGAATAAAGAAGAAAAATCTATAGCTAAAAACGGTTGTGTTTCTTTTCCGGGAACTTGGAGCGAATAATTTAAGTGGATACCGCCCGGCTTCTTTAAAAGCTTGACATAGCGATCGATATCGTTTCTTAACAACTGAGAATCCGGAGTAATCACATCGGTATCGATAGTATATGTAGCTCCTATTTGTAGATCTCCAAGCATTGTATAAATCGGATCTCCATCTTCTTCTTGCAACTCTTCCCATAACAAGGAAACGAGCTGGGCGTAGCTTCGTTCTTTGATCATATCTTTAAGTTCGTTATGATATTTGTATTCTTTTTCCTCAAGTTCACTGATTGCTGAAGCAGGCACAAGTTTTGAAAGCCTTAGAACCTCAAGCATTGTAAAATAAGCGGGTGCTCTTGGCACAACAAGTTCGGGCACAAACCCACCCTTTTGAGTAAATACTATTCCCTCGCTCGCAAGAGCATCTTTGCCCCATTCGGTTTCCCAAATATTACGCATCAGCCGCAACATCCAATAAACAACTTCATGCTTACCTTGTACAAAGGATGGAATAGAAACATAAAGAAGCCCTTCATGAATAACAACATTTCTTACCGCAAAGGCGTAGTCGTAATCATCGTAAACCTTAGGCAAAATCGTATCGACAACAACTTCCTTAACGTCTAGCTTTCCTAAAGCCCGGCGAAACCTAATTCCACACTTGCTTGCGAGAAAAGCTTTCAAGATCTCGTCTTGTTCAGAACTTGTTAATTCGCGAAGTTCCCCAAGATATTCTTTAAATCTTCCTTGATTTGGAAAACCACCACCAAATAAAGGATTGACTAAAACATAGCTTATAATTGTGTTCGGTTCCTCAGTCTTTTTAACTCTTATTTCCAAATGAGGAGCGTCCTTAGAGGGATCCGGTCTTAATATAAGTTCCTTTGTAGAGGCCGGAATTAACAAAGACGATTCTGATTTTGCATCACTCCCCAGCGAACGCCCAAGGTCTTGCTTTTTGCTGACGACGGACGACGAGTCACGGACGACTGCCTTTACCTCGCCCAGGCTCGCGCCCTTTTGATTATTCTCAACTTCCCTATTATTATTGC
Organism: Candidatus Omnitrophota bacterium; assembly: GCA_028711765.1. Taxonomy (GTDB): domain Bacteria; phylum Omnitrophota; class Omnitrophia; order Omnitrophales; family JAQTRP01; genus JAQTRP01. The sequence goes on along the minus strand of JAQTRP010000006.1, from coordinate 30,876 downwards.
TAACTTCAGGTGCGGGTTTTGCCTTTCTCGCTTTAGCAAATAAATATAAACCAAGCCTCCTTACAAGAGGTGCGGTCTTTAATACAAGGGCATACCCAAGCATGGTCCCGCCAAAAATAATGAGGCTGGCCGCAAAGGCTCGCAGAGGCGCATGCGTTGAAAGTTTAAACCCAACCATAGGTAATTTTGTAATCCACCAGCTATTCTTCAAAACTTCCTTCCAGCCGACATCGACAAAAAAAGCATTAAGGCAGAAATAGTACATCCAATGAATCATAACCGGAATAAGGAAACACAAAACATAAAGCCGGCCGAGGCTCACTTTAGAAGTATCTCTTATTTTCTCGCAGCAACGAAACGTAATCTGAAGACATAAAACAAAGAGCACCACAGCGAAAATATACGGCATATAACCGTCGAGGATAGACACTACTCTTTCAAATTGTGTTCTCGGGAATCCCGGTTCCGTAACCTTGATCCTTGCAAAGGTATAATAATCACTAACGATTCTATTTGCTTCAGAAAACTCTTTAAGCGAAGCAAAACTCCCCGCATTCAGCTTTCGCTCGGCTTCTTGGGCAAGCTCTTTGCTTACATCCGGAATTCTTACGGCCAATCCCCAATCGATAAGCAGACGATTCAGCAAATTACACGCCTTAAGCTGAAGTTCGTGACTAATGCCGAAAATCCAATAAGGAATCCTATGGGTTGTCTCATGCAAAATCATATACGTCTGCTTAGTAAACGCTGCTCCCAATCCCACAAAGAAAGCCCCTGTCGCAATCTTCCTAAGCATTGCCGGTAACTTTAGACTATAGACTTTGGACTTTGGACTTATCTCGCCCAGCGACGCGCCTGTTTGGTCAGCCAGTGTGCCAGTTAGCCAGTGTGCCAGTTGACCGGTCGGTATAACCGGCTTACCCGCTAACCGGCTAACCGGCTCACCAACGACCCCCAGCGAGCTGCCGTTAATCATCGATATTATCGACTCTAAACTCCCGCGTTGCTCGCACGGCACGTTGCGTATCTTGTCCAGCGCTTTCTCTAGACATTTTAACGCTCCGGCTCTTTCCAACCCAAGCAAAGCATAAAGACCACCCTTGACCGATTGCTCCGCTTCGCTTACGGCCCATTTATCTTCAGGGCGAGATAACGTTCCTGCAACTCTAACAAGATCCTTGCAAAGCAAACCAAGATTGTTGATTATCTTATGAGCGTCGGTTCCGCCCGGAATTATCAGAGAAACTAAAATACTCTGCACTTCCCCTAAACGTCCCACGATAATATTGTAGGGTGAGTCTTGAAAATCGGGGTCGTGCCTCGGCAAAAGTTGCCTGATCTTTTCTGCCGCACCTTTATACTCACCTTTTACCAATAATAACTCCCTGACTCCCCACAACAATCGCCTGTATTGAAGATTACCCTTAACTTGGCGCAATTTACTAATGGCGTCATCAATGGCTTCGCGCGCAGCTCTCTTTTGCTCGGGTGTTAAGCTGTCAAGACCAAGGCTTCGGCCCAAAAGACGTCCGCGAACCCGTTCGAGCAATTCCTCTCTCGGCATTTTATCGGCCATCTCTTTAAGCTTGCGAAGCCGCGAGACAGCAAGATCGGAAAGCCGGCGCATTTCTTTATCCTGCTCAAACGTGGGAAGCTGGCAGGCGGCCATAAACTCCATTCTGATTGATTCGTATTCCTCGAAAACATCATCATCTCCGATAAGAAATGAGAGCCTGAAATATTTCTTGATATTTGACTCGAGGCACTGTGTAGCCTTGAAATTGTCCTCCTTACGGCTTGAAAACAGTAAGTTGTCGAGAAGTGCTTCCGCTACGTCACTGTCAAAAAAATAATCTATGGCTTTACCGTATTTACGCTGCAAGGGTTTGATCGCCTCCTTGAGCCCCTCGCGGGCAATCTCCTTCGCATATGCCGCCGCCTCGCTAGGGCCACCGGCTGCAATATTCGCAAAGAAATCAATATCCTTAAGATAGATTGCCTTTTCAAAAACCGCCTTCGGTATCCAGCCGTCACGCCCCGCAAGATAAACCATGCTTCCGTGGAGCGTCGTATCTATAGTCACAACAGCGCCTGAGTCGCGGGAAACTTCCTTCGCAATTCTTTCTGCAACGCCCTTGATATCGTTCCTTATATCCGAAATAAAAACCGCACCTTCAACAGCAAGATTATGCGGAGCCTCCCCGAGGCTTCGGCCCGAAACGCGCTCGAGTTCATCGTAAAATTCATTGAGCCACGGTGTATCGAGCCTGCCGCGAAGCCGCGAAAGGTCATAGCCTTTTTCCGAATAATATCTGACAGTGTCAACGATTGTCACCGCGCCATCTTGGTGCAAGCTGACAACTATTGTCCTTCCTTGTACTGAAAAACTAATAAGGGAGTAATCTGAATCCACTTCATCGAAGGAACCTCCCACGTTAAGAAATATCTCTTCGCTCCCGTTTCTCCTTGCCCCCGGTTGTTCGTAAGAAATCCACAGATCCTTCTTACACCTGCCCGCTCGAAGAAGAAGCTCGTGTCCGTCGACGGCATATCGTATATCACGACGCCTTAATCTTGCCTGCAACTCCTCCGGAACAACGCAAAGCGCCAGTTCTTTACCCCCTCTCTCGCGGCCAAGTTTCACAATATACCTGTTTCTCCGTTTCTCCTCAAATGGCCTCAGCAACGACTGCAGGTTTTTTCTTAATCCATCTTTGACCCGTCTAATCGCGCCTCCAACCGTCTCGCCAAGGCTCCGGCCGGATTGCGGTTTTACGTTCGATTTGTTATCTCCGCGCGGCGCGACGGCAGCAAGGAGAAAAACCTGCGGCTCGGCGCCGGTTTCGGAAACAACGTGAGTGTCGGTCACGTTCTCAAAAATACGTTTTCGCTCTAAATCCAGGAATAAGATTTTGGTTTTAGCGTCGACCGGATGTAAACTCCGGACGCATGTTATTTCCTTGTGTTTTCTCAGCAGCCACTCTACAAAAGACGGTTCAACATTTAAATTCCGGAATTCGGGATTTATAAAAATATCGAAACAGATTTCATTGCCGCTCTTAAACATAACCTCCGCGTCCCCAACCTGCGCAGATCCTACTCTCAGGCCGTATTTCGTTATATCTTTGCCTAATTTCAATTCAAACACATCAACAACGGCCGCTTTTTTATTTGCGTCGATGGCGGTAAAACTTACGTTTGTCGAATCCTGCGGCAAATCCGCCATAGACCTTCTTAAATTTTCTGTCGTTCTTGAAAGAGCAAGATCAAGCTGTACCGCACGTACCATCCTGAAAAGTTCTTTTTGCAATACGGCAACACCATTTCTGACCTGTGTGCATACAGCACCGCGCGCAATATCATCAAAGTTAATCGCGAAGCGTTCCACTGCGCCGTAAAATGCCAATTCCCTGTAAGCATTCGGGTGTCCTGCTCTCAGACCTTCCATAATGTCAAACACTACGGCAAGCCGGGTCTGCAAATAATCGTTGTTATCCTGAGGCGCGGCAGACCTTAAGAAACAGGCGATACGCTCAAGCACCTTGCCGTAATGATTTCCTTCGGCCAAACGTTTAACCACGCCGGTGAGTCTTGGCCTAAAAGTTGCGCTGAAGCTTGTAGAATACCCCTTTACCGCCATTTTAATAAGTGTATCGATCAGAACCGTAGCGACCTCATCGGAAATATCCGCTACGGAATCAAGCCTGAAAGCGGACTTGCCGCCGTCCTCTACGCCAAACTCATAGATCGTATGCCTCATAACGTGTTCACGCACGTCTCGGGGCAGTTTACCGTCAGACAACAATGTTCTCAGCTTTGCCTCATCCGTAACCCACTCCCTGATCTTAACCACTTCCCCGGCCTTGTGTCCCTCGTGTTCGCCGTCTTTCCTAAGTTTTTCAAAAGGAAAGTCCAATTTATAAAAATCGCAAAGGCCCCTCTTGACGGGCGCACCGCCTTCCGGCATGCAGTCATCTTCCGATACTATTTCTCTCCACAACCTTTGTCGGAATACTTCGTCCTTAATATTAGACCAGAAGGCGGCAAAGCTTTTAGATGCGGCGTCATCTAGGTCAAAATTCGCGAGCGCCCAATCCCTAAGTTTGGTGTTGTCCGAGAAACCGGTAACACCTTTAAGCACGGCGCTCCTTATCTCATTATCGCCGAGCACCATAAGCTTGAGCTCCTTCATCCAGCGTATTACTTTATAGTATTCTTCCTTTTCAATCCACGATTCGCAGGAATAACCTTCCAGCCATTCCCTAACTCTGCAACGACCCAACGCCTCAAGATAAGGACCTATAATGTCTGTGGGTTCTACGTTAGGCTCCGGCCAGGCGTTTGCCTCTGCGCCCGCAGGATGAAAAGTATGTTTCTTGATGCTGTCGATCCGCGTTGGAGTTAAGGCTTTCCCGCCTTGGCGTTTCAACTCATGAAAACCAATAAAACACTCCATGCCGTCTTCGCCATCTTTATAGTCAAACCTTCCCAACTCATAGTCTTTTTCGCTCGCTTCCAGCAAAAGACCTTGCGTCTCAAAATGTTGTTTTGGATTAAAATCCTCTTCGAATTCTGAAGGTGTTAACACAATTATTTCGGTATGCGATGGCTTGCTTTCATTTTCCAACGCCTTATTGCCTGCCTCCGTTTTCTCTACATGCTCTTCGGCAGAAGGATAAACAACGCAAAGAGACGGATTTCCATCCCGCCTTACTTTTTGCAACAGCTTCCAGGCGCAGAGAATTTCGTAATAAAGCCTTCCGTCTCCAAGCGCGTACCTACGATGGAGCTCAGAAAACAACCTTTCGCAACATTCCTTGGCAAATTTAACCGTAAGAGGCTTAACGCCTCCGAGTAAATCGGGATGCCTATTCATGAGTTCCGCTTCATGTTCAATTGCCGCGAACATCTCGCCCTCCCTTGAAAAACCACGGCGCGGCCCTGGCCCTTCGCCGAGGCTTGCCCCGTCCCCGTTGACAGACTTTCCGGAAGTTGCGTCTACGAGACTCACGTTGGCCGGCACCGGCAAAATTGTAGTCTGGGTAATATCAATTTCTCCATTCTCGAATTTCCTTCCGAATTCTTCATCGCTCAAATATTTATTCTTGATATTCGCGACGAGAAGCTGAAGCTGCTTCCGGACATATTTGGCATGTTTTTGGATCGCCTCGTTTCTATCCTCGTCGGATTTATCTTTGAGGGCTTTGCCGCCAAGGATATTACCGATATCGCCTATTCTTCCGAGAGCGATTTCAAGGTTCTCTGCCGCCCTTTTATGGCCTGGGGTGGTCTGTTCCTTCTTAAAGTGAGTATTCTTTAAAATGTAGAGGGTATGGGAAACCGCTCTTGTCTTTTCTTTGCCCCTCAATTCTTTGGATGCGAGTTGACTAAGGGCGCGCCCGGCAAGACCGATCACGTCTCTATCGCTCGCACCCACAAGCTCGTTCATCAAACTTGCGAGGCGTTCCTTTACTTTAGCGGCAATGCGCTCAATCTCGGGCAGCCTCACTTCCTCAAGCTGCTTAATACAATCGACTACCGCCTTATGTGCGGATAAGTAATCTTTATTTTCGATGGTACCGGGAATTGCGTTCGCTTGCCCGTTTTTATAGCCAAGCACAGTCTTGAGCAACTCCGCAACCTTTGTCTTCGTGTCGACGCCGCGCGACGCCCATTCCATAACATTGGCCAATTCCCTGAGAATAATCTTCCTATCCTTTTCAGGGAGCCGTGTCCTCTTCGAAAGCCGCAACGCCGCATCGTTCAAATACCCCAAGTGGTACTCGATTTTATCTATCTCGCCGTCCTTATCCTCCTTGCCGAAATAGCTCTCGAGCGTATGAATCTGGCCGCGAATAGCCTCTTCAGTAGAGCCATAAACTACGTCGCGCCACTTTTTTGCGCTAACTTCGATACCGTCGACTATAAATTTGGCCCAGCGCTGCTGCCTAACTGTTACGCGCCCGTCTTTGTGGCGCGTAATATCAAAACCGGTAAGAGACAAGGCATTAAGCACATCCGCGACAATGCCTTCTACGTTAAGGGTTCTTGTTGTGCCTTGTTTAGCTTCTCTTACTCTCTGCCACTGTAGTTCAAGAGCGCGACGTCTAAACAGATTATTGACGTTGAGGAGGAGCTGTCTTGCGATCGGATAATTGTTACCTAGAAGGAAAAGGTGGACGCGCCTCAGCTGGAGGGCAATTAGTTTCTCAAGTTCTACTCTGACTTTTTCATTAAGCTCCGTAAGCTTTGTATCATTTTTCTCTAAATTGGCTTTTTCTATCTGCTTGGTGAGGGAGGTAATTCTTTGATTGAGTTTATCGCTCGGCGGCGGGCGGTTTAGAATCCGCGCCCTCATGGCCTTTGTAAGCGGAATTTGATCAAAAAGCTGGAGAAGCCTTGCGTTTAAAACCCAGATCTCCCCGTTAAGCTCCGTGAATTCTGCCCTGCTCTTATTCGGCTCAACCAGTTTACGCGCTTTATAAACTCTCGGGATCTCGAGCGAAAGTTCGTACGCCTTTTTCGCAAACGCCCGATTCCGCAGTTCCTCTTTCGAAAGATCATTCCTTACGGGCTTGAGCCTATCGCCCAGCGACGCGCCGGAGGCAGCTGTAAGCTGCCTGCCCTCCGTAGCTCGAAGAGTGAAGGAGGGTAAGTTGTAAGTTGTAAGTTTAAAAACAATACCGACAAACCCCGAGACTGTCGCACTTTGTTTTTCACGATGTACGATATACGATGTACGATGTACGGACTCTAGCCCCAGTGACGCGCCGATGCCAAGGGACGATGCGGTTGCGGTCATTGTGGCGGTTGCCAATTTTTTTCTGGGAGCTGTCTTAAGCTGCGGCTTTAGCTTGAGTTCCCTATCGGTAAACTCAAGCAGAATACCTTTCTTCTCGTGCGCAGGACGCGCTACGGTCACCTCGACGTCATACTCATTGGCTAATCTTTCAACGTGTGTGATAAAATCGCGTCTCGTCCGGTGATCATTCTCAAAATCTATCCCGTCCACAAGTAAATACACATGCCCGCTCCGCTTAGTAACGGAATCAACGCGCTGGATGAACTTGATGAGCGGCCTCATTACGCTTTCGAGTCTGCCGAGATCAAAAAACTCATCCTTATTAAACGTAACAAAGAACCTGTGCACGAACACATCTTCCGGCAGCTCGTTTACATCTTGGGCCTTAAAAACCTGTGCCGCGCCAAAGCTCTCGGCAGATTTTTCATAACCTACCGCCTCCTTACCTAAAAGAATCACTACCTCCCCACGGCCAAGATTAAGCGGCGAAAGAATACCTTTCTTCTCTTCAATAGGCACAACTGACTCACCGACTAACCGGCTCACCGGCTCACCGATAACGCCCAAACTCGCGCCATGCTTTGTATCTTGCGTTGCCTGAAATCTTGCCGCAGGCGCAATCTTACTTCTCGCCCGTTCGATACAACCGGTCACAAATTTTATGACTTCATCTTCGGCAATGCTTCCCCTTTGTTTATTTATTAATTGCGCCAGAAGATCCAATACCTTATCGTTGCTTATTTTGCCTGTTTCATCTCTGACGTCTTTATTTTTCAGTATCTTCTCGCGGCAAAGGTAAATTACCGTTCCCCTCGCCTCTTTACCGCTGGTTTCCTTTAATTGTTGAATGTGACGCTCTAAGGTCTCCGTTGAATCGTACACACCTACTACCCCGGCAACCTTACGAAGCGCATTCCTTAACTCAGTTTTAATCCTCACTCTAGAGGGAACGTGTTTTATTAACTCTATAAGAATAGTTCGCGCGGATTCCCATTTCGCTTTTCGATCCGTGCTGCCTTTGCGATACCTCGACGCTTCTTGAAGACGCTCTTCTATATCTGCCAACTTGGAAACCACGGCTCCGGGTAATAAAGTCTCAGAGTCGGGCAATGTTCCTTTACCAGCGAAATCAGCGGTTAATTCAGTCACCTCGGGTATCTTACCCGTTAATACAAATTCCTCGCCGCGCGCTAACTGCTCGAAGCCCCTTTCCAATTCGTATTTCCCCGGATGCTGCAAAAATATATCACGCAACGCCTCTATGACCTCGTCGAACCGCGGCGTGGGAGACAAATTCTGACACCACTTACTACGCGCAATATCTTGCCATGTAAGTTTTCCTACCGGCCTGCTAAGCAAGAATCTTTGTACCGCCGCAAAAATCTCTACTGTCCGCAACTCCTCGCAGATTGCAAGAAACTCCAATGTAGTCCGTGTCTCGTGATCCGTGCCTCGTGCCTCGGGGGGCTTTTGCGGCCGGAAACCCTCCCCTAGCGACCCTCCTTCGCATTCTGGGGCAACCCTGTGAAGCTTGCTTCGGAGGGCAGGCGAGCCGGAAGTCCCTGCCTCGCCTGCCTGCTCGCCTCGCTGTCGCTTCGTCGAAGCGGGCCGGCGAGGCAGGTGACCCGTGACCCGTATCTCGGGTATGCTTGGGGTTGCTTTTTCTTCACGGACGACGGACGACGAGTCGCTGGTCACTATCTTCACCCCCAGCGAGCGGCCGCGGTCGGTACGATGTTTAAGAACATCCAAGATTACTCTCGAAGCATCCCATTCCATAGTTTCATCGGAGGCATTATCGTAAATACGCTTGACAGGATAATAATAAGTCGCCGAAAGACAGCTTTCACCTTCAAGGAGTTTCCACGCAGCGGCAGCGAGCAGTGTTATTGCTTTGCACTTAGATAATAACTGCTTTCTTTCATAGGGCAGGCGGCGCCACCATTGCAACCCCAGGGCTAAAACAATTAAGTAATAAACCACGCTAAGTAAAAACCAATCCTTGTTTCCTGAGCACCGTGCAAACCCACACAACAAAGGTTCCAAGACTAATACACCGTAGACACATAGCCAAAAAATAGTCTTGTGCCCCTGTTCAAACGATTCGACTAATTCACAATATCTGTCTCTTAGAGACCCGAAAACGTCTCTCAGATTTTTATAATCCGAGCGGTCTTGGCGGTCTTGCTCGTGAGTTTTTGCCAAAGGTTCTAAAGAATCCATAACAGGATAAGAAATCACACGTTGCCGACATAGCATCTCTTCAATTTTTTCTAAAAATTCATCTTCGCCGAGCGAGCGGCCGAGGATAGGATGTTCTATCAATCCGGCTTCCTGAAACGCAGCCAATACGGCCAAACCGCGTGATATCGCGTTCGCAACCCGCGCCTCATATTTATCGGCCCCGGGCATAGGCTTGACGTCGGGAATAATGGGAATAACCTTACGATAAACTATGCGTACGGTATCAACGCCTATCGCAACATTCCCTGCCCTTAAAAGGACGGCATGCAAGAGTAAACCGTGCAGCAAAGCCGCAGACATACCGCGCCCGTACCTAAAATCTCTGGTTTCTGCAATCTCATTGAATGCCTTGTGTATTTTATCTCTTCCTACGCCGCCCAAAATAACAAATGAAACCAAGCTGCGCAAAATCGCGCTGATCAAAAGATAATAACCATGGGGTTCGGAATATAATTTGCGGAAAGGATGAATTATGGAACCAGTCTCGATATATACTTTTCCAACTTTGTTCCTGTCTTTCTCAAGAAAAAGTAAAAGCGCCGTAAACAATACCCGTAGTGCTGCAATGTGCAACGGCCCCTTCCCGAAAAACTCCTTAGAGTGAAGCCCGTGCTCGGATTTAAGAAGGCCCGCATCGCCGAACGCCCTGTGGATTGCGCTATCGAACACTCCAAAACCCATATTTGCGAAAATCCCGCTAAACAGTGCATCCATAATCTCCTTGCCGCTTTCAAAATATGGATCTGGTTTCTTGCCGGACGTCCTTAAGTAGCTAAAATTTTCTATCAAACGCGTGGCTCCATGCCGGGCTTCAAGCACCTCATCAATGCTGCCGGCAGCAAGATAAGCCGGGGTAAACAAACCATACGAAATGGCTTTGGCAATCACCGACTCATAATCAAACTTTCCGGACTCCACGATTTCCTTGCGGGCCAGCGCTACTTTTCCGATAGCTTCATCGAGCCGCCGCAAGGTCTCTCCGTCCGTTCCCAGCGACGCGCCATCCGCTTTTTTGTTGTGCCCGTCCGCCGTAGCCTCGGCAGACTGTCTTAACCTTATCACAAATTCAACCCGCGGATAGCCGTCCTCTGTAACGTTTCGCGCTTCTATAGTACCCCCCATCTTTTGAATAGCCCTTGCGGTAAACGGCAGTCCTATCCCGTGGTTAAAAATAGGTCTTTCGTAATCAAGATTGAACAACCGGCCTAATTTACCTTCCTCTATACGACCCGGCGATGAGACTGTAATCCGCGTATTCGAACCGTCCTGTGGTTCGGCAGTGACAGAAATTTTATCATGGGGTTCGGGCACTGGCCATTCCTTCATAGCATGAAATCCATTGGAGATTATCCTCTCGAGCGCTATGTGCATTAAGTCCGGAAGAATTTTAACTTTAAAATCTTTACCATCTGCCAACTTTACATACTCTGCGGCAGAAGTATTAATATTACTGAGAACCCGATTCGGTTTCGTCTCCCATTTGCATCCTATCAACCATCGCCTCAATAGAATATCCTCAAACGAACCGTTGGTCATGAATTGCAACATCGCACGGCAATTCATAACCATCCGTTTAGAATTCCTTAAAATATGCTCGATACGTCTCTCGAGAGCCGCAAATCCTTCGGCTGGTTGCGATTTAAGCGTCTCGACTATATTAATAACGGATGTCAATGTCTCATCCATATGTCTCAAATATTGCACGTATTGCATTTCGAGTTCGGCAAGTTCCTTTTCCGCGCCCGGATCGATTCCTTTTTTGCGGCTGATGTCTTTCGCTTTATCAAAGAGCGTTAGATACCAACCTCCTAAATTAGCCATAGAGCTCTTTAACTCCATATATTTCTCTCTTGAGAATCCATGGCCGGGCAACTCAGGAAGTGTGCGTAACGCATGGTAGTTAAACCGAATTATGGAAATAATTTCACTTACACATAGAGGCCCACCGTGAAACATAATGGCAATTGCCATTACCACGTCATCGCGCCTCTTTTCAAAACTCCGGCGGAGCGTTTCTGCTTTCGAGGTCGGTTCTTTTGGCTTAGCTTCGTCTTTCCCTAATGATGCACCGGCAAGTATTTTATTCGCTTCGTCATCCGAAAGTTTAGCAAGGATCTTGCCAATGGGCCTTTTTCTAAAAGGCACCTCCGGCGCGGCTGCTCCTCCACGCCTCTTTTTAAAATCCCAATGAAGAGGTCCTATCGCATTTTTAATATACTCAAGGCTGGGTTCTATCTTGGCGGGGATAGATTTTATGGTCTTATCAAGCGGCCGGGGGGCCCAGTGGCGCGAAGCCCACTCTAGATAAATGTCCATTGCGGCGAGGTGACAAACGAGATCTGGCTTCATCTCTTCTTCTATGACGGACGCGGATTTGGGCTTAACCAAAAGTTTTAAACTTTCCCTAAAATAAAGATGGTATGGATGAACATATTGCATCGTATCGTTTACAAAAAGATACGTTGAAGAAATATAAAGCGGAAACACTGATCTACCTCTCGATCCATGAACCTTTACCCATTCCCTTTGTAATTCTTGCGCCGACATAGCAGACAGCTTACCAGCATAATCCCTTTCCCATTGTCCCACAAACTTTCTCTGCTCGGGATGGATGACAAGTTCAAGAAATTTCTTCAGCGTGTCCCTATTATATGCCGACTCGTCCAACGAATTAATTTGTTCATACATATCGCCGAAATATTGGGCCACAGCAAAAGCCGTATAGCTATTTGGCGGTAAAATTACACCCTCTGACTGTTCCTGCGTCTTAAATACTGCATCAAAACTTATACCCCCAACGACATTACGTGAATCATTGATTAAATCATCAAACGTCTTACACTTAGCGGCATCTATTATCTGCGCTTGCGAAACAGCCAGATATAAAAGCGCTGCCTTTTCTTCTCTTGTCCTTGCGCCTTCGAGCAGATCCGGCCTGTGTTTATCAAAATATTCGATAAGATCGTCACAGTTTAGTTCACCCGCCGGAAGCTTCCCGTTCTCGGCTATCTCAATCAGGGCATTACGCAATTTCCCGGCGCTAAGCGCACCCTGCCCTAAAGACTTTCCGCTGACGCCCGATGGCTGACGGCTGACAACTTCTTCCGCTTTCCTTCTCTCGAGCTTTTGAACGGCCTCTACAAGCCTTGCGCCTGCCGTCTTTTTGCTTGACGGCGGAAGTTTAATACCTAGGGCACTGAGGCATTCCTCAACCGTTGTAAAACTTAATCCTGTTAGATATCCCCTTTTTTCCAACGAAGATTCCACCTCTGATTTCGCCAAATCGATTATGCTGTCGGTCGCGGATTCGGTACCGAGTTTGGCTAGCTCCCGGATTGCCAGCACGTGAACAAATTGCCGCTTAGCAAATAAATCTCTTAAGAAAGTTCCGGCCGCTAACTTTTCATTCCTCAAGGCTTTTGTCCATGCCTCTTCGATTACGCTGCCTTCGGCTTTGCGGTTTCTTAGTTCTTTTATAACCTGATGGGGCTTTTCAGCCGTCTCCATCAGGCCAATCAACTCCGATATCGTAAAACCGGCAAGCTTATTTCTTCTTAAAATCACCGACGCCGCCACTGTACCCAATCCGGTTGCAAGGGGTATTGCAATCAGCATCACCAAATCCCAGTCTATCCCCAATGATGAGCCCCCGGTGCCATTTAGACGATGGATGCCTTCTTCTAGCGACTGAGGAGTATAACCCAACAACTTCTGAAGTTTTCCAATATTGAACCGCGGAGCGACTAACGCGTTAGGACCTGAAACCGCCTCAACGGGATAAGCAGAGAGGTCTTTTCCTAAGACTCCTGCGACAGTCTCAAGCAGCCTCCTCATCGTATAAGGTTCTTCGCCTGACGCGGCATGAATTAGCTCATTCTGGCGGAGCTTGCCGCTCTCGATCTTTTCAGAAAGACGCCTAAGGATGCCGACTGCATCATGAACGGCAATGAAATTGCGCGAGTCTTCTGAACGCATGATGAGCTCACTCTCGTCAGGCCCTGCCATAAGTTTTGAAAGAAATGTGTGGATAACATCATTTTGTGAACGCGGACCGTAAACATTTGTAAACCTCACAACAAAACCTTTGCCTCCGGCAAGATCCTCAAGAATACTTCTTTCCGGCAAAACCTTAGAAAATGAATAAAAACCCGCGCTGATATTCTGCGGAACCGATAAAAAGCCGCTCGTCGAAAAATCCACGGCTAATTCAAGAGGTGACAAACCGGTCTTCTTAGTGAACTGCCCGGCATAAATATCATAAGCGCGGTCGGTCATCTTCATCAAATCCTTCAGCTTGTCATGGAGCGGCATATCATCCAGCCCAATTTCGATAACAGGCTCTACGAGCGATTTCCCGAAAAACTGCCTCAAAGCAAATATATGAGCGCTCGAGGCATAAACAAGCGATTTACCGACCTCTCTTACGAGGCTGGTAATAACCTTTGTAAAGAAAACGTTCGTCAAAGAAAGTCTTGATGCAAATTCGAGATACCTTTCGCCCCCCTCCGGTCTCGTGCGCGACGCAGCTGCAAGATGGAAAACTACCGTAGCCTTAGAGAGAATCCCTTTAAGCTGCTCGACAGTCCTTGCGGCACTTCCTTCATTTTCCCGATCCAGAGGCCAATCCATCGGGTCTACGCAATTTCCTGCCTCTACTAAAACCAAGTTTTTCTCTTTCCCTTTTTTGCGCAGATTGTCATACACCTCGGCAAGATTTCTGAAATAGGGAGATGTTCTCGACCGAAAAACTACGGCTACGCGGCGGCCGTCCTCAGCCAATGACTCAACTAAATGCGAACCTATGAATCCGGTGCCTCCAAGAACAATGGGACCCTTAAAGTCAGATTTGATAAATTCGCCGACTCCTAAAATCTCAAGACCCAAATCCTCCCCCAACGACGAGCCGGTATTTGCGTCGTGAGTCGTGCGCCGTGTGCCGTGTGCCAAAGACCCAACCGGCTCACCGGCTAACTCGCTAACCCCTGCCTTGCCAGCAGGCAGGCGCTCACCAATAACGCCCAGTGATGCGCCCGCGGGCACTGTCCTCTCTTTCCGCACGGGTTCCTTTGCAGGTTCGGTGGGTGCCGGCACCGGAGTCGCAGGTTCGGGTGCCGGTCTAGGTATCTTCCTTGGTTGTATTGCGGGCTGCTGTCTTTTTCTCCTTGTGACTTCTATTGATGGATAAAGAGCCGTGCCAAGACTCTGGCCTTTTGATTGCACTTCCGTTTTTGCGATACCGTCCCACAAATCCTGATGCGCTTTAAAAAGGGAATATATCTTGTCTTGACTTCTAAGTATCCTCCCCTTCAAATCTTCAAGACCGTATCTCCCAAGATTAGTAATGTCATCCGCATTTAAAGTTTCGGATGGCTTAAGGGGCCTTGTGAGGAAGCCTATTCTAAGCAGGTTGGCTAGGGATGCAATTGACTGAGCTATTTCGACAGCGTAGAACTCAACACTTGTGTTATAAAACCAAGTAGACCCTTTACGCAACGCTTCATCTTCAGCGGGGTTGCTACCTGGGAAGATATCCGTTATTTCTTTTTCATTAAGGTCAAGCTTATCTCTGTAGAACGACAGGACCGGTTTTAAGATAAGGTTGTCGAATTTTTCTTTATCGAGGGCTATGGATACGATATGGCTTATTCTTCCGTAATCCCCCGGATACTGCAACAACACCTTTTTTGAGGGTTTGCCCTCTCCATCCAATATTTCGAATCCCAAGCTAAGCATATGGTAATTAAAGGTCATTTGGGCGTGGCCTGAAGAGACTTCACCGTTTTCTCCTACGGTCTGGCTTGTTCGTGCCTTAGCGGGGATTGCCCTGTAGGGCATAAGGCCCGGATGGCCCAAGCCGTCTGCCTGAGAAATTGGCGCATCGGCAAGGAATACGTCTTCTAATTCTTCGTCTATCTTGTCTAAATAAAAGCTGGCGACAGCGATTAAAACACCCCTTTTGTCATAAAGGAGCCCCGATACTGTTGTGGCATAGCTGGATGATATAAGCTCGTCGGGAGTAAACAGATTAAAATCTCTTATATAAATATCCAGTACCTTCCGGGTTATCTCATAGTTTGAAGGGAGTATGCGTAAGTCCATCTGGTCCGAATCTTCTTCTATATCGCAAGGCCTAACGCCAAAGTCTTTTGAGCGTTCTATGTCCATAAAGTAGTTAAATATAATGGCAAGTCTCCCTGCCTTGGCTCTCATTAGCAACTCTTTATTCGTGATTTTCTCATTGTACGAGCCACCCTCAATGTTACATTGTACTTCTATGGCTTCGGCTTCTTTCTCATAAGCTGTAAGTTCTACCGGAAACCCTATTTCTGCGCCTGTCGTAGAAAGACCTTCTGCTTTTTTCTCTATGCTTTTCGCTTCTTCTATATCCTTATTGAGAGATAAGGGGATTTGAGCTATATCCTCCCCGCTAAGATACATTGCTATGAGGCGCATCTTTATATACTGCCTTGTGCCTAATGTAAGATCATTTATCTCGAGGTTTGAGAAGATATCGGTGAGCCTATTGTTATCCTCTTCAGATATGGGGTCGCTTAGACGCTTTTTTCTGCGATTAAGTTTTTCAAGCTTTTCTTTCCATGCGAGCGTACTTATACATTCGGATTTTTTTATCTCCGCTATCTCTTTATCTATAGTTTCCAGCACATTATTGCTATTCGCTACGATGGAATCTCTGATCAAGGATATAATTATGGACGTCTTAGTAACTTCAGGAACTCCTCGAAACGTACTCCTTAATACCATTAATGCCAAACCACATCTGCGTCTAACATCATCCGGAAAATGTCTACAGCTCGAAACATACGCCAGCTTACGCAATACTTGGCTTGACATACACGGGTGGGTACTGTAACGTTGGCCTGCATCACCCAATACCCCTGCACATCTGGCCCTTACCCTAAGCGATAAGTCCTTACGGTCCAAAGCACCCGCTAATTTATTCACTGCACGTTCCATTACGGACCCATGGGCTTCTCTAGCCGTATTTCCCAGCATGTCTATGCAAAGGTCTTTAACGTCATCCGATAAATCTCCATTATTTAAGGCATCCGCTAATCTATCCACCGCATATTCTGTCATACAATGATAATGGCTATCTGATACCGTCAAGATGCACATGGTTCTCACTGCATCCGATAAGCCTTTGTAGTTTACGGCATCTGCCAACTTATTCACGGCATAATGCGCTATGTCTCCACGGGCATATTGAGCGATACGTTTTAACACCCAAACGCATTCCTCTTTAACGTCGCCGGTCAGGCTCCCGTTATTTAACGCGTCCCCTAACCTATCCACCGCATATTGCGTTATAACATGAGTGTGACTTTCGGCTACATTTACTATCTCCTTGGCGCAATCTCTTTTAACATCGATCGATAAATCTTTATAATTTAAGACATCTGTTAAGCTGTTTAGCGCATGTTCTGCTGTATATTGAGTGGCATGCCGAACTACATTACTTAACGCCTGAAGACATTGCCTTTTAACTTCATATGATAGACTTCCATATTTTATGGCATCTCCCAATTTACCTACTGCGCACTTTGCCGCAGGTTGAGAGGCGGTTAAGGCTATATCGTTCAAGACCCCCACGCATGCACTTTTGACAACATCTGACCCACAACTGTTCAGGACATCTGCCAGCTTATCCATCGCACGCCTTGCTACGGGTAGAGAAGTATTTTCATCTATGGCTATATCGCCTAATTCCAGAACGCACCTCTTCTTAGTATCGTCTTGCACAATTTGAGCTTTCAGGTTCTCTGCGAGTCTATCCACATCCTGTTCCTCCCCCAGCGACGCGCCGGAGGCAGTTGTAAGCTGCCTGCCCTCCGTAGCTCGAAGAGTGAAGGAGGGTAAGTTGTAAGTTGTAAGTTTAAAAGCAATACCGACAAACCCTGAGACTGTCGCACTTTGTTTTTCACGATATACGATGGACGATATACGATATACGGATTCTAACCCCAGTGACGCACCTGCCCCGTAACTATGAACCCTGTCAAATATTACATTTAAGATACTTTTTAAAGTGTCTTCTTCGCTAAATCCTGAATTATCAACTATTACGGCGCCGGCTGCCGGCTCAAGCGGCATGAGCTCTCTTTTGGTATCCTTCTTATCACGCTCAACAATATCCTTTTCGATTATGCCGGTAAGCTCGGCGAAAATCTTATCTCTGGACGTTTTAGGCGGCAGATTGCGTCCTGTTACGGAACGATATGCTTCTTCTTCGCCGAGCATACCTACAAGCTGCCCTGCCCGCCTTGACGCTCTTTCTTGAACATTCGCGTTAAGGAAGATTTTAATTTTCGCCTCTGGCGCAAGTTCTGCGCCGGTTACACGGCCTTCGAGTACTATACTTTTTCCGTCGCGCTTTATTTCAGCTATGACGCCCTGCGCACATCTGACCAATATAGGACGCACCTCGGGCAGCCGCGCAAGAAGAGGTGTAAAATTAGCTACTTCGTCTCCCTCAAGAAGTTTGGTAATATCTTTGCCGTCATAAAAATAACGATATTCTCTACCGTGTCTTTCGATGTCAAATTTATCCGGTTCGATACCGCTTACGATGCGAACCAATTTGCCCAAATTGTCCTTCGTAAAAGTTCCGTCTTCCTCCGGCGAAACTTCTTTATAGGAAAGCAACGACGCAAGGCGGAATATCTTGCCGTAAGGGAGGAAACTAACGCGTAAGCACCTGGCAAGGTTGGATGCCAATGTTGTTTTTCCGACGCCTGCCGGCCCGTCGATTGTTACCGTAACCGGATTACCCTTAATCAACTCTCTAATCTCTGCGGCTTTCTTCGAAATATCTGTGCGAACTGTCTTAGATTCCCCCAGCGACCCTCCTTCGCCAAGCTGCTTCTGCGTTTGGCTTCGGAGGGCAGGCGCGCCGGTTTGCTCGAGTGCCAGAGCTGCGGCAAAACGCAGAGAACCAAATAAAATTTCACTCTTCGCCGAGCGGAACACAAACGGAAGAGCGTGGGACAAAATAGCGGAGAGCTTTAAAACTTTTTCGCGGTGAGTCACTTTAGGTTTTGCGGACTTTACGGCAGAGTACTGCTCCTCGCATCTATCGTCATACCCAAAGGCTTCTTCTAACGGTTTGGTTTTGAAATCGGCCTGCTTCGCCCATTCGCTTAGAACAAACATACCTTCAACGAGCGATTTAATCTTTGAGGGGACCTTTACGCCCGAGAGCTCAAGCTGCGCAACAACGTCACGGACAACGCTTTCCGGGGTTACTCCTTCGGGAAGCGCAACGGCCCTAAGCTGTGGCAGATTAGCCAAAACGCTCTGTATGATTCTTTCTTTCGCGCCATCTTCCTTAAGCGCCTCGTTTTTCTCCGAAAGATACTCGAGGAAGATCTTAATCTGCCTTTCGACATCGCCCGCCGCCTGTTGCAAGCTATCGAGCATTAATTTGTCTTCCTTCCCGAGCCGAATATAGGAGCGCTCAGCGGGCATCACTACTTTTTTACCGGTGATTCTCAGGCTATCGGGATTAAAACCGGAAATAACGAGGCTTGTCTCATCCAATTTAAACCACGCGCCGAGTCTAGAATCAGCGCCCGAAATCTGGTAAAAAAAGTTCCTGACCGCAAGGCTTACCAACTTCCTCCACTCAGGGCCGGTGAGACCTGCCTCCGCTATTGTCTTAAGCTCCATGTTCGTTAAAGATTCCGAGCTTGACGGCACAACAAGTTCCCATCCTCCGAATGAGTAGCCGTTGTTGGTCTTTCGGAAACTTTCGTGGGCCTCGGCAGATTCTTTACTAACCTCTAAATGCATCTCAAAAGTTGCTTTAGCGCCAACAAAGTTAGGCACAACCTGTTCTTCAACCTTAGGCTGTTGCGCAGGCTGAGGCAGAGAAGGTTGAGGCTGAGGTTCTTCGCGCGATACGATTTCACGGCGGGCAAGCTCCAAAGTAACGCCTAAACTTCGAGCCAATCCTTGGCAAGCGAGCAAGGGTTCCTTTGATAGTCTCGAAAGAGAAAAAACATTAAGGAATCGGCCATAAGAATCGGCCATGCCGAGGGGGCGCTCGAGGGTCGAGGTGGCCTCATCCGAAGACGTAGGGGCAAGGCATGCCTTGCCCCTACGAACAGCGGTTTCCAATATTTCGGTTATGCCCTGCACTTCCGCCTTGCGGAAAAGCGCATCGATAGACTCACGGAGGGCGGCTTCATTCTTCACGCTTGTTAGAATCTTAAAATAATCTTTGAGGATAGAATTGGTGAAAGAATCAAAATTAAGATAACGGAACGGCGTCTTCTTGTCCTCTTCGGTTGATTCGGAAACAACTTTCTTGAAGGCCTTGAAATCGTTATTCCGGACCGCTTCGCGGATTAGCTCCTCGCGCGAGGCCGGCTTCCCGAAGGCCTCTCTCGCTTTCCCGAAAGGTTTTTCTGATGTCTTAACGTCAAACAGTTCGAGTTCGCTGATTGTATCGGGGTCGTTTGTGAAGACCTGTGGGCTCATTCGGAGCCTGAAATAAACTTCGCGTCCGTCAAGGCGGATCTTAGCCCCTTCTTCCTCCGCTTGAATGAGGCGATAAACCTCGCGAAGAATTCCCTCATCCGTCCGTATATTCTCTTCTTTAACGCACGACCTCAGGAACTGTGTGAACTCCGATTGCTTACCGTTTAGAAGCTCCCTATAGGGATCGAATTTCTGAGAACCCTCGAGCATCGGTGTGATAACGGCGTAGCGGATTTTATCCTGCCTGAGCCGTTCGGTAATACCGCCTACGTGGAATCCGCCGGTGACGAAAATAACGGGTTTCTTCCCGCGAGCAAGTTTTGATAAATTCGCGTAGAGAGCTTCGTCACGCTTAAGGGCGAGCTCGTAAAAACGCAGCGCCGGACGAAAGATTTGTTCAAATCTGGCGCCATCGATAGACAAAATTTCCTTGAGCTTATTCTCATTTTCCAAGCACAAGATGGCGTCTTCACGAAGGGCTTCAAGCTTGGCGACCGAGGAAAGCTTCGCAAGCCAAGAATAGCCTTGATCGAGCGAGCGTTCGGCATCGGACCGGAAAAGGCATTCTTTCATCGCCTTAATCCACAATCTCACTTGATCGAGCAGTCTTATGCCGTCGATTGACTCAGCCTCCCGCACATAGTCCGCATAACCTGACATGGCCTTAAACTTTGAGGAGTCGATACCGAGTGCGCGGGCCTGTTCCACAAGTGACTTAACGAAAACATTCCTCTTCTTCCACGAGCCGCCGAGCATAAAACTGACGGATGTATTTTTTAAGGAAGGATCCCGCTCGAGGATGAGCTCATAAAGGCGTTTCGCATCACGCTCTATTTCTTTTGAATCTATCGAGCCCAAGAGGCCGATAGTCTCATTGAAACGCTTGAGGGTCTCGAACTTATCCGGTGCCGTAAGGACTTGGCGGTTTCTCTCGTAGAAACTAAAAAGAAACGGCAAAAACTCGGATAAGGAGCAGGCGCCCTCAACGAATTCCTCTTCTCTCTGGGCGAGCGTGAGGAGCTTGGGAGGATACAGGTCCTTCCTTCGCTCGTTAAGGGCGCGCCTTGTCTCCTTAATTTTATTCAGGGCTTGGCGTTCGGCCTCCGAGGCCTCCCGAAACGCCTTGTAGTTTTCATCAAAAAGAGTTTTATCTTCGACTCCGACAAGGCTCGTCTCTTTACCAAAGACCGCCGCGTATTCGGCGCCGGTGAGCTCGCCTTTCTTCAAGTAATAGCCGAGAACTTTCTTTTTGGTCTCTTCGTCGGGAAATGACCGGAAAAGTTTGAGATCTATCGAACCCGAGGCGCCTTCGACGGCGATTGTCTTAGCCCCTGTGCCGGCTGCAACTCTTTTAATGATCTCGGCAATCTTTGACTGCGCTTCAAAATGCGTGTGAGCACTCTGGATGTAGATGACGTCTGGAACCAGTGAATAGTCGTTAGTAGATAGGGAATAGTGGTTGTCTTGATCAACAATGCCTAACTCTTTAGGAATATCCAGAGCATTTTGACAAGCAATTTGGTGAGGAACGCTGGAGGCGGAATGGGCAAAGTCGGGCTGCCCCCATGCGATATTCGTCGCCGTGAACGTAACAACGACAATGATAGATATAACTTTAAGAAATGTTTTTTCCACTGTTTTGGATTTTGGGTGAAGCCCAGCAACTTCACAGTTGCGTGGTTCCTTAATTTACATTTCGTGGGGCGGAACCGCTCCGAAGCAACTACTCTGCTTCGCTCAAAAGCTTTTGCTTTGAGCTTCGCAGCAGTACCCTCCTTCGTATTTATCCCCGCCACAGTTCTTGACGGGGCTTTCTGCGAAGGAGGGTAAACTTTACCGCCGTATTTATCGCCATTTGGAAACTTAGAAGCAAGGACCTGCATTGATATTAAATATACCATATAGTAATAGATTTTACAAATAGTTTAATAAGTAAGCACAATAATACCCTATAGTCCTACGGATATGTAGGTTGCAGTATCTCAGATTATGGTTAAAGTGTTACTTTAGGAGGGCTGGACCGCGGTTCTATAGATAAAACTTAAAGCCCGCAGTAGGAGTGTGGGGTCATAGAAATCTATTTCGTAAGTCTTTGTTCTTAAATGAGATAGCATACCTCCTGTTCCTATAACTTTCAGCTTGCCGGAATATTTCCTTCTAAATACCCGAATAAGCTCATTTATCATAGCCGAATAACCCTCTACAATCCCAGAAACCATACAATCCTCTGTATTCCTGCCGAGAAAAGACTTCTTCCGTATGGATCCGATCTTAGGTAAAAGCGCCGTCCGGTTACTTAGTGCGTCTAGGGCTATTCTAGGTCCGGGAATTATCAATCCCCCTTCGAACACCCCTTTTCTGGAAACATAGTCCATTGTTATACCCGTTCCCACTGAGATCACCAAGAACGGGCAACCATAAAATGCCATTCCGCCTGTAATATTTACCAATCTATCGGCACCTAACTTATTGATATTACTATATTTATGATGTAGCTTTACCCTAATATCCGTTCCTACCTCATACACCCTATTAATGGCTCTGATTCTGCTACATATCTTGCTCAATTTACGGCTTATTTCTGGGACAACAGAGCATAATATAATATCAATGCTCTTATCCTTTGCTCCACCCTTGCTTAGAAACCTGCTAATTCTTGGGATATCGTGCTTATCCACCCTATATTCTCTCAATAGACGTTTACTCTTGAACACCCCAATATGCGCTGTGGTATTACCTATGTCTATTGCTATGAGGAATTTACGTATATTTTTCATGCTAAGAAGCGAAATCCTTTACGGCTTTCTTATATCTAACCGCTAACTCTTTAAGCAAAACCTTGAATAACCATTTTCTACTTACTGTCTTGCCGCATTCCTCGGAGATAGAAGTTGCCCCGCGAACAAGCTCTTTTTTGCAGCTGTTCACATTTAACCCCACGCCGAGAATCGCATAATCGAGCTCGCCGCGCTTAAAAGAAGTCTCGAGCAGTATGCCGCATATCTTTTTCTTCCCCACTCTCACGTCATTCGGCAGTTTGATATGGTTGGAAATATGCCAACGCTTCTTAAGGATATCGGAAACGGCGTGGGCCGCGACCCTTGTAAGCAAGGCGGCCTTGTGCGGGGCAAGCGGCGGGCGCAAAAGTACGGAGAAAAGGATGTCCTTACCGCGCGGAGAGACCCAGCGCCTCTGGAAGCGCCCCCTGCCGTGGGTCTGGTAATCCGTCCAAACGACTATGCCCTCGCGCACGCCTTTCCTTGCCATATCGAGGACAAGGTCGTTTGTGGAAACAAGCTGTTTGTAGCGGTAGATTTGATATTTCATATTGTAAATGCAAAGCGTAAAGCTAAAAATGCAAAATCACAACGCAAAACTCAAAATTTTGAATTTTTAACTGTAGTTTTGTATTTTTCACTATACATTTTGATTTTACTATTTGATGTAGTTCCTCGGTATCGCCGCGCTCAAACGCGTTACAATTTCATACGGTATGGTTTCTGCCCATTCCGCGACTTCCGAAACGCTGATTTCGGCATCGCCGTCGCGCCCCAGGACTGTTACCGTATCGCCCGCGTGGACGTTAGACGACATGCCGAAATCCACCATCGTATAGTCCATCGACACGCGTCCCGCCACAGGATAGCGCTTACCGTTAAAAAGAACCTGCGCCTTGCCGGATACGGAAAACGGATATCCGTGGCCGTAGCCTATGGGAAGCACTCCGATTACCGTATCACGCGGCGCGATATATTCTCTCCCATAGCTCACGCTTGATCCGGCCTTAAGCTCCTTAAGAAGCACAACCCGCGCTTTGAGTGAAAGAATCGAGCGCAGCTTGATTTTTTTCTTAAGCCGCGGATCCGGATAAAGACCGTACAAAATAATACCCGGCCGGACCATCGTAAGCCTCGCGCGCTCATAGTTAACAAGGCCCGCGCTGTTGGCGGCATGGCGCACCGGAATAATTAGGCCTTCCTTTTCGAGCTCCGAAATAAGGCCCGCGAACAGCTTAAGCTGCTCGTCCGTAAAGAGATCGGCCGTCTCCTCGGCTATCGGGAAATGGGTGTAGATTCCTTCGATATTCAGCGTCGGAATGTTCGCTATCCTGAGTATCTCTTCCTTCGCGTCGCGGTATGGAATGCCTAAACGGCCCATCCCCGTATCCACGTCCACGTGAATCCGCGCCTTGACGCCGAGACGGTGCGCCTCCTCATGGATAAAAGCGGCGTGGGCAAACTCCGAGACGGACATAGTAATATCGTTCTCAAGCGCGAGATGAACCTGATGGGGATAAACGTAACCGAAGATGAGTATTGATTTACGCACGCCCGCCTCGCGCAGCCTCAGCGCTTCTTCGAGCGTGGCAACGCCGAAATAGCGCACGTCATTCTCAAGCGCCTTCGCTATAGAAACCATCCCGTGCCCGTAGGCGTTAGCCTTGACCACGGCCAAAACGTCGACCGAGCCGATAACGCTGCGGATATTTTTGAGATTCGAGCGGAGGGCCTTAAGGTCGATCTCGATCCACAGGCTCGGTTTAATCGTGCGCCTTACGGACGCGGTCTCCCGCTTAAAGGCGGGGCTTATCTTTTCGACTTTGCTTCCCTGCATTTTTCCTCCGCGCCCGAAAGCCGTAGATATTTGGGCAGGAGTTCGGTATGTTTTAAAAATTGTTTTTTAATCGCCGAGGCCCGGGCATATTCTAACATAAAATGCGCCTCGGCGAGCCAAGTAGACGGGCCGAGCAGCCGGACTTTATTGCCGAGCCTTTGGCTGATAAAATCACCATACGGCTTACAGCCGTCGCCAAAAACAACCATTCCCTTCTTAAGCCTCCGCAATAAGGCATCCGGCGTAAGAACCGTTTCTTTCGATAAGGGACGAATGTTTCCGCGCTTCGCCTCGTAAAACCGAGTATAAACCATATCGCGTTTTGCATCGATAATTACCGCGAAGCGACCGTCGCTAAAAGGATAATTCCTCGCGATCAAATCAAGGCTTGAAAACCCGGCGCACCTTGCCCCGATAGCGGAATGTAAAGCCTTCATCGTCACCCAGCCTAACCGGAGGCCAGTAAAAGATCCGGGGCCCTTTCCCACCGCCCAACAGTCGATATCCTCCGGCCTTAAACGCAGGGGTTTCAGTACCTGATTAATCAAGGAAAGCAAATGCTCGGAGTGTCTGAGGATGCCTACGCAATTTGATTCCACATACCAGTCGTTGCCCCCTGAGGCGGCAACCGTAAGCGAAGGGCCCGACGTATCTATGGCTACAACGTTCATTAGTATAAGTCCTTGTTCAAAGCGGTATTATACATGTAGCCATTGGGTATTTCCAATGAAACTTGCTACGAAACGAAAAACGCAAAGCGAGAAATGCAAAGCCACAATTCAAAATTCAAAATTAGGACGATTAACTTTTGAGTTTTACGCTATGGTTTTGCGCTTTGCGCTTTAAGCTTTACGCTCTGGGATGGAACTGGGCGTGGACGCTTTTTAACCGGTCGCGCGAGATGTGGGTATAAATCTGGGTGGTCGAGATATCGGCGTGCCCCAAAAGTTCCTGCACAACCCTGAGGTCGGCGCCGCGCTCAAGCAAATGTGTCGCGAATGAATGGCGCAATGTGTGAGGGGTAATCCGCTTCTTTATGCCGGCCTCTTTGGCGCACTGCTTAATCAGTTTCCAAAGCGTCTGCCGGCTGAGCCTGTGACATCCCGCACCCAAGAATAAAAAAGGGACCTTGCCCGCGGCGGCGATCTTGGAACGGACGCGGTCGAGATAGCCCGATACGGCATCTTTCGCCTTTCTCCCCAAAGGGATGACGCGCTCCTTCGAGCCCTTGCCCGTGCACTTCAGAAAACCGCTCTCAAGATTGAGGTCCTCAAGCCGCAGAGTGGAAAGCTCCGATACCCGCATGCCGGTCGCGTAAAAAAGCTCCAGGATCGCGCGGTTGCGGATGCCGTCTCTTTTCCTCGTATTCGGCACCTCAAGCATCGTGTCTATTTCCTTAATCGTGAGGAACGCCGGCAGCTTACGCCAGGTACGGGGAGAATCGAGGACGCTCGTGACATCCTCCTTGAGGATGCGCTCTCTCGTGAGGAAACGGTGAAAAAGCTTAATGGCCACAAGCCCGCGGGAAATCGAGGTCGCAGCCTTATTCTTTCCCTTCTCGCGAACAAGAAAGGCCATGATATGGCTGCGGTTTATCTTTGCGACATCGTCCACGCCGAGGCCCTTAAGGAAATCTGCGTAAGAATTTAGGTCCTGCTTGTAGGCGATGAGGCTGTTCTGGGCAAGCCCCTTCTCAACAGAAAGATAGTTTATAAACGACTCGATATAATCTTTGACCATAGAGACACTTCCCCTCTTTCCATTTTCGGCAGATAAGGGCTGAAGCTTGATAACATCATGTACCGGGTACTAGAGAATGTACCAGGTACCGGACCCGTGAGACCGGTACCTGGAACTGGTTTCATAAGTACCTGTGAGCGCACCTTTACGTACCTGGTACCGGATTAATTGGACCGGTACCAGGTACGTAAAGGCAACCTTGACTTATGAAACCGGCTCCTGGTACATTCTCTGTTAATTCAGGAAGGGATTATGACGGCGCTCGGCGCCTATGGTCGAGAGGGGCCCATGCCCGGGAAGGATTTTTATATCATCCTCAAGCACAAGGAGCTTGGTGCGGATCGACTGAATAATCTTACCGCTATCGCCGTAAGGAAAATCCGTCCTTCCGATGCTCGAACAAAACAGCGTGTCACCCGTAAACAGGATATCGGAAATCCCGGCGACGATACTGCCCGGCGTATGCCCCGGCGTATGGATTATCTTCAGTGTCTCGCCATGAAACGGTATTTTATCGCCATCGTCAAGAAGCCGCGCCGGTTCGGGAGAGCGGTACGGCCAAAGTGTAAAGCCGGAGAGATTGAAAAGCGGGTCGCTAAGAAAGCGGGCGTCGTCCTTGTGGACATAAATGGGAGCGCTAAACGAGTGGTTTTCTCCGATGTGATCGAGATGGCCGTGCGTATTTAAGATAAAATCAAGCTTGAGGCTGTGCGAGGAGAGGAACCGTTTTAATTTCCCGGCGCCCCATCCGGGATCGATCAAAACGGCATGATGGCTCTGCGGATGATAGAGTATATAAGAGTTTTCTCCCCATGCCCCGCCGGTAAATTGCTCTATTTTGAAGGAAGGATTCGCGCAATCGATGTGCATATGCCCCGGGCCTACCACTTGAAAGCCGCTAATTTTCCGCCGGACTTGTCTTCTTCGTCTCGCGACTCACTCTTGAACTGTCTCTCTTTAGCCTCTTTAATCCCCGGAGGAAGTTTTTCGTCCTTAACCTCCGCTTGGTCATCAACTGGGACAGCCTGCGGCACGATCTCTTCGTCGTATCCGTCCTCGCCCTTATTTTTAACTTGCTCCTCAATCGCCGTCGATTGTTTAGCGACCTCTTCGGAGCCTTTAAGTTCTTCCATTCCGGGAGGAGGCGGGCCCTCTTCCTCGTCCTTATAATCGCTGAGGTCTATCGGAGGCGGATCGGGCAATAAATGGGCTTTGACATCCTTAATCGAAAAATGCTTTTCAACGCGGAGCCTCAAGGCGTCGAGGCGCTTGCGCATATAAGCAGCGTCTGTATCGCTCGGCCTGCCCTGTTTAAGAGAGGATGTAATCCGGTCAAAATTCTTAACCTCTTCCTCGAGCTTTTTCGCGAACTCAGGCTCAAGGTATCCCGGTAAAACGGCAAGATGGCGACGTGTCTCATAGAGATCCTGCATCTCCTTCTTGTGGTTGTCGCCGAGATCAAAAACAAACTCTTTCTGCCACCCCTGCCAGTAAAGGAAATGATCCCGGTAGAGCTCCATATTGGACTTTCTGAGGGGCTCCTGATAGAAAATAGGCTTCACCTGCTCCTTTTTCTTCTTCCTGATAAATTTCTTCTGCAAATCCGCACACCCCGCCAGCCCCCCAATCAAGATTGCGGCTACAACAAAAAGACACAAAAATCTTTGTCCCCCGCAATTAAAATTGCTTGTCAACTTTTGACTTTTGACTTTTGACTTTTGACTTTCTTTCATTTTCCCGCCTCACGAACCATTTTTTCAAAATCCGCTTCTTTTAAAATAGGGACGCCCAATTTTTTCGCGGTATCATACTTTGAGCCGGGCTCGCTCCCAAGAACAAGAAAATCCGTTTCGCGGCTAACGCTCGAAGCCGCATAGCCCCCGAAACGCTTGATCAAATCTTCCGCGTCCTTACGGCTGTAACGCTCAAGCGTCCCCGTTATGACAAACGTCTTAGCGCTAAAAGGCGTGCCCTCAAGCCTCGGCTTCTCGCGTAGGTCAAACGCGACGCCTGCTTTCTTGAGCTTATCGAGCACCTCGCGCGCGCCCCGCTCCTTAAAGAAACTCACTATAGAATTCGCGACAACTGTCCCGACTTCATGAATCCTGCAGAGTTCGTCTTCAGTGGCCTTCTCAAGCTCACCAATAGATTTGTAATGACCAGCCAAGACCTCCGCCGTATGGAAGCCGACGTTTAAAATTCCCAAACCGTAAACAAGCCTTGGGAGAGTGCGTTTTTTACTCGCTTCAATCCCATCGAGGAGATTCTTTGCCGACTTCTCGCCCATGCGCTCAAGCGCCGCAACTTTGTCGAAATCCAAATAATAAATATCGGCGAGGTCCCGAATCATTTTTGAATCGACTAGTTGATCGATCAGAGCGATACCGAGTCCCTCGATATCCATCGCCTCGCGCTGGGCATAATGCCTGATACGGCCTTTAAGCTGGGCCGGACAGGCGAGGTTAATGCAACGGACAGCGACTTCCTCCTCTATCGAGATGGCCTTCCCTCCGCAAACGGGACAGTGATCAGGAAAGACATATTTCTTGAGTGGCTGGGTCCTTTTATCTTTTAGGACTCGGATAACCTTCGGAATAATAAGGCCACATTTCTCGACAGCGACATGGTCTCCTACGCGGGCGTCTAACCGTTCGATCTCGTCCTTGTTGTGTAGGCTCGCGCGCGAGACGGTCGTGCCGGCGAGCCGTACCGGCTTAAGGTGGGCGACCGGCGTAAGTGTCCCCGTACGCCCGACTTGAATGACAATGTCTTCGAGAATAGTTATAGCCTGCTCGGCGGGATACTTATAGGCAATCATCCAACGCGGGCTTTTGCTTGTAAACCCTAACCTATCCTGCTCGCCGAAACGATTGACCTTAACCACCATACCGTCGATTCCATAGCCGAGGGACTCTATCTTTTTCTGGCGCTTATCGATGAAATCTATCACCTCTTCAATACTCTTTGCTAAGCAGCGGTTTTCATTAACGCGAAAACCGAGTGACCTTAAAAATTCTAAAAACAACTCCTGCGAATCGGGAATCACGCCGCCCTCGTAGTAGCCGCGCCCGTGGACAAATATGCTCAGGTTTCTCTTTGCCACTATCTTGGGGTCGAGCAGCTTCAGACTGCCTGCGCAAGCGTTGCGCGGATTCGCAAAAAGCTCCTCCCCTTCTTTCTCGCGCTCTTTGTTTAACGCCTCGAAGCTTTTTTTCGGCATATAGACTTCGCCGCGCGCTTCGAGAAAACGCGGCAGTTTCCCCTTGAAAGAGCTTCCTTCCCTCGGAAGGCTCAAGGGTATGGCGCGAATTGTTTTGATATTCTCCGTGACATCGTCTCCGAAACGCCCGTCTCCGCGGGTCGAGCCAAGTGTCAGGACGCCGTTCTCATATGTAAGCGAAATGGAAACGCCGTCGATTTTCTCCTCGACAACGTACTCGGCCTTGTTCCCGCCCAAGCCCTTCAGGACGCGCTCGTCAAATTCCCTGAGCTCATCGTAATTGTAAGTATTATCCATGCTGAGCATGGGAATTTTGTGCTCAACGGTTTTAAATCCCTCGAGGGGCTCGCCGCCTACGCGCCGGCTCGGCGAATCGGGGCTTACGAGATCGGGAAACTGTTTCTCAAGCGCTATGAGCTCTTTCATCAACCGATCGAACTCATAGTCGGAGATCTCTTGCCTCGCCTCAACGTAATACTTATAGTTGTGGTCTTCTATCTCTCGTCTGAGTCCATCAATCTTCTTTTGTGCCGTCTTCTTATCCATTTTCCCTATCACTCCGTCTAAAAGTGGCAAGCGCAGAGATAAATCAAAGATTAAAGTGCAAAATGCAAAATTGAAACTTAAAATTCAAAACTAAGGTGCATGATATTGTTGATGCGACATTTTGAACTTTTGCGCTTTGATTTTGCGCTTTGATTTTTAAACTTTGCATTTTCTCGCTACTCTCTACTCTATAAAAGCCGCTCTGCTAAGTAGTGCGGCAGACCTGCTTTTATTATCTTCTCGGCGGATTTTTTGTTGTCATAGACAAGCCGCACAAGTTCGAGCTCATAGCTTTCCGTGTCAAAAGTTGCGAAAGCGAGCCTCGGATCACGGTCGCGCGGCTGCCCCACGCTCCCAACGTTTATTATATACCGCTCGTTCCGCTTCAGGGGATAACGGCCGGCTGAAATGTACGCCCCTCTCTGCTCCGACTCCATGGAAATATACGGCACGTGCGTGTGCCCGATAAAACAAATTGGAGTACTAAGATGGCGAAACGTCGGCCAGGCATCGTGAATACCCATTATGTAATCGAACGCTTCGGGCCTCGCGAGGCTACCGTGGACAAAGGTAAATTTGTCTTCGATATAAACCAGCTGAAGCCCGCTCAATGCGTCTTTGACTTCAGGGGGGACTTTATCGCGAGTCCAGACAAGTGCCTCGCGCGCCCAGTCGGTAAATTCATTAAGCACCTCGTCGGAATAGAGAGCGGCCTCGTGATTTCCCTTAATCGAAACATTTGCGAGGGCCTTAGCCTTTTCGTGGCAAGCGAGGGGATCGGCGCCGTAACCTATGACATCCCCCAACATAAAAGAACGGTCTATTTTGTGCTTATCGAGCCAGCCGGCAAACTCATCGAGTGCTTCTAAGTTGCCGTGGACATCGGAGAAAATTGCGATACGCATAGCGTCTATCGTAAAGCTTAAAACGAAAAACTTAAAACCACAGTTCAAAATTCAAAGCTTTATGTATTACAAAAGCACCTTAAAAATTTTAAATTTTAAGTTGTGATTTTGCGCTTTACGCTTTGCACTTTACGCTTTTATCATTACGAGCATCATTTTAAACTTACTCACCGCCCTTAATGCGTGAGGTTTGCCTGCCGGCATTATGATCGCATCGCCTGCTTTCATGCGATGGGGCTTTCCCGAAATCAGGATCTCGGCCTCGCCGTCAAGAACATTAACCAAAGCGTCATAAGGCGCGGTAT
>JAQTRP010000096.1 GCA_028711765.1 Candidatus Omnitrophota bacterium | reverse complement strand
TTTTACCCATAAGATCGTACTAGTTTTACCTTTCATGGTTTGTTTGTACATTAAAAAGCGTCGCACATAGAGGACTCGGCGCCTCCGGCCTCATATACCTTTCCTTGCTCGGCTAATCGCCTCGCAGGAAAAGATTCGGCCTCCGGTCGGCCACCCGCCGCCTCCTAAGAAGTCGCTGCTCCCATAAGGTCGCAGCTCCATTGTATGTCGGGTTCGGCGGCTCCCTTCGAATCCTCCTTGTTAAATGGTTCGAGTTGGCAGATGACAAAGTTATCTGCCAACTCGAACCATTGCCCGGGGAGGACTCGAACCTCCAACCGCGGCTCCAAAGGCCGGTGTGTTACCGTTACACCACCGGGCAAAAATGAGAAACAGAGCCTTACTTTATAAAAACCAACCGGTCAGGGAAAAACGTACCTTAGGAAAATCCTCTGGGCAACACTAGAGCCCCGCGGGGCGAAACCGCTCCGAAGCAACTACTCTGCTTCGCTCAAAAGCTTTCGCTTTGAGCTTCGCAGCAGTACCCTCCTTCGCATTTATCTCCGCCACAATCCTTTGGTAGTGCTTTTTGTGAAGGAGGGTAGAGAAGAACACCATCGACTTAAAACGAAGAATTAAAAGGCTTTCTTCCCGGCGAGTTACACCGTCGGCCTACTGGATATCTACATTGAGAAAATCGCTCTTGCCACCCGCTTCGTACTTTCTTGTGTGATCCTCGCCCGTACCGGGAGATGGACTCTCCTTCCCGTATGCCTCGATAACCGTTTTCTGGATGTACTCGCGGCAGTCGGGCGTAATCGGATGGGCGATATCCTTGTGCTCACTCTGACGCTCGGCCGTATCAAGAGGCGGCAGGGAGCTGGATTCTATATTGGCCCCGCACTGATTGCAGAACTTGCTGTGCACCACGTTGCGATGTCCGCACTTGTGGCAAGGTTCCCTGAGGCGGCGCGACGGCATTGCTACAAAAAGGCCCTTGGTGCCCTCGATTATCTTGATATCCCGGACCACGAAGCAATCATCAAAGGTGACTGTCGCGAACGCGCGCAACTTTTTGTCGGAATTTTCTTTCTTAAAGATCCGAACCTCTGTAATCTTCATAGCCTTCCCCCTCCTAATGGTCAAAGAGCTCAATATGTCTGGCAGACAACTGTCCGAACTTTAGCCGCTTTCCTTACGCGCGCCGCCGCTTTAACCGCATCGGTTTTCCGCTTAAATATGCCAAAAACACTTGGGCCGCTGCCTGACATAAGCGCGAAGGGCGTAAACATACGAAGACAAAATAAAACCTGCCTAATAGCAGGTTTTAGTCGTATGCTTACGCTTTGTAAATCATTTCTAAGATACCGTGATGCCTCGTCAGATTTTCGGTGCTCTAAAAAATCGGAAAGCATTGTAACATCACGGGTTACTTTTGTCAAGGCGATTAGTTTTTTAGACCCCTTGATAACACCTTTATACACCTTACCGGTCGATAAACCGGTTTCAAATATACATAAAACGAAATATAGTTTATTTCTAAAAGGAACGGCCTTCATCTTCTCGCCCCTCCCCCATGCCATGACATGACGTAACCCATTTAGGAAAAAAGGGATATCGGAACCGAGCCCCGAGCCGATGCGGCATAAAACCCCACGTGAAAGCCTGAGGTTATATAGTTTATTCACCCCGGCGAGGAAACTTGCGGCATTACTCGAGCCGCCGCCCAGTCCGCCGGCGACTGGTATGGACTTCTTCAGATATACAGTGACACCGCCCTCGAAGGGCTTATGGTCTTTGAGCTTATGGAAGGCTTTTGCGATTAGATTTGCGCGGCCGAGAGGCACTTTGGGATTGCGGCAGTGAATGCGGATACCGTTTTTGGATTTTACAAGCCGCAGCCGGTCACAAAGACTGATCCGGTGAAAGAGGGTGACGATTTCGGTAAAACCGTCGCGGCGCCGGCCGCGGCAAGCGAGATAAAGGTTAACTTTTGCGGGAGATTTTAAGGTCAGGGAATGCATCGAGGGTCAAGGGGCATGGGTCAAGGACCAGAGGTAAAGGTTGATTTATCTTTTACGCAATACGTCGTACGCAATACGCACGACGGCCTTTAAACGGGTGGCGCCGGTCTTTCTTTAACCAATTTCTCGGCGGCGTGCGCGATGTCATTCTTGGTCAGCTTGTACTCTTTCATCAGCTCTTCGGGAGTACCGGATTGGCCGAAACGATCGCGAATGCCGATCCGGATAATCGGTACCGGGAAGGCCTCGCCCAGGAACTCCGAAACGGCGCCGCCTAAACCTCCGACAACGCTGTGCTCTTCGCAGGTAATAACGCGGCGGGTTTTTTTGGCGGAGGCAAGCAACGCCTCCTCATCAAGCGGCTTAATCGTCGACATATTGATAATTTCAGCCGAGATGCCTTTTTCGCGGAGGATCTCGCGCGCGGCGAGCGCCTCATTCACCATGATACCGCAGGCGACTATCGTCACATGCTCCCCTTCCTGAACGATATGGGCCCGCCCGATATGAAACTTATCGCCGTGCCAAATGATGGGAATTTTTGGCCGGCCCAACCTGATATAAAAAGGTCCTGGTTTTTCCGAAGAGGCGCGGATTGCGGCCACCGCCTCCGGCGCGTCGCAAGGCACAATCACCGTCATACCGGGAATGGCGCGCATGAGCGCTATATCCTCGATCGCCTGGTGCGACAGGCCGTCGGGGCCGACGGAGATCCCGCCGTGCGTCACCACGATTTTCACGTTGAACCTGCAGGCCGCGAGAGAATTTCTGACCTGATCCCACGCGCGTCCCGCGCCGAAAATCGCGAAGGTGCTTACGAAGACAGTCTTGCCCGATGCAGCAAGACCCGCGGCGACGGACATCATATTTTGCTCGGCGACACCGCAGTTGAAAAACCTCTCCGGAAACTGCTTTGCGAACTTATAGGTATTGGTCGAGGAAGACAAATCGGCGTCGAGGACAACGATATTCTCGTTCTGCTTGCCGAGCTCGACAAGCAGGTCGCCGTAAGCCTCCCGCGCCATCTTCATTTCAGGCGATGCCATTTTCCAACTCCTTCAGCGCCCTTTCGGCCTGTTCTTTGGTCGGTGCGCGGCCGTGGAAATCCACCACGTTCTCCATGAAAGAAACGCCTTTTCCTTTAACCGTACTGGCTATGATGATCGTCGGCTTGCCTTTTTTTTCTTTGTCTTTGAACGAATCAAACGCGTGAACGAGTTCGCCTATATGGTGGCCGTTGACATGCAGAACCCTCCAGCCGAATCCCTCCCATTTCTCGCGGAGCGGCTCGAGCGCCATCACGTCCTTGACCCATCCGTCAATCTGCATCCCGTTGTAATCCAGGACAGCGCAAAGATTATCTAACTTGTAATGCGCGGCGAACATCGCGGCCTCCCAGACCGAGCCTTCCTGTATCTCGCCGTCGCCCATCAGGACATAAACCCTTGAGTCGCGCTTATCGAGCCTTGAGGCTACCGCCATTCCGCATCCTATGGCAAGGCCGTGGCCGAGGGAACCGCTTGAGACTTCGATCCCGGGCGTGCGCTTGCAATCCGGATGCCCCTGAAGAATGCTGCCGAACTGCCTGAGGGTCCAAAGATCCTTACGCGGGAAAAATCCCCGTCTTGCCAACGCGGCATAGACGGCCGGGCAGCAATGCCCTTTTGAAAGGTGAAATCTGTCGCGGTCGGGCCACTGTGGCTCTTTGGGACGAATCCTCAGGACATGGAAAAAGAGAGTCGTGACAATCTCCACCGACGAGAGAGAGCCGCCCGGATGGCCGGAACCGGCCTTGGCAAGCATCTCAATTATGTCGCACCTTAAGAGTCGCGCGGTTTCCTTGAGCTCGTCTATGTCGGGTTTTTTGGTCATATAAAAATCTGTGGTGCGTTATGCGTATTGCCTGCCGGCGAGGCAGGCGTCGTGCGAAAGACAAAGAATAGAAGCAGAGAAACAAGATCCACAGAAGCATATAATAATTTTCGCCTCCCTGCCCCTTGTCTCTCTGCTTCTCTATTTTTTACGCAATACGCTGCACGCAATACGAAAAATTAACGAATTCTCTTCTTGTGCCTATTCTTTCTCAGCTTCTTCTTTCTCTTGTGCACGTTCATTTTGTGGCGTTTACGCTTTCTTCCACAAGGCATATGTCTACCCCTTTCAATAAACCAAAATTTCAAAATCCAAATTCCAAAATCCAAATAAAATCCAAAATCCCAATGCCAAATAACGCAAATACATTCTGGCTCATTTTGGAATTTGGGATTCGGGATTCATTTGACATTTGGATTTTGTCATTTGTCACTTAATAGATGACTTTATTCAGCGGGTACTCGATAATCCCTGACGCCCCGGCTTTTTTCAGCTTGGGTATCAGAGTCCGCACAATTTTTTCGTCAATAATGGTGTCGACGTCATACCACCCGCCCCTGCTAAGCGGCGAGATGGTAGGGTTCTTAAGCGCGGGCAACGTAGCCAACACCTTTTTAAGGTCTTTCTCCGAAACGTTCATCTTGAGGCCGACCTTCTCCTCCGCGTGCATCGCGCCTTCGAGGAGCATCGCGATATTGCCGATCTTCTCATGCTTCCAACTATCGGCGCAGCTTTTTTTATTCGCAATAAACTTGGTAGTGGATGTCAAAACCGTATCTATTATCCTGAGCCTGTTCGCCTTGAGGCTGCTCCCGGTCTCGGTCACTTCCACAATGGCGTCGGCTAAAAGCGGCGGCTTCACTTCCGTTGCGCCCCAGGAGAATTCAACATCGGCCTTGACGCGATTCCTCTTTAGGTACCGTTTCGTCACGTTAACAAGCTCAGTCGCGACTTTCTTGCCCCTAAGGTCCTTGACGCTTCTTATCTTCGACGATTCGTGAACGGCAAGCACCCACCTCACGGCCTGGCGCGTGCGCTTGGCGTAAGTGAGATTTTTTATCTCGACTACCTTCGAGCCGTTCTCGACGATCCAGTCCTCACCCGTTATGCCGGCGTCGATCACGCCGTCTTCGACATAGCGCGACATTTCCTGAGGACGGTAAAGAACCACTTCGAGTTCTTCGTCATCCACGGCCGGATAGTAAGAACGGACAGTCGTAGAGATTCTGAACCCCGCCCTCTTGAATAAATCGAAGGTGGCCTCCTCGAGGCTTCCTTTTGGCAATCCCAACCGGAGTTTTTTCGGCATTTTGTTTATAACTCTTTCTAAGATAAATGGTTAACGCTGATTACGATTCGCGCAAACGTGGCTATTCTATCGATTTAGGTATATAGTGTCAATATAAAACCAGTCGTTAGTCGTTAGTGAATAGTTGATAGTGCACAATCGCCGGCAAAACCGTAATTTATTGAGAAGGATTTTTACTATTCCCTATTCCCTATCCTCTAATGACTAACGACTGTTTTCATTAACGACTATTCCCTAACGACTAATTGACTATGGACTTTGGACTATTGACTTTGCAAGATTTTACTAATGACTAATCCCTAACGACTATCAACTATTCCCTGACGACTGTTCTTTTCACTTCCTCGTACACCCGTCTGAGCGGAACTTTCTTCTTCAGGGCGATCTTCTTGCAATCCTTATATTCCGGTGATACAACCACTGTTTTGCCGTCGAAAGTTCCTACGGTAACACTGACCGGGCCATAGCGCGAGCGGATGAACTTTTTCTTCCTCTCGAGTATCGCGCGGTCGAGCTCGAAGATGCGCACACCGAGAGTGGGCGTCTCTTCGAAAATCGCGCGCTTAACACCCTCGAGTTTCTCATACGGAACCAATACGGAAAGCTTGTGCGCCGGCCTCATCTTCTTCATGAAAATCGGAAGCACAAAAACATCGAGGGCGCCTTCGCCTAAAAGCCTCTCATAAACAAGCTCGAACTCGAGCGGGCGCATATCGTCGATATTGGTCTCTAAAAGCAAAACCCTGTCGCCCGAGCTCGCCTTCCTTTCCGCGTCTCCGATTGCAAGGCGAAGCACATTCGGATAACCCGGCCTATCGTGATATCCCGCCCCGTAACCTATGGACTCGACCTCGATGACGGGAATAACCTCGCTTCGCTCGGCGACTGTTTTTAAAAAGGCCGCGCCTGTCGGTGTCACGCGTTCGCCTTGATGATGCGCGAATTTAACCGGAAAACCCTTGAGAAGTTCCAAGGATGCGGGCGCCGGCAAAGGCAAATCGCCGTGCTGAGAATGAACATGGCCGTGCCCAAGGGAAATATTCCTGACGTAAACTTTCTCAATGCCGGCGGCATGATAAAAAAGGGCGAACGCGACCACATCGACGATGGAATCTACCGCCCCGACCTCATGAAAATGGATTTTATCTACCGGTTTCCTGTGAATTTTGGCCTCGGCCAAAGCTACATTATGGAGAATTTTCTCGCTGAGTGAGCGGACCGGTTCTGGAAGAGCCGATTTTGAGATAGCCGAGCGGATTTCGCGCCAGCTCATGCCGTGCCCGTGGTACTCATGATGACGAGAAGCGGTATCGACGTCAAATTTCGTCCCGCGTATACCGCCGCGCAACGTCCTGTGCGAACTTAAGGAATATCCCCTGAGCCTTAAACGCCCAAGCTCTTTTTTGAGCCACTTGAGGTCGAGCTTCTTCCCCGTTTTGTCCTTAAGCCCGGCGTCAAGAAACGCCCCGACGGTCATGTCCCCGCTTATCCCGCCGATTAGGTCGAATACTGCGATCTTCATATCAGTCGTTAGTCGTTAGGGAATAGTCGTTAGCGAAATTCAGTTGATAGTTGATAGTTAATAGTCGATAGTCGTTAGTAAAACCGTACAAAGTCAATAGTCCAAAGTCCATAGTCTATAGTAAAATCGTAAGGCGTACGGCGTACTGCGAACCGTCATTGCGAGGCGTGCTCCAAAAATGCTGCCGAAGCAATCTCGGGGTAAGCAAATATTACCATATCCTTGTTAACTGAATATATCCACACCCGTCGAAACGCAGAATCCTGAATGTTATCCCTCAGAAATTCCTGTACCGAAGGTAACCATCGTTCCTTCGGAAGTTCTAACTGTAGTTTATAATAAGCAAGGAGTTCTATTGCGGATTTGGTCTCATAATTTTTGTTAAACTTTTCCCTAATGCGTTCTCTGCAAGGATCGCTAGAAAAAGTAGCACTCTCAACGTAGAACATCGGCCCCACTATTCCTCGCTCAACAGTAATAGAACGAACCGCATCTTTAAGACATCGATGGGAACGTAATTCAAATTCACCTTCAACGCTACTTCCCAAACTCAAAAGGTAATCAAAAATTCCTGGTATCGAGGATTCCTTTTTTCTTGCTGAGATTCCTTCATTAAAAGATATTCCCATAAGAGCATCGCCATATTTTGCTTTGAACAGCCTCTTTTTCTCCGAAGGAAATTTATCCAATTCGCTATACAGAGCTTCGTTAAGCCTTATAGGTCCATAAATTGATTGTGCAAGAGAATCGTCTATGCACTCGACCAGTTCAAGGGCGAGCACGCTTCCGTCTGACAAATTGCATAAAATATCTGGTTCTGGAGGTTCTCTCTTCGTAATTGAGGTTATATCTATAGAATAAGAGCAAACTCCAGCGAACTTTTTAAAGATTCGAACTTCTTCCTTTGCCTGAATAGATGCTTTGTTACTCATCAAAAGACAGCCTTTCCCTTGAGATTGCTTCGCTCGCAATGACTGCTCATTTTTACAAGAGCGGCGGCGCGGTCGGGGACCGCGCCCTACTAACGCCTTACCTTGACCACTGCGTTTTCTCTGCCTCTTGTTTCTCCACCCAAGACATCCGGGCGCACACAGGGGTGC
>JAQTRP010000095.1 GCA_028711765.1 Candidatus Omnitrophota bacterium | reverse complement strand
TTACTATCCGGGCTCTCTTAAAGTACTCGTTTTCAATTATTTTTTCAAAGATAACCTGATTTTTGTATATTCTATCCTTCTCAGGCTGATTTTTCAACCTAAAAAGCATCTGCTTCCTCAAGCGTACTTTCTCCTCGGCTATCATAGTAGTAAACCTTGTTATATAGCAAAACCCCCTCCGCCAACAACTTTTGGCGGAGGGGGTTTTCTAATTACTTAAACTAACTAAATACTGCGTTAGAACGACAACTTAACGCTGCCAACTATCTCGGTAATGTTATCGTGTTTCGCCTCATCAACACCACTCAAAACGTTGGTGTTAGCAAGGTTATCGATATTGGCAACCGGTGAATCTGTTGCCTCGAAATAAGCTCCGGGGAAGAACCATGCACCTAATAGCGAGAGGGTCAGGTCTTCCGTATAGTCATAGGAGAGCTTCAGATCAACTTCCTGGCCAAGATGATAATCGCGGCCGGGTGACGGCTGCGCAAATAGCCAGAAATTCAAGTACCGGCTGAAAACCGTGACATCCGGATTGTTAAAAGGATGGAACGTCGCGTCGATCATCGCCTGATGTTCATTTGTGTAACCGGGTGTCGTTGAAAGATCGAGGTGATAGAACCAGCCCTGATATTCGCGGATAGCACTGTGGAACTTACCGCGGAACATAGGCCTGTAAGCGCCGGAATCGCCTTTTTCGCTGCGATCTTCACCGCTATACATAACGTATTCACCGCCGACTGTAACCGGCCACGGTACTTCATTGACAAGGTACTCGCCGCGTAGATCTGTCGCGAACGCGCAAATATCCTGAGTCCTTGTGCCATTAACGAAATAATATCCCATCGGTGACGCGATCTCATACGCTTCCTCGCCAAACTCAAATACTAATTCACCATTGAGCTTGAGGCGGTCAAAAGGTTTTATGCTGCCGCGGGTACCAATCGCGTAAACCTGTTCCGTACCTTCCAAGCGCGCGCGGCCGTTATCAAGCACTCTGCTGCCGAGGTTATTAAGACCTTGTAATGGATGAGAGTAAATGGCGTTGTCGATCAAACCAACGACATATACATCGGCCTCAGCGCTGTAGACATCCCATTCGCGGCTGAAATTGACGCCGAATGCGTTCGTATCGTCGTTACGGTCGACGATACCCTCTTTAATTTTCGCGTAGAACATATCGAGGGAATAAGGCGCCCAATCAAACTGCGCGCGAATCGCATCAAACCCCGTGAAGGCTGAGAATTCATCGGCAGTGAGTGATTCAGTCGGATCAGGACCAGTCAACTGATTCGCTCCAACCACAAAACCGTCGCCAAACTGTATTTTCTGACGGCCGGCAGTAATCGTGAGAGGATCATAGAAGAATTCCTTCGCCTGAATATAAGCTTCGCTCAGGATGACCTGATATTGCTGGTTAGCTGCTGTTCTAGGGTTTTGACCCTGACCGGCTGCCGGGTAAATCATGTTAGGATCGGTATACTGCGAACCTTCCTCATAATAAGGAGGGTCGATATCGCGCTGGTTCATTAATTCGACACGGCCGGAAACGTTATCGGTAAGATCCGCGTCAACGCGAAGACGAACCGTTGACATAAACCAGTCTTGATTTGAGCTCGCACCATCGGTATCGCCGACTATTCCAAAACGCGCCCCATCGTAAGTATCCGTGTCGCCCTGAAGAACACTGCCGCTCGACCCGCCGAGGGTCATATTCCGGCGCATTAAACCACGCAAGGTGATATCGCCGCTTACTTTAACATTCTGTACAGCAGCGAAGGCGGGAAGCGCAACAGCGAATACCATAACTACGCTTAGTAAAATAATCCATTTTCTCATGAT
The DNA here is from genome assembly GCA_028711765.1 of Candidatus Omnitrophota bacterium. GTDB lineage: Bacteria > Omnitrophota > Omnitrophia > Omnitrophales > JAQTRP01 > JAQTRP01. The sequence continues at coordinate 6,022 of JAQTRP010000095.1, read as the reverse complement.
TCCGTTGCCTCCATCTTTTTAGTTATTTAAAAAATATATAAATCCCCGTTATATATCAAAAAATTGCACTGACATACTTTAATATTAATCTTACCCTATCACCCCCCTGTTTGCAACTAATTTTACCTAACCGTAATATTAGCTATAGTTTCTTAAACGTTATCGGCATTCTATTTAAATTCTTTAACCTTGTCAAGGCATTTTTTTAGTATCCCCCGCCGGCTGTGCCTGATTAGCGGGCGTGGGGGGTGCTGTGGGCGCATCCACGCCTTTTTGCCCGCGCGGTGCCGTGGCAAGCTCAAATGTCTTGCCCCTCCGGTCTATAGTAATTATACAGGTCTGCCCATCCATCTCAAAATTGAGCACCCGCTCTCCGTATTCTATAATATTTACGAGTTTCCACCCATAAAGCGGCAGCTGCTCCTTGAAAAATCCCGCTACCTCGTCGGCTTTGGACTTTCCTTTATAAGTTAGAAACGCCACGAGCAAAACATCGTTCCTAAACACAAATGATTTCTTCTTGTCCAATTTATAACCTTCCGGAACCGGAATGTTTTCGAATTTGAAAAACTCGGAGATAGGCATCGGACGCACACTCTTGGGCGCAGCCGACTCCTCCTCACCCATAGAAACACAAGAATGGCACAAAACAAACGATCCGAAAACAAATGGAATCAGAATCAACCTGTAAAATTTACTAAATATTTGTCTCATCGCTTTGCCTTCTTAAATGAGCGCATAATTTACACGACTGTAAGGAGCGTAAATTATATGCGCGAATTTAATCCGCCGAAGCCAGCTACGCGGAGTTGCTAATATTGGGCGAAGGCGGACATTGATAAACATTTGCCTTACTGTTTCACCTTCCTTATTATAATACCCTCAACCCATTTTTTCTCATCGAGGAAAATACGCTTGACAGCTTGACTCGTCAGACCGGCTCCTCGTAAAACCTTCCCGGCCTTCTCGAGCGAGCAAAGATCCCCCGGTTCATGCGCATCCGTAGAAAAAACCAATCGTGCCCCTGTCTGCTCTGCCGCTCGCGCAACGTGCCCGTTGGCAAGAGAATGTCCCGCACGAGCCGATATCTCAAGAAATACACCCTTTTCCTTCGCCAAACGAGCGTCTTCGTCCTTAATAAGCCCGGGATGGGCCAAAATATCCACTCCCGCCAGAATAGCAGCCCTGTTCGTGCCGGGCTTTACGGGTTCGACCACGGTTTCGCCATGCCCAAGAACCAAACGCGCCCCAAGCTTTCTCGCCTGCGCGGCCAACGGCTTGAAATCATCAAGCGGTATGTGCGTAAGTTCGCAGGCCGGAATCAATTTTACCTTAGTATGCGGCCCCAGCTTGCGAACCGCCTCTACCAAACGCGGCACCACCCAGTCTATATTTGAGTGATCAACGTGGTCCGCAAACGCCAATATCTTAATCCCGAGGGCTTCGTAGCGCCTGAGAAGCTCCGCCGGCAAAAGCACACCGTCGCTTAATAGCGTATGGGTATGAAAGTCAATCATTTAAAATCCGTGTCTCGTGGTTCGTGACTCGTATCTCGCAACAAAAACCCTTCCCTCTCTTGCGGGTCACAGCTTGTTGGACAAACGAATTTATTTTACGATTGTTTCTGCTTATTTTGCTTCACTATCCACTAACTACTATTCACTAACGACTGAATTATATGCCCCCGGCGCGAGTCGAACGCACGACCTACTCCTTAGGAGGGAGTCGCTCTATCCATCTGAGCTACGGGGGCGTAAAAGCCGTGTCCCGTAATCTGTATATCGTTGTCATGTATGTAGGGCGCGTTTCCCAAACGCGCCGCCATTTCATCGGGCCGTTCGGGGAACGGCCCCTACACACTGCAATGACATCAAAACTTTATCAGAGAGAAGACGTCGTAGCCTTTAAGTTTATCGCGGCCTTTAAGGAAAGAGAGCTCGATCAAAAAAGCTAAAGACACCACCTTGCCCCCGAGTTTCTCAATGAGATGAGCTACGGCGCACGCTGTCCCGCCGGTCGCCAAAAGATCATCGACTATCAAAACTTTTGTGTCCTTCGCGATTGCGTCGCGGTGAATCTCAAGAGTATCCGTTCCGTATTCAAGCTCATAGGTGGCCTTTTCCGTATGGTGCGGGAGTTTGCCTGGCTTCCTTACCGGAATGAAACCCGCGCCCAACTTATAAGCCAGAACGGATCCAAAAATAAAACCGCGCGACTCCATGCTGACAACCTGATCAATGTCTTTTCCTTTATAGTGCGCCACAAGCGCATCGATCGCCGTTTTTAAAGAATTCTTGTCCTTCAGTAAGGTCGTGATATCCTTAAAAATAATGCCTTTCTTCGGGAAATCCGGCACATCGCGGATCGTCCCCTTTAAATTTTCGCCAATCGCTTTCTCATCCATCTTTTCCGTCCTTGTTTCATGTTTTACAATTTTGACTTTTGCTTTTTTACTTTTGAATTTTTACAGGAAGTGTTTCTTGTCTTTGGCTTTCGACTTTTGACTTTTTACTTTTATAGGTAGTGCTCCAGCTTATCTTCTTCCAGCATGACCTGACAACGGATTTTTTTGATCGCCGTCTTTTCAATCTGCCTCACGCGCTCACGCGTGATCTTGAATTCAGACGCAATCTCTTCCAGCGTGCGAACCTCTTCCCCCTTCAGCCCGAAACGCAAAACTACGATCCGCCTCTCCCTCTCATCGAGCCTGTCCAGCAAGCGGTCTATGCGCTCATCTTTGAAAAGATCTTTCACGCTCTTATCCGGCGCGTCCACCACATCATCTTCGATAAGATCAATCAATTCCGTGCTCCCGTCAATGCTGATCGGCGCGTTCAGGGAACTCGGCCTATTGGCAAGCGACTCGAGTTCCTTAATCTTGTGAACCGGCACCTTCATCACGTTGGCAATTTCTCTCCGCGTGGGGATGTGGCTCAGCTTCTCGGTCAGCATATCCCTTACCTTGCGCCACCGCGCGACCATCTCGTAAAGATAAACGGGGATGCGGATTGTCTTGCCCTGATTTGAAAGAGCCCTCATGATCGATTGCTTTATCCACCATGAGGCGTAAGTGGAAAACCTGTAACCTCTCTTATAATTAAATTTGTCGACCGCCCGCATCAGGCCGATATTGCCTTCTTCGATCAGATCGGGAAAAGAAAGCCCGATATTTATGTAGCGCTTCGCGATGCTGATTACAAGCCTGAGGTTCGACCGGATCATTCTCGCGCGGGCCGCGCGTGAGCCCCGGCTGCCGCTGCGCATTTTTTTCGCGACTGCGCCCTCTTCCTCCGGCGTCAAAAGCGGGATGTGCTCGATCTGTTTCAGATATATCGCGAGCGGGGTCTTCCCAAGGGTTGGAACTCTTTCGGCCTCTTCAGGTTCCCTTTTCTCTTCCTTTTTAGACTCCTTAGAGGGCTTGGGCGTTTCCGGAAGGGGTTTATAAAGCTCCTTCTCCGACCTCGCCTTTTTGCGCTTGGGTTTCTTAGAGATAGCCGCCCGCTTCCCCTTGCCCTTTTTGCGTGGAGAAGCGCGCCTTTTACGAGCCTTCGGTCGCCTTTTGCGTTTCATTTCGTCAATACTCAAACAGGTTATAGGTAACCGGTAATTAGGTAGTAGGAAAAACCCATCTCCTATTACCTATCACCTACTGCCTATCACCTATTTATCGTCCGAATCTTGCTATTTCTTTCGTTTCGCCTTTTGCGCCAAAATCACAGCCTGAGCCGCGGCCAGACGCGCGATCGGCACCCTATAGGGGGAACAGCTCACGTAGTTCATGCCGACGTTGTTGCAGAAAATAACAGACTGGGGATCGCCGCCGTGTTCCCCGCAGATACCGACCTTAAGATCTTTGCGGACGGAACGGCCTTTCGCAATACCCTCGGCTATCAGAGCGCCGACGCCTTCCTGATCGATAGTCTGGAAGGGATCTTTTTCGAGAATGCCCTTTTCAAGATAATCCTTAAGGAAGACACCGGCATCATCGCGGGAATACCCGAAAGTCATCTGCGTGAGGTCGTTGGTACCAAATGAGAAGAACTCGGCCTCCCGCGCGATCTTATCGGCAGTGACCGCGGCGCGGGGCACCTCAATCATGGTGCCGATCATGTATTTAACTTTCGTCTTGCGCTCGGCGAAAACTTCCTTAATGACGCGCTCGGCATTCCTGCGGCATTCAGAAAATTCCGATAAAGTGCCGACGAGCGGTATCATAATCTCAGGTATAACGCTGATACCCTGCCTCCTCACATTGCATGCCGCTTCGATGATGGCGCGCACCTGAACATCATAAATCTCCGGATAAGAAATGCCCAGACGGCAGCCGCGATGGCCGAGCATGGGATTGAACTCATGAAGGCTCTCGACCCTCTCCTTCACTTTCTCGAGCGACACATTCATTATCTTTGCCATTTCCTTTTGCGCCTCCTCCTCTTGAGGAACAAACTCGTGAAGAGGCGGATCCAAAAGCCGTATGGTCACAGGCAAACCTTTCATCGCCTTGAAAATCCCTTCAAAATCTCCCCTCTGCATCGGCAGGAGTTTCGCGAGCGCGCGCTCCCTGTCTTCTTTTGTGTCGGAGAGGATCATCTCGCGGACGGCGATAATGCGATCGGCGTCAAAGAACATATGCTCCGTGCGGCAAAGACCGATTCCCTCCGCGCCGAATTTGCGCGCGACCTGCGCGTCGTGCGGGGTGTCGGCGTTTGTGCGTACACCGAGCTTGCGCAGGCCGTCAGCCCATTTCATAAGCCGGGCGAAACTCCCGGTAAGTTCGGGCTCCACCGTCCTCACTTCGCCGAGGTAAACTTCGCCGAGGCTTCCGTCGAGTGAAATATAATCGCCCTCGTTAATAACGGTGCTATTTGCCGTAAATTGTTTTCGTTCATAATTGACGACGATATCGGCGCAGCCGGCAACACAGCATTTGCCCATGCCACGCGCAACAACGGCCGCGTGGCTCGTCATTCCGCCGCGGGCAGTGAGAATGCCCTGAGCGGCGTGCATTCCGCCGATGTCTTCCGGCGAAGTCTCGAGGCGGACCAAAATAACCTTCTCGCCTTTCTTCGCCCAATCCTCCGCGTCCTCGGCGTTGAAGACTACCTTGCCTGTCGCGGCGCCGGGCGATGCCGGAAGGCCCTTCGCAATCTTCTTGCGCGACGCTTTCGGATCGAACATGGGATGAAGCAGTTGGTCAAGCCCGTTAGGCTCAATTCGCAGTATGGCGTCATTCCTTGAGATCAGGCCCTCGTCCACCATATCCGTCGCGATGCGGATCGCGGACGCCGAAGTCCTCTTCCCGTTCCTCGTCTGAAGGATATAGAGCTTCGCTTCCTGAATCGTAAACTCGATATCCTGCATGTCCTTGTAATGCCTCTCGAGGCGGTCTTTGATAGAGACAAGCTGCCTGTAAATATCGGGCATGCCGGCCTTCAGTTCGGTGATTTTATGCGGCGTGCGGATACCGGCGACAACATCTTCGCCCTGGGCATTCATGAGGTACTCGCCGTAGAATTGTTTATCGCCCGTAGCCGGATCGCGCGTAAAGCAAACGCCGGTGCCCGAGTTTTCTCCCATATTGCCGAAGACCATCACCTGAACGTTGACTGCGGTGCCGAGGAGGCCGCGGATATCGTTGAGCTGGCGGTACTTGATCGCGCGCGGGTTGTTCCACGAGCCAAAGACGGCCGTGATGGATTTCTCAAGCTGAATCTTTGGGTCTGACGGAAATTCCTCTCCCGTATCGTCGAGGACGAGCTTTTTATAAAGCCTGACTATGTCCTTGAGGTCGTTTTCATTTAAATCGGTGTCCTGCCTGGCGTTGACCTGATGCTTTTTCTTTTCGAGAACTTTCTCGAAATCCTCGTGCGGCACGCCCAAAACAACGTCGCCGAACATCTGGATGAAACGCCTGTAGGCGTCCCACGCGAAACGTTGGTTGCCTGTCCGATGGATCAGGCCCTGCACCGTATCGGAATTGAGGCCGAGGTTGAGCACCGTATCCATCATGCCCGGCATCGAG
>JAQTRP010000094.1 GCA_028711765.1 Candidatus Omnitrophota bacterium | reverse complement strand
GCAGATGACTTGGTTTCGCAAGGATAAGCGGGTCCGCTGGATTGAGATGGACGGAACAAAGGCCGTTAAAGATGCGGCAGGCGAAATCGAGAAGGATGCTTCGGGATGGTTTCCGCCTTCGCCTATATCAGCAGGCCTACGTAGCAGGCTACGGTGGACAGGGATTTAAAATAATGGAACGGGTATATCTTGTTATAGTTAAGTCCAAGCGCGTGCCGCGTTATATCGCGGAGGAAAGCCTTGCCGAAATGCGGGAACTCGTCCGCACGTCCGGCGGCAGCATAGCGGGCGAGTCCGTATCGTTTATAGAGCGGCCGGTTGCTTCGACCTATCTCGGTTCCGGCAAGCTTGCCGAAATTAAAGAAAACGCTTTCAGGTTGAAGGCGAATCTGCTTGTATTTGATATTGATTTAAGCGTGGCCCAGGCGAGGAACATCGAAGACGCCTGCGGCATAAGAGCAGTGGACAGGACAGGCATTATCCTCGATATCTTCGCGAGGCGCGCTCATTCCAAGGAAGGGAAACTTCAGGTTGAGCTTGCCCAGCACCTCTATCTCTTGCCGCGTCTTACGGGGCACGGCATTATGCTCTCTAGGCTCGGCGGCGGCATCGGGACAAAAGGCCCCGGCGAAAGGAAACTCGAATACGACAGACGCCGCATACGCGATCGGATATCGAAACTCAAAGAGGAACTCGAGAAGACGCGCACCCACAGGTTTCTCGTCAGGGAAGGCAGGCGGAAGAAGAGTTTTTTGGTGGTGGCGCTTGTGGGATACACAAATGCCGGCAAGACCACCTTGCTCAACGCCCTGACAGGCGCCGGGGCTTTCGCCGAGGACAAGCTTTTTGCGACGCTTGATCCCCTGACTCGCGTCTACGAAGATGGTAAGAGGCGCTACCTTTTCACGGATACCGTGGGGTTCCTGATAAATTTGCCCCATAATTTAATCGAGGCCTTCAAAGCCACGCTTGAAGAGATAAATGAGGCCGACCTCATCCTCCACATCCTTGATATTTCGCACCCGGCGTATGGGGATCATAAGAAAGCGGTTGAAGAGGTGCTTAAGGATTTGGGTGTGGATGCCAAGCCGAGGGTGCTCGCGCTGAATAAGATCGACCGGCTTTCGGAGAAAGACAGAATCCGTTTCCGCGACGAATTTCCCGAAGGCCTGCTTATCTCGGCAAAGGCCGCCGAAGGCCTGGATAAACTTCTTGATGCCATAGCCGATAAAATTGGAACGGGCGATGAAGCTTAAGATTATTTCGATAGCGAAAAGCCCCACCACCTCATTCGAGGATCAGGAGGGGGAGTATTTAAAAAGGATACGGAAATACTGTCCCGTTGACGTTATTAACGTAAAGCGTTCATCCATCAAAAGCCCTGTCGCGGATAAGGCCTGCCGTATTGATTTTGAAAAGGCGCTCGAGCGTGCCGATAAGGGCGGCTTCATCGTTTTACTCGGTGAGCGCGGCAGGGAATTAAGCTCTCCGGAGCTCGCCCGTTTCCTCGATGAGCGTATCCGGAGCGGATGTAATTCTCTATCTTTCATTATCGGAGGACCCCTCGGCATACCCGAGGAGTGTTACAAGAAGGCAAATGCCGTTATTTCGCTCTCGCGGCTTACTTTTCCTCACGGCGTGGTGAAGCTGATTTTACTCGAGGCGATTTACCGTTCGCTTGATATTTTGCACGGCGGAAGGTATCATAAATAGCTATAAGCTATAAGCTGTAAGCTTTAAGTAAAGAAAGCTGAAGCAAATATGAAAAAGCAAAGAAAGCCATTTCGGGTACTGAAGTCAAAGCATGTATTCAAGGGGCACATCTGCGATGTAAGGGTGGAGCGCCTCCTTCTTGATAACGGCAAGAAAATCGACCGTGAGGTCGTCCGGCAGGCGAACGCCGTGGTTGTCGTGCCGCGGCTTCCCGACGGCCGTCTGATATTGATAAGGCAGTTTAGGCACGCCACTGACGGTTTACTATGGGAGTTTCCGGCCGGACGCGTCGACAAGGGAGAAAGGCCCGCGGCCGCGGCAGTGCGGGAGCTCGAGGAGGAAACCGGCTACCGCGCCCGCCGCATGAAGCGGCTTTCTTCATTTTATACTTCACCCGGCATAAGCACGGAGTGGATGCATCTTTTCGCGGCATCCGGTCTCAAGAAGACCAAGACGTGTTTTGAGGAGGATGAATTTATTGAGATTAAATTATTCACGCCTCGGCGGATGGAAAAGATGATCAGGCGAGGCGAGATTTGCGATGCGAAAACGATTTTGAGTTATTTATATTGGGCGAGTCTGAGATAGGGGGAACAAATGAAGAAACGGGATTACGGCATCGAGAAATACGGAACGGAAGAGCCGTGGCGGGTCTTCCGCATAATGTCGGAGTTTGTGGAAGGTTTCGAGAAGCTTCCGCAGTTTGAGCCCGCGGTTACTTTTTTCGGGTCGCACTGCATGAAAAAATCGGATCCTTACTACAAATTGGCCAGGGCTATCGCCCGCAAGCTCGCGGACGAAGGCTTCAACGTCATAACGGGAGCGGGTGGAGGCGCGATGGAGGCCGCTAACTGCGGCGCGAAGGAGGGTGGCGCTCACTCCATAGGCATGAACATAGAACTGCCGAGCGAGCAGAAACCCAACCGTTACATTACGGATTTTTTCAGTTTCCGGTATTTCTTCTGCCGGAAGGTTATGTTTCTCAAGTACGCGGTTGCGTTTATTTTTATGCCGGGCGGTTTCGGCACGATGGATGAGTTTTTTGAGTCTGTAACCCTGATACAAACGCGGCGCATGGATCCTTTTCCGGTTATTTTAGTGGGCAAGGACTATTGGCATGGGATGATGCACTGGCTCAGGCAGACGGTTCTTAAGGCCGGTAATATCAGCGAGGCCGATCTTTCGACTTTTAGGATTTTGGACAAGCCCGACGATATAGTCAGGGAAATCAAAACTTTTTACAAGAAGCATTCACAGGCAAAATAAGAAAAATAACGGGCTGGCGTAGCTCAACCAGGTAGAGCAACGCATTCGTAATGCGTAGGTTATCGGTTCGATTCCGATCGCCAGCTTTTTAAATTCCGTAGTTCGTCGCTCGTATCTCGTACAAGGGCAAAACCATCAAAACATGAAGCGCACTATAGCCTTTTCCGCACTCGCCTTTCTTTTTCTAGCCTCATCGGCAAGCACTGAAACCGCACCTCTAAAGAAAGTATCGTTTATTCCCCAGTGGGCACCTCAGGCGCAGTTTGCCGGCTACTATGTTGCCTACGAAAAAGGGTTTTATAAAAAATACGGTCTCGACGTCACTATCATAAACGGCGGGCCCGACCGTCTGCCGAGTGATTATCTCAAAGAGGGGAAGGCGGATTTTGCCACACTTTGGCTTTCTACCGGCATAGAGGAACGCTCTCAAGGCGTGAAGCTGGTCAGTCTCGCGCAGATTATCCAGAGATCGGCCCTGATGCTGATTGCGAAGGCCTCGCGCGGGATAACAAAACCCGAGGACCTCAACGGAAAGAAAGTGGGTCTTTGGCCCTCGATTTATCAAATACAGCCGCGGGCTTTCTTCAAGAAATATAATCTCGATGTCAAAATTATCCCTCAGTCCTATTCGGTAAATCTATTTCTGCGCGACGGTGTTGACGCCGTCTCCGCCATGTGGTTTAACGAATACCACACCATAGTTAATTCAGGCTACGACCCCGAGGAACTGACAAGTTTCTTCTTTTATGATTACGGGCTTAATTTTCCGGAGGACGGGATCTATACACTCGAAGAGACGTTCGAAAAAGATCCGGCATCGTGCGCGGCCTTTGTCAGGGCGAGCCTCGAGGGCTGGCAATACGCGTTTGAGCATCCGGATGAGGCGCTCGATATCGTCCTTAAATATATGCGCGAGGCGCACGTTCCGGCAAACAGGATGCACCAGAAATGGATGCTCGAAAGAATGAGAGATCTTCTCTCTCTTGATGATTCCGGTGTCCCAAGCGGGATTTTATCTCCCGCCGACTATAACAGGGTAGCGGAGAAATTGAAAGAGAGCGATACGATAAAAGAGATTCCCGATTTCAAGGTGTTTTTCAAAGGCTACCGCGACTATGGCGACAAGTAGAGGCATCACTTTTAAGCTCAGTCTTTTTATTCTTGTAAGCTGCACGGTCATTTTTACGGCCATCTTCGGCTATAATTATCTTTTTTCGCGCCGGATCATAGCCAAAAATATAGCCGAAAGCGCGAAGAACCTTACGTCCGCCACGGTAAACAAGATAGACTCGGTCCTCCAATCCGTCGAGAAATCACCCCAAAATATCGCGGCCTTTCTCGAGCAGTCATCCTGCACCAAAGAGGAAATAATGGGCCTTTTGCGCTCCGCGGTTGAGTCCAACCCTGAGATTTACGGCGCGACAATCGCATTCGAGCCTTACGGCTTCGATAAAGGCTCTTTATACTTTGCCCCGTATTTTTATAAGAGCGAAGGCGAGACGAAGTTCAGTTATCTGGGCGGGGATTCTTACCAATATTTTTACTGGGACTGGTATCAGATCCCGAAAGAGCTGGATCGCCCCGTGTGGAGCGAGCCTTATTTTGACGAGGGCGGCGGCGGCGTGATTATGTCGACCTATTCGGTACCGTTTTACGAGACGGTTGACGGCAAGCGACAGTTTATGGGCATAGTAACCGCCGATGTCTCTCTCGCGTGGCTTCAGGAAATAGTTTCTTCCATAAAGATCGCGAAGACCGGCTACGGATTTCTGATCTCCAGGAACGGAACCGTGTTGACTCACCCCAGCGCCAAGTTCATTATGAATGACACGATATTCGGTCTCGCCGAGGTGCTTAACGACAAAAATATGCGCAGGTTGGGCCGTGATATGATAAATGGAAAATCAGGTTTCGCTCCCAGTGCTAAAAATTGGATTTGTTACGCCCCCTTGGCTTCAAGCGGGTGGTCCTTGGGTGTCGTGTTTCCTAAAAGCGAGCTTATGGCCGACATTACGAATCTCAACAGGATCATGTGGGCCTTGGCGCTTATCGGTATCGCCATACTGTTCGTCGTCATTATTCTTATTTCGCGTTCCATAACGAAGCCGTTAAGGGTTCTCGCACGCGCCACGGGGGATATCGCGAAGGGTAACCTCGACTTCGAAATGCCGGCGATTAAATCGAAAGACGAAGTCGGAGGTCTTGCCGACTCTTTTATCTATATGAGGACCGCTCTCAAAAAATACATAAAGGACCTTACCGAAACCACGGCTGCCAAGGAGAGGATGGAGAGCGAGCTTCATATCGCGCGCGACATCCAAATGAGCATACTGCCCAAGATATTTCCGCCTTTCCCGCACAGGTCCGAGTTTGATATTTACGCGATGCTCGAGCCGGCGAAAGAAGTCGGCGGTGACCTTTATGATTTTTTCTTTATCGACAACGATAATTTCTGTTTTGTCGTGGGCGACGTGTCGGGCAAGGGCGTTCCGGCGTCTTTGTTTATGGCGATAATCAAGACCTTGATAAAGGCGACCGCGAAAGACACCAAGGACCCGGCCGAGATCCTCAATAAGGTGAACAAGGATATCGCGACCGACAATACCTCGCGCATGTTTATCACGATTTTCTGCGGCGTCCTGAACCTTAAGAGCGGCGAGGTCTTTTATGTGAATTGCGGCCACAACCCTCCTTTGGTCCTCCGGAGTGGAGGGGAGAGCGAGCTCATCAAAGGCCCCGGCGGGCCGGCGGTGGGCATTTTCGCCGGCCTTAATTATGAAAAGGGAAGGTTTCTGCTCGGGGTGTCGGATACGGTTTGTCTTTATACCGACGGCGTTACGGAGGCGTTCAACGAAAGACGCGAACAGTTTTCGCTCGAGCGTTTAAAAAAAGAATTAGCCGCGAACAAGAACGATTCTGTCCGCCGGATTATCGAGCGTTCGGTCGAGGGCATAAAATCGTTCGTGCGCGGCGCGCCGCAGTCCGACGATATCACGCTCCTCGCGCTTAGGTATTTCGGAAAGGCGTAAGCGGGCGCGGAACATCCGTTTTTGAGTAGTTGTGAGATCGGCCGAATAATGCTATTATGCTTTTTGTTATTAGCGGCGGCCGAAAAGAGTTTTCCGGCCGGGAGAGCCGGGGGCACCGGGCTCCTGATAAAACGCAGAAAAGGAAGGACGGAGGCATAATCCCATATGGTTACTTTTCACGATGTGATAAATGTGGTGAGTTTTGTCTTAAACGTTATCGGTTCCATGATTATCGTTTTTGGAGTGGTGATTTCTCTATTCGAGTTTTTGAGGAAGGAAATATACGAGCGCGAAGAGGCGGTGAAGTTAAACGAGAAGGTCCGCGGCAAGCTCGGCAGTTATCTGGTGCTGGGGCTCGAGTTCTTCATCGCGGGCGATGTCATCAAGACGATCATTACCCCGACATGGCAAAGCCTCGGCATGTTGGGCGCGATAGTCGTCATCCGTACGATATTGAGTTATTTCTTGACCAAGGATTTGAAAAAAGCAGGATAAAAAAGGGAGTAAACCTTGACACAACCGAATATTCCGATAGTTCAGCAGCCGCAGCATCCGACCCCAAGTTTTTACGGATTGGGCATCGCGCCTAAAATTCTTGAAATTCTTGACCGGATGAGATTTACAGTACCTACTCCTATTCAGTACAAAGCCATCCCTGTCTTAACAGGCGGCGCCGATATCATAGGCATTGCCCAGACAGGCACCGGCAAAACCCTGGCCTTCAGTATACCTATAATACAGCGCCTCGCCCAAAAGCCCGGCCGCGCTCTTGTGCTTGTCCCGACGCGCGAGCTGGCAATTCAGGTGGCGGAGACGTTCCAGAAGATCGGTCATCCTTACGGCATCAAAATAGCCGTCCTTATAGGGGGCGCCTCTATGTTTGAGCAGATCCGCTCGCTCAGGACGCGCCCCAGAGTTTTGGTCGCGACACCCGGCCGTCTTATCGACCACATAGGCCAGAAGAACGTGCATCTCGGCGATATTAACGTGCTTGTCCTTGACGAGGCCGACCGCATGTTTGATATGGGATTCGCCCCGCAGATAGAGAAAATCATCCGTTTCGTCCCCAAGGACAGGCAGACCATGCTTTTTTCGGCGACGATACCTATGGAGGTTGTCAAGATTGCCGCCTCGCATATGAAGCTTCCCGTGAGAGTCGAGGTCGCGCCTTCGGGCACGGCGGCGGAGCGCGTTACCCACGAGCTGTTTATCGTAAGGAAAGATACCAAGAAGAAGCTCCTCGGCAAACTGCTTAATCAGTACAAGGGGACGGTGCTTATATTCTCGCGCACCAAGATCGGTGCCTACAAAATAACAAGGGAAATAAGGTCTTTAGGACACAACGCGGCGGAGATACACTCGGACCGCTCACTGCCTCAGCGCCGTGAGGCGCTCGAGGGTTTTAAATCCGGCAAGTACCGGGTGCTCGTCGCGACGGATATCGCGGCGCGCGGCATCGACGTCATCGGCATTGAGCTTGTCCTTAACTATGACCTTCCCGAGGACGCGGAAAATTACATCCACCGCATCGGCCGCACCGGACGGGCGGGGCATGAGGGACATGCTATTTCTTTTGCCACGCCTGACCAGAAGAATTACGTCCGGAATATAGAAAGCCTGTTAAAGACCGCGCTTCCCGTATCGGAGCATCCCGAGATTCCGCAGGAAAAATTCTCTAAACCCGTGACCGTATTCAGTTCATACAGATTCAAGCGGGGTCGGGGGAGGCGAAGGTAAAATTCCGTGTCTCGTCACTCGTGACTCGTGTCTCGCGAGAAGCAAGGAGCAAGACAGCTGTAAGCTATAAGCTGTAAGCTTTAAGTTAAACCCGGGACTTTTGGAAGGGGTACCTGAATTCATGCAAAGACGGTTGTGCTTATATCTCATACTTTTGCTCGTGCTCGTTATGGCGGGATGCGAAACGATTGCGCCGCGCGAGGTGCCGCC
>JAQTRP010000093.1 GCA_028711765.1 Candidatus Omnitrophota bacterium | reverse complement strand
TTATGTGGAAAGTTGTCGAGAAGGGGTTGGGGCTTTTAAGAGATTTTGGTATAAGGCACAAGAATCCCGTCGATAGGGTTTTGCATATCGTCGGATTCCTCCAGACGTCTTTCGGGTGGTTTCAGCTTTTTAAGGGTGAGTGGAGGTGGGGTATATTCAATATATTCTTCGGATTCTTCCTGCAATGGATCGGCCACAAGTTTTTCGAGAAAAACGAAATGGGCGAGCTGGTCCTGCTGAAAAGTCTCTTTACGCGCAAGAAGGATCGTATCTAGTATCTCGTGAATCGTATCTCGTAAAGGCTAAAAACAATGCAAAAGATTAGAAATTTCAGAGACTTGGATATTTGGAAAAAGGGTATGGAGATCGTCAAAGAAGTGTATGAAACAGCAAAGGAGTTTCCTAAGCAGGAATTGTATGGCTTAGCGGATCAGACGCAAAGATCTGCTGTCTCAATTCCATCAAATGTGGCCGAAGGGTTTAACAGGTTTCACAATAAAGAGTATAAGCAATTTCTATACATAGCACTGGGTTCTTGTGCCGAATTGGAAACACAGATTGAAATAGCTTCGGAGCTGAATTATATAAGCAGCAAAAGGAAGGTGGCTATACTTGAGAAACTTGATCACGAATCTCGTATGCTCACCAACTTGATCAAAAAACTGATTTAGTTTTTTGTTTTTTCGAGATACGAGATACTAACAACGAGATACGGAATTCAACGGAGGTTCCATCATGAAAGCATTAGTAACGGGTGCGACGGGGCTTGTCGGAAGCTATCTTACGGAAAGGCTCGTAAGAGACGGTTACCAGGTCAGGGTCCTTGTGAGGACAGCGAGCGATATCTCGTTTCTCAAGTCCTTGGGGGTCGAGTTTGCCTCGGGCGATATCTGCGATCCTGCCGCCTCGCGCCGCGCCGTCGAGGGTGTTGATTATGTATTTCACTGCGCGGCTATGGTGAGCGATTGGGCGAAGCGCGGGGAAATGGTGAAGGTAAACGTCGAGGCCCTCCGGAACCTCCTTGACGCCTGCGTCGGTAAACCGATAAAGCGCTTTGTTATGATTTCATCGCTTGCCGTATTGGGTATGGGGACACAGAAGAATTTTGATGAGACCGCTCCCTATGTCCATACAGGCGATAACTACAATTACACCAAGATTGAGGCCGAAAAGCTCGCACTTAGTTACTGCCGCGATAAAGGGGTTCCAGTTGTGATTATCAGGCCTCCTTATATTTACGGTAAGCGCGACCGGCAGTTTCTCCCCCGCCTGGTTGGAGCCTTAAAGAGCGGAGTTTTCCGTTATATCGATCACGGGAAAAACCCGCTCAGCTTGGTATCGGTCAAGAATCTCGTCGATGCCATTTCGCTCGCGGCAGAGTCAAAGAGCGCGGTCGGCCAGATTTATCATATTACCGACGGCCACGACGTAACGCGCAAGGAACTTGTCGAGACGATATGCGATATACTCGGGCTCGAACATCCCAAGAGTTCCGTTCCTGTCGGCGTAGCGTTATTCGCGATCCCTATTTTTGAGACCATTTACCGTGTGCTCCCGATGGGCCAACCCCCGCTCCTTAACCGCTTCAGGATGAAATTTATGCACACCTACCTGACGTTCGACATTTCTAAGGCGCGCCGCGAGTTAGGCTACAATCCTAAACATTCGTTTAAAGAATCGATGCACGAGGCCGTTGAGTGGTATGAGGCTAATGAGGGGAGAGTAAAATAATGTTAGCGAGTTAGCCGGTTAGCGAGTGAGCCTGCGCGCAGCAATGTACCTGGTACCGGATGCACGGGCCCGGTACCAGGTACATTGCTGAATGACAAATGACAAATCTCAAAATCCCTGCCTTGCCGGCAGGCAGGCAAAATAAATCCAAAATCCCAATGACAAAACGTCCATTTGTCATTTGAGCTTTGGATTTCATTTGTCATTTGGATTTTGACATTTGAATTTTCCAAGGAGTCTAATATGCGTTTAAGGAAAATAACAATTCACCACATCAGGTTGCCGTTCCGCATGCGTTTTAAGCACGCCCTCGCGAGCCACAGCGAGGCGCACAATATAGTCATTGCATGTGAGCTTGAGGACGGCACAATAGGTTACGGCGAGTCCATACCGCGGGGCTATGTTACGGGCGAGAGCGTCAACTCCGTTTTCGATCTTTTCCGGCACATAAGGCCGTCTTCCTTCAAGAAGGATATCTCATCACCGGAGCAATTGTTTAGCGAGCTCTCCGGCCATTTGTTTCCTACTCAGGGCGAGTGGGGACTGCAGGCCGCGCGCTGCGCTTTGGAGCTCGCCCTCATCGATGCCTACGGTAAATCTTTCAACGTTTCCGCGTCCGCTGTACTTGAGCCGCTCAGAATCGAGGGCGCTACAGTTTCTTCTCCCGGCGTAAGCGGCGTCATAGGCGAGGGGGGCCTTTTTAGAAATAAACTGAGGGCGCGGGCAATGAAGCTCTACGGCCTTCCGGCGATAAAGCTTAAGGTCGGCCGCGGCGAAAGGGATACTGTCCGGACGGTGAGCCGCATCAGAAGAGTTTTGGGGGCGAATTATGACCTACGTATCGATGTAAACGGTGTCTGGACTTACTCGGAGGCCGTGAGTATAGTCAAGGCCCTCGAGCCTTACGGGCTCAGCGCGATCGAGGAGCCGCTTCGGGAGGAAGACAAACACCGCCTGAGCGAACTGCGCAGGTTTACCTCCGTACCTATTATTCTGGATGAGTCTTTTTGCTCTAAGGGGGATCTCGAGTGGATTCTTAATAAGAGGACCGCCGACGGCATAAATATAAGGATTTCCAAATGCGGCGGCCTTGTTCCGTCGCTCGAGATGGCGGCCTTGGCGCGCAAGAACGGCCTGATTGTCCAGCTCGGTTCCCATGTCGGCGAAGACAGCATCCTCGGGGCCGCGGCGCGGCATTTCCTTGCGATCTTTCCGAACGTCCGGTTTCTTGAAACCTCCTATGGTTTTGTCCTCCTTAAGCGTTCAATCGTGCGGGAGAGGCTCTGCTTCGGCTATGGCGGCAGATTAGCGGGCAAACTGAAGCCCTCAGGACTTGGCGTGCGGGTCGATGAGAAAAGGCTCAAGCATTACTCGGAGCGCGCTTTCGAAATTCGACTTTAATACTCGCTTTTATGTACCTGGTACCGCATCCGCGTGGTGCCAACTTTGTGTACCTGGTACCGGACCCGCGAATGCGGTACCAGGTACACAAAGTTGTACTTGGTACATAAGTCTAAACCTAAAGGCGTTGACCATTTAGGTAAAAAGTTGTACGCTATCCAACTTAGATACCAGGTACCGAACCAAGGCATGCGGTACCTGGTATCTGATGAGGTTCAGAAATGAGAATGTTTAGGGTTACGAGCTTTATATTGGTTTTACTGTTTATTTTTGCGGGCCTTGTCTATTCAGGAAATCCTCCCCAGCCGAGCGGAATCGAGAAAGCCGAAAGGGACATAAGTAAAGACAGGGCGATGGAAGAAAGAATCACAAAGAAGAAAGAAAAAGGGGATGAGATTACCGGGAAGGGCGCCCCGCGGGAAGATAAAGAGGATTTTTACGTTGACGAGTTCATAGGTGACGGACAATATGAAAAAACAAAGTAAATTAATAGCGTTTCTCCTTATATTTTCTTTCCTCTTCCTGCCGTGTGCCTATTCCCAGAACCCTCCCCAGCCGAGCGGGTTAGAAAAGGCCGACCGCGATATCGATAAAGACAGGGCCCTCGAGAAAAGAATTACCACGAAAAAGGAAAAAGGCGACGAAATAAAAGAAGAAGAAAAAGCGCCCCTAGAAGAGGGGAAGAAAGTTTTTATCAAGAAGATAGAGCTTGAGGGTGTTACGCTTGTTTCTAAGGATGTTGTCGGCAAAATTGTATCCGAGAACGAGGGCAAAGAACTCTCCGTAGGAGATATGCAAAAGGTATGTAACCTCATCACCGATGAATATAGGAAGAAAGGTTACATTACATCCCGCGCATATCTGCCGCCTCAAACAATCAAAGACGGCCTTCTTAAGATATCCGTTATCGAGGGAAAGTTCGGCCATCTCGAGATAAGAGACAACAAGTATTTCAGCACTTCGCTGCTTGAGAAAAAGATAGAGCTTAAAAAGGGAAAACCTTTTGATTATAAGTCCCTTCAGGATTCATTACGCCGCATAAACGAACACCCCGACGTGCAGGCCAAGGCCGTGCTTGTGCCCGGGAAGGAGCCGGGGACAACGGACATAGTGCTTGAAGTAAAGGACCGGTTGCCCATACACGTTGGTTTCGAGTATGACAATTTCGGCTCGCGTTATATTTATGAAAACAGAGTGGCGTGGACAGCCGAACACAACAACCTGCTTGGTTTTGACGACAGGTTTTATTTCAAATATCAGAGGGCCAAGGAGAGATACTTTAATTTTCTGAACTTCCGATACATTCTCCCGTTGACCAACGTAACATCTCTGGGCGCCTATTATATATGGGATAAAGTCCGGCTGGGGCATCAGTACAAAGACCTCAATATAAAAGGCAGGGCGGACTTAGGCGGAATTTTCCTGTCGCAAATCCTGATTGATAAGTACGAGTTAGACCTAAGGCTTAACGCCGGTTTTGACTTAAAACGTTTCCGTAATTTCCAGCAGGGCATTCAGGTATCACGCGATGACTCGCGCGTGGTTAAAGGCGGCCTCGACCTCGATTTGATGGATAAGTGGGGCCGTACTATAGCCAACTTTGAGACCGACGTGGGCATTCCTGATTTTATGGGCAGCAACCCCTCAAAGTATGAGCACTCGTCCCGCCAGGGTGCGGGCGGTAAATTTCTGAAATTCGTGCTTTATCTCTACCGGCTTCAGCCTTTGCCGTTTTCATCAAGCCTGCTTTGGAAGAATCAGCTCCAAGTCTCGGGTAATACCCTTCCGTCAAGCGAGCAATTTCAGATCGGCGGTATTTCCAACGTCAGGGCGTATCCCTTAGCCGAGTACAGCGGCGACGTCGGTTACGCGACGAGTCTTGAATGGTCATGCCCGTTCTATCCCATACCGAAGAATATGCGGACACTGAAGGTTCCCTTTACGCAGGTCAATATCTACGACGCGGCGAGATTTGTGCTTTTTTATGATGTCGGAACCGTCTACAACAACAAAAAGATAGAGGGTGAGGCGAAGCGCAAATGTCTTACCGGCCCGGGTTTTGGATTCAGGTTTAACGTGCTTGAGAACCTGTCGGTCAGGGCAGAGTTTGCCATTCCTATAGGACAAGATACGGTAGAAAACAAGGAGAATAATCGTTTCCGGACATACATCGGCGTAACTGCTAAATATTGATAAGTCGTTGCTTAGTATGTACTTATAGCGTTAATTGTAGGGCAAAGAGGTAAGATTTTTTGAAATTTGTGTTGATTGGGCAATATAGAAGTATATAATACACGCCTATCTGTATGAGAAATCACATCCCTAAGTCCAAATTCCATGGGGGAATTTTAGCGAAAGCGCTGCTGCTTTCGCTATTTGTTTTTCTTTTGTCCACCCCCGCCTTCGCCGAAATTGCTTTTCAAGGCAATCCCGATGGTATAACGGTTACTCAGGATGGCAGTGTCCAGACGATAACCGTTAATAATCCCGTTGTGTACGCGGAGGCGACGGCAACTTCTGCCGCCGCTTCAGAAACGGTAAAATTTGTTCCCGCGGAATCGTTAGGCGGTACTCCATACAATATATGCGTTAAGGATATAAGCGGTGTGCCGACCCAGTTTAACGGAACTCTGATGATAGTCGGCGGAACGGTCTTTCTGGTTAATCCGAGCGGAATCACATTCGGCGCTACAGCGCAGGTTAACGTATCTGGTAATATGGCGGGCTTCATCGCCTCGACCTTGAACATAAGCAAAGAGGCTTTTGAGGCCGGCGTCAAGACCGGCAATTTCGATTTTCAGGGGGTCGGCGCCTGTATCGTCAATCAGGGGACTCTCGTTGCCGCGAACCCGGGCAGTTTCATCTGTCTTCTCTCCAATACGATACTGAACACCGGCAAGATAGAAGCCAACCTCGGGACCATCGTCCTCGCCGCGGGCGAGCAGATGACCCTGAGCCTTGACCCGGTCGGGACAATCAGCGTCGCCATAGACAAAGCGGTGGAGAGTCAGGTTCTTGGTGCCGACGCCATCAGGAATACTGGCGAGATTAAGGCCAACGGCGGCAAGATTATCATAGACGCTAAAGTGCTGAACGGTGTATTTGACCACGCAATCAATAACTCGGGCATTATTCAGGCGACGAAATTAGAAGAGCATAATGGGGTAGTGGAGCTTAAGGCCGAAGGCGCGCCGATAGTTAACACCAATAAGATAGAGGCCACGACCGTTGATATAGACGTTAGAGATTCAAGCCTCTTGGCGTTTCCGGTTATACCGAGCATGCCGGTTTCGGAGCTACTCTCCAATATCGGTCCTGTTATTGTATTGACGTCGGGTATCCAGTCTACCGGAGATCTGCCTGCTGAATCCGGTTCCGATAGTTCTACATCGGGAGATAGTTCTAATTCCTCCGATGCCAGCCAGGCTGCCACGCCGGTTACACCAATTATCATAGCCAAAGATCTGACTATAAAGGCCCTTCATATAGGCACCCCCGAACATCCTGTACAGATTAATGCGGAGCATATAAATATTAGTAGGACAGCAGGCGGTATCGACATATTAGAAAGCCTGCTTAGTGGTGACAATGTATTAATGAGAGGCCCTCCCGAAGGTTTCGGAGCATTTATTTATAATAGAGACGCCTACCTTACTCTGGATGCCGAAAAAATAAGTCTTTTGGGTTCGGAGCCTACCTATTTATATGGGAACATCACCTTTTCCGATTTCGAGTGCACCATTCCCGGTAAAGAAATCTATTTTGAAGCGGGAAAAACCTATACCATTCTTGGCACATTTAAAATACAGGGTGCTTATGCCCGGCACGTGAAGCTCCTTTCGTCTGAACAGGGAAAACAGTGGTTTATCGATCCTCAGGGTTCGAGGGATTTAAGCTATACGTGGGTTGAGGATTCATATAACCTGAGCCTTCTTGAAATCCTTATTGTAGAAGGTACGAACAGGGGCAACTGTTTTAATTGGGATCCTACTGCTACCTGGACTGGCGCTGTAAGCGCGTTGTGGTCAGATGCCGGCAATTGGGATGGTTTAGGCGGCGGTGTGGCTCCGGGGGCTGGTGACGCCCTCGTATTTCCCGACGGAGCCTCTAATCTTACGAATAGCAATGATTTGACTGATGGAATCACATTTAATTCCCTTACCTTTACGGGAAGTGGCTATACCCTAGACGGCAATTCCATCATTCTTGCAGCAGGGCTGACAGATGATAGCACGGCGGGGTTGAATACAATTAATCTCGCTATCACATTTAATACAACTCAGACGGTTACGGTAACCGATAGCGGGACGACGTTAACCCTCAACGGTATCATCAGCGGCGCCGGCGGCCTGACTAAGGCGGGGGCCGGCCAACTCACCCTCGCGGGTGCTAATTCCTATAGTGGCGGTACTACCCTTAACGCGGGCACCCTTAATATCAACAACGCCTCAGCCATAGGCACAGGTACCTTTACCATCGCAGGAGGCACGATCAATAATACCTCCGGCGGTCTTATTACTCTCTCGACCGATAACGTTCAAAACTGGAACGGTAACTTCACCTTTGCCGGCGCCAACGACCTTGACCTCGGCATAGGGCCGGTAACTTTGGGCGCTAACCGCACCGTTACCATAAGCGGTAGCAACCTTACAGTAGGCGGTATAATCGGCGGCGCTTTTAGACTGACTAAGGCGGGGGCCGGCCAGCTTACCCTAACGGGTGCCAATACCTTTAGCGGCGGAATGACTCTTAACGCGGGCACCCTTAATATCAACAACGCCTCAGCCATAGGCACAGGTACCTTTACCATCGCAGGAGGCACGATCAATAATACCTCCGGCGGTCTTATTACTCTCTCGACCGATAACGTTCAAA
>JAQTRP010000092.1 GCA_028711765.1 Candidatus Omnitrophota bacterium | reverse complement strand
TGGTATTCTGACGTGCGATTTTATCTGTGACAATCTGCGTAGCTAAGACTCCAAGTACCCATCTGTGATCATCTGTGTTACAAGGGAAACACGAGCCGGAAGGTTGTACCTTCGCCCTCGACGGACTGGACGGAAATACTTCCGCCGTTGCGCTGGACGAGCTGCCGCACTATAAAAAGCCCGAGCCCGTTTCCGTTCTCTTCGTTTGTGGTGAAAAACGGCTCAAAGATATAAGGCAGCTCGCTTTTTGGAATTCCGGGGCCGGAATCCGTAACTTGTACGACGAGTTTCGAGGCCGCGCCGGAAAGGCGATTCATCTCCGCGCTTAACAAAACGAACTTAACTCCGTCGTCCCGCTTCTTGCCGAAAGCCCGGACCGCATTCACAACGAGGTTATAAAGAATTTCTTCGAGATCAGCTTTGCATAATCTAACCGGAAGCAAATTACGGGGAACACCGTTTATAACCTCGACGCCATTAAGGATGATACTCTCTCCCGCAAGCCGTATCGCCCTTTCCGCAGCCTTCGATAATGAAAATCTTGCCTTCTTCCTATCGCCGTCAAGAGTAAGACAGGCCAGCTTCCGAAGCCTCTGCGTCACCCGAATCGCCCGCTCAACCTGTAAATAAATCTTATCCAGCGTTTCGTGGGTCTTCGCGAAGAGAGTATTCTCTGAATCGTATATTCCCTCTTTAATGTTTAAACGATGGGCTTCTATCATACCTTTCACAAGGAAAAGAAGATTCGCGATGTCATGAACAGGCGCGTCTTGCTCCTCTCCGGAGTCGCGAGACAGCCCGGCAATCGGTTTACCGATAAACCAACCTTTTGTATTTCCCAAAAAACTCAATTTCATAACCAACCCCCGAATATGTTCCTCTCCTAAAAACAAAAAGCCGGCCCGCAAAACTATTCAGCTTTGCAGCCCGGCTATCCATACTCTGAGATTCTGGCGCTACCACCGGATCTCGTGGTTCCCCCGCATCCGGCAAAACCGGATGCGCTGATAGGTGCTTTCGCTCCCATCGTTCCCACCCCTGCGTTCTCAGCAGCCATGGACCCGCAACTTTGCTCCGCCACAATTACTGGCGGAATCCACTATAAACCCCCCATATAAATCCTATAGTGGATGTCCCCCGATTTCTCGGGGTTTGCCCTTAAGCTAACTAAAATATACCCTATGAATTCCTATCTGTCAAATGTAAGTCCTTCAAAATACAAGATTTACAACACTTTTTAAATATATTTAAGAAATTGAAACTGAATAAGTTACAAAATGGTTATTCATAGAACAGAAATTTATAAAAAAATCTGCCTGTCCTTGGAATGAATACTGCCAGCGAGCAGCTATTTGGTTTTGTCGGCTGGCTGCGGCGTGCTACCCCTCGAAGAAATACCTAACGCGGAATGCGAACAGACAGTTTCGGAAGGAGAAACAAGCTCAATATCATACGGGCCATTAATCTTGTAAACAAAATTTCTCCACCGCATATGGCGCTTGAACGTGGCAGAGATAAGTTGAATTGGAGACAAAAGCTGGCCTATCAGGGCAAAAAAAGGATACGCGTGCAAAACTTTCCGGTAGCGCGGCTCGATGTGCGCGTTAAAGAGTCTGGGTTCCATCCCGCTTGCCATAAGGTAGCCGTTCAGGGGAATGACGGCTATAAGGCACATTGTAAGAAAGGCGTAAAGATTGAACGTATGGTTCGCGAAAAGCTCCCAAAAGAATTTGGCTGTTCCCCACGCGCTCAGAAAATACCAGGAAAAAAACATCACAAGTCCTATCATCCAGCGTTTGGAAGCGTAGGTTTTTATTATAAAACACTGGCGGTTTGCCCAAGAGATAAAAGACCTCCAGTCGGAATGCTCATAGCTCGGCACAAGGCAATCCGGTACAAACAAGACGTAATAACCCGCCTCTATCGCGCGATTGCTGATGGGAACGTCGTCCGCGACGGCCCGTTCCCAAAGTTCCGCGATGCGATAGTGCTCAAAAAAATCTCTTTTGAACGCCATGGCACCACCGTAACATGAGGTCAATCTCTTTAAGGGCATATACAGGGCGAGGCTCGCGCTCCATACGGAACGCAGGTAAGAAACAAAATCAAAAGACGGCGGGAGATAAAAACGATAGCCGGATGATATGCCAATTTTGGGATTTGAAAGAGGAGCGACTAATTTTCCGAGCCAATCCGGCCTTGGAGATACATCGGAGTCCATCACGGTAAAAATCGTCGAACGCTCGTCCGCAGCCTCAATAGCCGCCAGAAGATTATTCAGTTTATCGCTTACAGCGCGCATTCTCGAGGGAATAACAACTTTAACGGGCCTTTTTGAGGTGCGCCTTACCTCTTCCAAAACAGGATAGGCGGGGTCATCTTTCGTGCGGACCGCGAATATGACCTCATAGTTAGGATGTTCCTGCCGCATAAGCGCCATTAGGTTATCCCTGAAGCCTGGATCGAGACCACGGCACGGGACAAGAACGCTAACAAACGCCGACGACGAGGTCTCCTTTATCCTTTTAAACCGCATATAAAACCAGAAGTACCAGCATATAAAATTCTGGGCGGCTGTAGTTGTGATAGCCAGAACCATAAACCAGAAATCAATCATGTCTAATTCCTTCAAGCTCAGGTACCTGGTACCGGATTAATGGGCCCGGTACCAGGTACCTGAACATTGCTAAAGTTTTTTGGGAGGGCAAAGTGAAACTTGCTGCCTTTCCCTATTTCGCTCTCGGCCCAAATCCTGCCGCCATGAAGTTCAACTATGTTTTTAGAAATGGCGAGTCCGAGCCCCGCCCCACTCATACCGCGATGAGACGGCAGACTGACTTGCTCATACTCCTCGAAAATCCTCTCGATGTCCTCTTTCTTTATGCCGAGCCCGGTATCGCTTACGATAACCTCAAGGCAGGGCTCGCCTTTTACGCCTTCCATTTTTTCACGCGGCTTGAGTTGAACGGTAATCAAACCTCCCTCCGGCGTAAATTTGATTGCGTTCCCTATGAGATTATTAAGAACCTGCGCCAGACGGCCGGGGTCACCGAAAATCTCAAAATTACCTTCCGGAATTCTATCTTCAATCGTTACGCCTTTCGTCTTAGCCCAGTTTTGAACGGCCAATATAGCATCACGGCATAATTTATCGATGTAAGAGACACGCGGACAAAGCTCGAACTTCCCCGTCTTAATCTTGTGACTGTCAAGAAGTTCGCTAACCATGCGGTACAACTCGTCTGTATTCCTCTTCGCAATCTCGAGATATTTCTCTTGCTCGGCTGTAAGCTCACCGAACTTTCTTTCCAGGACGGACGAAAGCACCGCACCGATTGCAATAAGAGGCGATCCGAGATCGTGGGCAATACGCATAAAGAATTGCGCCTCTGCCTCCTTAATCCTCTCTATCTGGGCGGCATTATTCAGAACGGTAATCATGCCGTATGTCTTTCCATCTCCGTCTTCAATTACTGCGGTGCTTCCCCGAATAATATCCTTATTATCCTCGCTGCCGAATTTAAAATTCACTTCCTTAACAACTTTAACTGCGCCTTGTGTCTTACCTCGTATCTCGGCAAGCGCAAGGACATGTTCGGCCTTTAGAAATTGCGCCGGATCTTTGCCGACCAGCTCTCCCTGTCTTACCCCGAGAAGCCTTTCCGCCTCGGCATTCGCCAGCAAAATTTTACCTTCGGCATCCACAACGATAAGCCCCTTTGCCATCCTGCGGATGATCCTCTCGATCCTCTCTTTCTCATCGTAGAGTATGTCTCTTTCCGCACGGAGCACGGTCGTTTCAGCGACAAGCTTTTTTGCGAGCAGCTCGTCAAAATTCCTCTCAATCATCTCAAGCTCATGGAGTCTGTCCGGTGAAATCTGAGGTTTCTTAATGATACCGGATCGAGCAGCTTCTACACCGTTAATAAGCCGGGTGAAATCTTCTTCGGTAAGACCCGCCTGAACAAGCCTTGCCTTAAGGACCGGCTCTATGCGTTTCAACGCCATTCTATCCTTAAAAAGTTTCTTGCCCAATGAGATAAGAACCTTAACGGCATCGCCGCCGGCCTTACAAGAATTTACCATCGTTTTTACGCGGGCCTCATCAGAATGATCGATAAATATACGGTCTATGGCTTCTCCGGCTTCCTGCGCCCTGCCGGAACTCCCCTTCCTCTTAACAGCCGATTTGAAAGCCGAAGCAAGGCGGTCGACAACGCGGGGAGCGTTTTTGTCCTTACTGATAAGAAGAGGCGTAATGTCATCCGACACCCATCTCGCGAGATTGTTCACGATTTCTTGGAGTTGGTCAACAGTCTGAGCGGACTCAACAACATACTTGGCTACATCATTCGGGTGTTTCTCAATTTCTTCCGCCAGCTCCCGAATATAGTCGGAAAGTTTTTCGGTGCTTCTCTTAATTATGTTATCAACTAGAAATTTTATCCGGTCGACATGTGAAACAAAGATAGGGACCATTCCCTCGCCGGCCCCTTTTCCTTCCTTGACAACGATTTCGCCTTCCGTCAGGGCCTCGTACCGGACAGTGTTAAGCTTAATCGCCTTAAACCCGCTTGCCTTAAAAATACTCTCAAAGCCGCCCTTCGCCTCAAGCTCCTTTGGCCTTAAGGCGAGATTATCCATAAATTTTCCCAGTTCTTCCGGGCTGAGGTCCTTGCGAAAAGTAAGGCTCTCGATGCCAAGCCTTTGAAAATCCAGAATGAATTCCGACGCAAGCCTTTTATCAAGTTCGAGCCTTTCACCGTTCAAAACGACCTTATCCCCCAAAACACCGATCGTTAAGTCTCCTTCCTCCAGCGCGGACTTAAAACTCTTAAAGAGCTCAAGAGCGCTCTCCTTTGCCATGGGATGCCCGGGCGAGAAGATCCTGACTTGTTTTGCGGCAAGGCTGAACAACTGGACAATGTCCTTGTGGTCCATCTATTCCTTCCTTCTTGACCTATCTATCAAAGTTTTTTCTCCGAAAACCGGAACTGTTTATCAACCCTGAGCGGTATTTTAGACCTTTTATTACCTATTTTCACGTAAATTAACTTCTCCTCATCCTCGCGGCTGTCACTATAGGAAAGCACTGTCCGAGCGGATTCACCGAGATAGCGGCGCGGTTTATTTCCGGAAAGCAACCCTACCGGCCCCGGGATATGTTCGGCGGAAACTACTATATCGGCCGGCTGAGCGAGACGGCGAATCGCGCGGTTTTCTTTCTCGTTGCGCCCCACGATGAGTTTGCAATAAGGAGACAGCCTAAAATGCCTGCCGTATTTAAGGAGTTCGATATTTCTTACCGACGGCTTGGGAGAAGAATTGGTAAAAAGATCTTTTAGCCGCTTAGAAAAAC
Source organism: Candidatus Omnitrophota bacterium (assembly GCA_028711765.1). Taxonomy (GTDB): domain Bacteria; phylum Omnitrophota; class Omnitrophia; order Omnitrophales; family JAQTRP01; genus JAQTRP01. The sequence goes on along the minus strand of JAQTRP010000092.1, from coordinate 2,711 downwards.
CCGGGTCGGTGAGCAGGCATCCGCCGGCGGGTGCCGGATATTCTTTGATGCCATAATGTCGCGCCAGCGCGATCTGGCGTTTTCTTGACCGTCCCTCTATATCGAGCAGCCGCGAGCGGTCAACTTTTCCGAGCCGCTCGGGCTCGGTCTCGGGAAGAAGCCCCGCGCTCAACGGCCGCAGGAGCCGTTCTGGCGAGCCTGAGGCACGGCGGACTATGTCAAGCGACTGCCTATTTTGGGACATCGGCCGCTCGTTCAAGACCTCGCCGGTAAAGATGAAATCAAACTTCATCTTTCTCATAACCTTGCGGGCCTCTCTCACCATATAGGCGTGACAATCGATGCAGGGATTCATAGTAGAACCGTAACCGTGAGGGGGATCTTTCACGATTCTAAGATGAGGACGGGTAATGTCTTTGATGATTAGTTTTATACCGAGCATACTGGCGGCTCGTTTAGCCATAGCCGGCTGGAAAAAAGGGGTTTTAAACGAAAGGCCTATGACGTGAACACCTTGCCCCTGGAGGACTTTCACCGCCAGTATGCTGTCAAGCCCGCCGGATAGGAGACCTATGGCACGTGTTTTGTCTATACTCATAAGAAATGTAAAATTTAAAGCGAAAAACTCAAAACCAAATATTAAAACTCAAAAATATCTTAGAAGAAATAAGTCATGAAAGATTTTGAACTTTTAATTGTGGTTTTGCGCTTTTCTCTTTGCGCTTTTATCTTACTACGTTTGCCCATTCTTCAACACGATTCTGCCGAGCTCGGCCGCGCGGCCGCCGCCGGCAGGATAATATCCCCACGTATACTTGGCCTGGCCACGGTCGCTGTCGATATCATGAACGGCAACCGCCGCCCGAAGGACATCACCGGCGCGGGGCTTGATGCCGATAAAACTCCACGCAATCCGGGCCTCGATAATATAACCTTTGGGGCTCCTCTCATAAAACGCCAGGACATCTCCTGTTTTTCCCGGATCCATTTTCTGGAACCAAGCCCACATCTTCACCCCCTCGCTGTACTTAAACATAGGGGCAAAACCAATCTGGATATCGCGGGGGTCCTTCCACCTGAAACCGTCCGAGGCGGGATCTATAAAAAGCTCGACGCAGTCATCCTGGTATATATTCTCGTCCTTTTTGCGCGAAATCAGGAAATCGTCGGAAACCTCGGCATAGATATAAAGGTAATACTCATCCCATGCAAAACCTATCTCTGCGGACAGGTCGTCCTCGGAAGCAACGGCTCCGTAATCGAGAAATCCCTCTTTGTGAATCTTGAAAACGGGGACATCCTTCCAGTCATTAAACTCTCCGTCTGCCAATATCGGGCTCGGATAACTGCGGTGAGCGGCCTCGACCTCTCTACGCTCGGGCTCTTTGAGCTCAAGTGTCCCCTCTTTAAAACCCACCTTCCGCATGGCATCCTGAACCCACGGCACTTTTTTAAAGACGCCCCATACAAAACCGCCGCGGTAATTCTCTATGCCGAGAAGAATGGCACCTTGGTCAATACCGATAACGTACGGCGAGCGCCAGTTCCTGTCGAAATTGAAAGAATCGCAGAAACCATATTTCCCCCAAAGGCGGGCCCTGTGGTTCTGGTAAAGATTGCGGATGAACCTCAAGGAAAGCTCCGGCGTGAACATTATCGACGTAATCGCGGCGGTCGGGGCCACGGTACCGTCGTGAAGGGCGCCGCCGGGCTCTGCCCCGTAGGCCTTGTAGCCGCCGGGACCGTCGCTGGCTGTAAGCCCCCACACGTCCTCGCTGTAAGTCTTAAACTTGTCCTTATTGTCTATACAGAAAACGCGGTTTGCCAGAGTGGCGCGCCTCGAGTTCTCGAAATAATCGGCGATTCCGTCGTTGACGTTCCTGAAATCAATCCAAAGATGCGAATACTGATGGGTAAAAAGCGCGGGATACTGAATCAGCTTATAGGTTTTGTAAGTCCCGACGGACCTTTTTATCTCGGGCCAAACATCGGGCGGTAACGGATGCGTCGGCGAGCCTATTGCCAAAAGATAAAGAATCATAAGCTCACAGTAATTATTCCACAAAAGGATTGAAAATTTCGACTCGGGCGACCATGAGAGCGAAAGAAACTTCCCGCCGTTTGTCATCCACTGAAAGTCGATCCTCTCATACAGCGCCTTCGCCAGCTCCTCAACCTCCGTCCCCTTAAAATAAGCGCCCGCGAAAAGGGCGCCGGCAATAAACAAAGCGGTGTCGATCGGCGAAACCTCCGAATTCCACATCCTTCGGCCTGTCTTCATATCGACAAAATGATAATAGAAACCGTGGACTTCCTCTATTTCATCATTGAAAAAACGGAGTGTCCTCAGGGTGCGGTTATAGCCCTCCTCGCGCGAAATCCAGCCGCGCTCAATCGCTATAGGATAGGCGGTCAGGGCGAAACCGACTGAGGCGATGCTGGCTACGGCAGAGGTATCGTTAGTAAAATTAAACGCCTTGTCCTTTACAAGGCCGTTTACGGGGTTTGCTTCGTCCAAAAAGAAACGGAAGGCCCGTTCCTCTATAAGGTTAAGAAGCCCCTCATCCGACAGCGCGGGCTCCTCCGCACAGGCAAAATAAGGGCAATAAGCGTAAGTCATTGAGAATATTAGAATAACAGCAACTAACCTTTTCATCTTAGCCTCATTTATAAGTTGTTGTATCCTTGCTATCTACATAAGCTTATGAAGA
>JAQTRP010000091.1 GCA_028711765.1 Candidatus Omnitrophota bacterium | reverse complement strand
GGAATGATATTTCCCTCAATGGCCTTGCCGTCCACGGTAACTTGCTTAACGCCCGAGGAGACGCCCTTCGGATTTTCAATCTCGATTTTATAGGTGGCGCCGCGGAAGAATCTTTTCACGGAAAGTTTCTTCCAGCTTTTCGGTATGACAGGATCGATCATGAGCCCTTCCCTCACGGGCCTCACGCCGACGATATAGTTCATCCCGACGCGGAACGTCCACGCTCCGGAGCCGGTATACCAAGTCCATCCGCCGCGGCCGAAATTCGGAGAATCAGGGCCGTCGACGTTGCCGGGGGTGGCATAAGGCTCGACAAAATAAAGATCGGGATTTAGCCCTCTTACGATCGGGCACATACGGCTGTATACCTCAAAAGCCAAATCGCCGTTTCTCATCGCGCACAACGCCTGAACCGCCCATGTCGCGGCGTGGGTATAAACTCCGCCGTTCTCGCGGATCGACGGCGCGTAACGCGAAAGGTATCCGATCGTGGGATCGGATTTTGTATAGGCCGGAGTAAAAAGCAACGCTCCGTATTCGCGAAAGAGATGTTTCTCGCACGAGGCCATTGCCTGTTTCGCGCGCTCGGGCGTCGCCGTGCCGTGGAAGACAGCCCATGTCTGCGCGTTGAGGAAAATAACTCCTCCCTCCTTACCTTTGCAAACCTTGCTGCCTAAAGGCCTTCCGTCATCGCGTGTGGCGCGGATATACCACTCGCCGTCCCACGCGTGCTCATTTATGGCGGCTTTGAGTTTCTCGGCACGATCGAGGTAATTTTTCATCCTCTCGGGTTCACCGCGCTTTCCGCAAATAGGCGCGAATTGTTTGAGTATCCAATAGAAAAAATGGCCGAGCCAGACTGACTCGCCTTTCATCCGGACACCCACGTGGCTTAAACCGTCGTTCCAGTCGCCTTCGCCGATAAGGGGAAGCCCGCGCACCGACCAGCGCGACAGCACCTTATCCATAGCGCGGATACAATGATCGTAAATGGAGCCGCGCTTTACCTCTCCGGTGTGGCCGGGCAGGAAAGGCGCGATTTCATCGAGTACCGTCTCATCGTTGGTCTCGTCGATATAATGAAGCGTAATGAAAGCGAGCCACAGGAGGTCGTCGGTCATATGGGTAACGGCGCCTTTTCCCGTATCGGGATGCCACCAATGATGCACAGTGCCGTCTTCAAATTGCTGCTCGGCGTGAAGCAATATCTGTTTCCTCGTAAGCTCGGGTTTGAGGGGCAGGAAAACGAGTGAATCCTGCAGTTGATCGCGGAAGCCGATGCCGCCCGACGACTGATAGTAAGCGCAGCGCGCCCAGAGCCGGCCCGCGATCGCCTGGTACTTGAGCCAGATATTGGTCATAAAATTAAATGCTTCATCCGGCGTCTCGATCGACGACTTCTCGATAAAGTCGTTCCACAAGGCCTTGAAGCGCTCGAGTTCTTTTTTGACCGTCTCTTCGCTACGGTACTTCGCGATAAGCTTCTTGAAACGGTCGCGGGCCGAGGTTTCCTTTATTCTGGAAGCACCGACCGTATAAATAACTGCCTTCGTCTCGCCCGGTTTTAAGGTTACGTCATTCTGCAAAGACGCCACCGAATCTACCCAGCGGCCGTCGGTATTGAGGAGTTTCCCTTCGCGAACTGCGCGCGGAGTTAAAATGTTGCCGTAGCGACCGAAGAAGGCCTCTTTATCGCTGTCGTAGGCAACCGGTTTTGGCCAAGCAGCGTGAAACGCCTCGACGGGAATCTCGGAAAGGCCGGTTGAGATAAAACCGGGCACAAGCGCCGAGCGCTTCTTTCCGTATATCACGCCGTCCTCGCAGTTAATCTCGGTCTCGATAAATGTCTTCTGGAATTCTCGGTGAGTATCGCCGGCGTTGCCGAGACAGAACTCAAAATATGAAAAGAGGCTGAGGCTGCGTTCTTTCTCGCTTTCATTCGTAAGGGCGAGGTTCCAAATCTCTACGGGCTCGTCGCGATCGACGAACATCGTGAGCACAGCGCGGATACCCTTGAAAACACTCGTTAAAATCACATAACCTTGTCCGTAGCGCGCCTCATAAAAATCAAATTTTGGGCAGCACGGTTTCCACGTCGCCGACCAGAATTCCCCGGTCTTATTATCGCGGATATAAATATATTTTCCCCACTCATCCTTAATCAGGTCCTGCTCCCAGCGCGTCACGCGGGAGAGGTTGGAATTATCAAGCCAACTGAATCCCGAACCCGTCTGCGAAACGACGAAGCCAAAGTCTCCGTTACAAACGACGTTTATCCAAGGCCGAGGGGTATCCGGCCGGGTAATCACGTATTCGCGCCCGTCTTTGGTAAAGTAACCGTACTTGCTTTCGAATTTTTTTACTTCTGTCTTTTTTCCGCTCATAGTCTCAGCTGCCGTCCTCATTTGTGAATCCTGTCCTTTCCGTTTTAATTGTTAAAAGTAGCAAATAAGCACAACGCCAAATCCAAATGTCAAATCCCAAAATCCAAATTAATCGTCAAAATCCAAATATTTAAATATTTATCACTTGAAGATTCGTTTGAAATTTGTCATTTGTTGTTTGGATTTTCTTTCTACTCGCTACTTGTTTTTCTCCTGCAAGAGCTCATTTACCTTCGGGACTATTTTTGTAACGGCTTCTTCGACAGTCTCTTTGCCGTTAAAAAGAAGGTCGAACTCGGGTTCTATAATCTTTGCTTTCGCCTCCGACCACTTGATGCTGAAGGGGTCATAGACAACGTCTTTAACCGCCTCGTTCAGCATACCTTTATTTAAGGGAGGTGATTGATCGGTCGCCCAGTCGGGGCCCTTAGATACCGCAATGCGCGCGGGCTGCGCCAGGCCGTCGCGAGCTACTCCCGCCTGCGTCACAGGTGAAGACAAGGCCTTGATCACTTCCCACGCCTCTTTCTTGTGCTTGGATGATTTTAATATGCAATAGCCGGTGCCGCCCGTCCCGAAACGTCTGAGGCCGACGGGGCTTACCGGAAACATCGCCACATCCCAGTTAAAATCATAACTCCTGAAATTGGGAGACTCCCAAACTCCCGAGAGAAACATCGCGAGGTGCCCCTGAACAAACATAATGTCGACTCCCATCCCCATATTAACGCGCGCCGATGGAGACGGCATGACCTTGTGCCTCGTAATCAAATCCGTATAAAACTGAAGACCGGCTATGGAGCTAGGATCGTCGAGCGTGGTGCGCGTCGGCTTGCGGACGTCGTCGACGAGAGAGCCGCCCATCCCGTAGACGAAATTCTGCCACGCCCAACCGTAGAAACCATATTGGATAACGCGGCCCGACTCATCGCGCTTGGTGAGGGCCTTCGCCTTTTCGAGCATATCGCTCCAAGTCCAGCTGTCGTTGGGATAAGGAATGCCCGCGGCGTCAAAAAGATCCTTATTGTAGAAGACGCAAGCAAAAGGCGCGGTGTCGCGCGGAATGGCATATAAGTTGCCGTTTACGGTGAAGCGGTCGACGACTTCGGGAAAGAAATCCTTAATATTAAAATAGGTATCCTTCGCTAAAAACGGGTTCAAATCTTCGAGCACCCCTTTTTCGGCGAACGTCACGAAATAATCGACTTCGGTCGCGATTATATCGGGGGCCGCCCCGCCGGCTATACGGGTGAGGATTTTGCTGACGTAGCCGGTATAGGGCGTGTGCTCAAAACGAATCTTGATTTCGGGATGTTCCATCTCCCACTTTTTTATCGCATTCGTGATAATATAAATTTCCTCGGGAGATCCCCAAAAGGCGACGCTGACTTCCGTCGGCTTGGCGGAAGGTTTAGCGCCGCTATCCGGTGCTTTACCGCAGCCTGCATGAAAGGAACACAGTGAAAAGATTAATAAGATAATTCCGCCGAAAAAGAAAGTTGGTAAAATTTTTTTGCTGAATTTCGCAATTATGTCACGGTAAGACATTTGTTCCCCTCTTTAATGAGCCCCCGCTGTTTCGCTTTGCGAAACAAAGCGGCGGGGGCGAATTAAATCCGCCGTAGCCTGCTTCGTAGGGAACGGTTTGAAACCGTTCCCTACATTAAATTAAGGCGAAGGCGGACTACATTTAATTATTTTATGCCCAAACACGTTCTTTTATTTTTACATCAACAACTTTAGTCGGATATACATCGAATATAATTTCATCGGGCTTGAACCAAAGCTTTATCTCGTGCTCGGCATCGGCAGGGTTCGCGGAGGCGTGGATGGCGTTTTCATAAACGCCCTTTGTGGTAATACGGCCGTACTGGCCGCGGATGGAAATTGCGTCGGCCTCTTCGGGGTTTGTGGCGCCGCAGATGTCGCGCACTTTTTTAATCGCGCCCTCGCCGGTATAAATCATGGCGAGGACCTTGTTGCGCTCGTGGAACTCGCCCATTATATACTTGATCAGATCCTCAAAAAACGGCTTGTCCTTCAGGGCTTTATAATGTTCCTCGGCCAGCTCGCGGGATACACGCACCATCTTTGCCGCAGCGATCTCGAGTTTAGTCTCGGAAAGCCTCGTTAAGATGTTGCCTGTCAATGACTTAACAAGGCCGTCGGGCTTGATTAAAATAAGGGTATGCTCTCGTGCCATGGAACACAATAGTGTACCTGGTACCGGTTTCGCGGGTCCGGTACCAGGTACACGGTTAAGGTACAGTTCATTAAACCGGTACCGGGTACATGATTTGGTATCTAATCTAAGTTATTTAACCTTTTATTATCACTGCCAAAAAGCGCGTAAACTCAATCCTTGCCTTTATCTACAGGGGTAAAAGTAAGGGTATTGTGAAAAGGGAGTGTGATTATAACACAACGGTCTGGAATGTCAACAACGAGGAACCTCCAAAATTATGTACCTGGTACCGGATGCACAAAAAATATGTACCTGGTACCGGATGCACAAAAAATATGTACCTGGTACCGGACCCGCGAAACCGGTACCAGGTACATATTTTTTGTGGTCCTGGCTCTAACCCTCCGCTTCCGCAATGTCTGTCTTGCGGCGGCGGAACTTTTTCGCGAGCTCGGCCGAGAGGCTGAGGCGGCGGGTTACATAAATTTCAAGAAAAGCGATTATGGCAAGTAGGCAGAGGTAAATAAGTATGATCAAAACCACACCGACGAGATTAACCGTGTAAAGTAGAAGCGCTATGAGGCCGCAGGCCGTGGCGACAAGAAACGAAAACAACACGGCAACACGCTCGCTCATTCCGAGCTCGACCAAGCGGTAGGCAAAATGATTCCTGTCGCCGACATAAATCGGCTTCTTCGAAAATATGCGGATTATAATAACCGAAATCATATCGTAAAGCGGCACAGAAAAGACGCAAACCGGAAAAAGGATCGTGAAGACGGTTGTCTGGGGCTGTTCGTAGGTCGAGATGAGCGTTATCGCGGCGAAGATGTAGCCTAAGAACGTGCTTCCCGCGTCGCCCAAGAAAACGCGCGCGGGATAAAAATTATAGGGGAGAAAACCGATCAGAACGCCTAAAAGAATCATCAGCATGATGCTGACGAGAGGCTGGCCGAGAAGCTGAGTAATCAGAAAAAAGAAAATTCCCGCCACTATGGAGACACCGGTCAGGTGGCCGTCGAGAGAATCGATGAAATTGAAGGCGTTTATGAGCATAAGTGTCCAGATAAAGGCGGCGAGGTATCCCAAAATCGGCGGAAGGCCAAAGGCGCCTATCCTATATCCGGATAAGACGAGGATTAAGGCCGCCACGCATTGCACGATGAATTTGGGGAGGGCCTTCATGCTCTTTACGTCATCGCAAAGGCCAAGGAGGAAAATTACCAAAGACCCCAGAAATATCTGGGCCACATTAGGCAGTTTCCCTAACCCGCCCTGAAGATATCCTTTGAAAGGCTCGAGAAATCCGAAAATGCCGGCAAACATTCCCGCAAGATAAAGATACGAGACAAGGAAACCGAGCCCTACGACAATCCAAAAAGAAACGAAAATCGCGGTCCCGCCGAGATATGGCGTCGGCACTTTGTGGGTCTTACGCCACGTGGGATAATCGAGTATATTCTGCTTTATGGCCACCTTTATGCAAACCGGCACAAGGAGGCCGCACAGCGCGGCGGATATTGCAAACACTATAATCTGGACTAAAATAATGAAATCCAATGCCTATCCCCTTTACCTTTATGCACCCGGAGCCAGTTTCATAAGTCAGGGTTGCCTTTACGTACCTGGTACCGGTCCCATTAATCCGGTACCAGGTACGTAAAGGTGCGCTTGCAGGTACTTATGAAACCGGCTCCTGGTACCACATCCAAGAGGCACCAGGTACATAATGGCGATTGTATATATTTTATCGGCTTTTAGACCCGAAATATTAATCGCAAAGTCGGTAATCTCTTTTCCCTCACAGCCGATAATAATAGAAGAAAATGTGTGAGCCGGTGTAACGTTTAACCGGCTAACACTTTTAAATCATGGCTGAACAATTCGACTCAATAGACGTTACGCAAGAGCTTAAGCTTGTCGGGAAAACGAGCGTCATTTTCGGCTTTTCCCAGATCCTGCTCGGTATCACAGGAATCGTTATAAGCTTTCTAGTTGCTAAGATTTTGGGATCTGCCCAGCTTGGTATTTATTCGTTGGCGATTACGATTGCCATATTCGCGAGCCAAATCTCGACATTCGGCCTGCAGGCTGGGGTGATAAAATTCATCCCTCACCACATTCACAAAAACGAAAGGCCCAAGGTCAAGGGCGTTATTACGGCCTCTTTTGCCTTTACGCTGGAGCTCAGCCTTATCATCGGAGCTATATTATTTCTCTCCGCAGATTACATCGCGGGCGGTATCTTTCAGAAACCCACCCTTTCCATGCCGCTTAAAATCACTTCATTCGCCGTTCCACTCGTCGCGCTATACTCGCTTGTCTCGGCAACCTTAAGGGCCTTCAAGATGATCACGTACCAGTCGCTTATGCTGTTAGTTCAAAAGGCGCTGCTTCTTGTGTTCGTTCTTGCCGCCATCTTCATCGGCGCCAAACTCATCGGCATCATCATAAGCGCAGAAGCAAGTTTTGCTATCGCCGCGCTGACAGGCGGCGCGATACTCCTTAAGAAACGGTTTTCGTTCATCGGGAACACGCGGACGGAGCACGTTTTGCCGAGTCTGTTCAAATATTCCTTTCTTATGCTGCTTTCCTACATCGCGGCGTACTTCATCGTAAGCGCCGATATTTTGATGCTCGGATATTTTAAGGCCTTGAGCGACGTCGGAGTATATAAGCTAAGTGCAGCATTCGCGGGGATTTGCGTAATGCCTGTCTATATTATAAATATAGTCCACGCGCCGCTCATTTCGGAGTTTCACGCTAAGGATGAGCCTAAAAAAATGAAGGCTGTCGCGACGACTTTGACACGCTGGGTCTTTATGGTAAGCCTACCGGCCTTCCTGATGCTTATTCTTTATGCGGGCAGGCTGCTTGGATTTTTCGGGAAGGATTTTCCGGGAGGCATGCCGGCGCTGGTTATACTCGCGTTCGCTCAGCTTATCAGTGCCTCGACCGGTTCTGTTTCGTCACTGCTCGCAATGACAAAATATCCGCACCTTGACCTTCTCAATAATGTAACCCTGCTTGCCCTTGCTTTAATTTTAAACTTCATTCTTATTCCGCCGTTCGGCATAGTGGGCGCCGCGACGGCGACCGGAATCTCAATTGTGTTCGTTAACATATTAAGGCTCGCCGAGGTTTCCATTATCTTCGGCTTCAGCCCCTATAATTTGAAATTCCTGAAACCGCTCGCCGCCGGCTTAATCGCTTTTGGCGCTTCGCAATTTATGATCTCATACGCAAAGCTACTCTGGCAATCTCACGCTTGGTTCGTGCTTCCATTTGCCTTCGGTCTCATTTACGCCGGTATACTCTTCGCCTTAAAATTCGAGCGCGAAGACTCTGAACTCCTCAGTTGGGCAATAACAAGGATAAAACAAAAAGCGGGATAAACCTTGCTGGGCCAGGTTCCATCAGTTCCTTACAGTTTCTATTAACTCCTGTTAACCCTAGTTAACCTCTACCGACTTACTCGAGCTTAACCTGCTAACCCTGCCTACCGGCAGGCAGGCGGCTAACATTATATCCGAACATGGTCTAACG
>JAQTRP010000090.1 GCA_028711765.1 Candidatus Omnitrophota bacterium | reverse complement strand
TCATAGCTTTAGTCGGCCTCCTATCCGTGGGCGGCTGCGCTTACATGAGTTCTAAAAACGAGCCGGTTTCTTTTAACGACCCCGCCCTGGTGTTAAAGATTACCGAGTCGAAACCCACCCCGGAAGAGTCAAACGGTATTAGCCTGCGCCTCCTCGTGCCTCCCAAAAATGAAATCCACGCCGAGGAAGATCTCAAGGTCTATTCACAGTTGCACGATGGCCGTGGATTAAGCCTAAACCTACGCCAGAAAATCACGGTCACCTATAAGCCCGTCGCCGGAAAAGATTCCTATATTCAGCATACTGTAATTACTTTCGAGGGAGAAGGCGGCAAGGTTACCGAGGCGCTCGAAATTTCGCCTCGCGGTGAAATCGTTCGCTTCATAGAAGGACATCATAAATCAAAGATCGGGAAATTTAGGATTTTGAGCGAGTCACGCACTCCGATGTATCCGGAAGGCCCGGTTAAAATCGGCGACAAATGGCGCTATGAAGAAAAGGTAGACGCGCGGCTTGAATCCTTTTGGATAAAAGAGGAGAACCCCACCCCGTACAATCTCCAGGCCGATAGCCAACTGACGGGTTTTGCACAAGTCAACGGCCACCGCTGCGCGGTAATTAAGACTACTTCTACCCAGACCAAAACGGAAATAATGAAAATACTTCTTAATACCGTAACCGTCGACATCCGTTCCGCCGTCGAGGAGACAGCTTATCTCGATTACGCGAATGGGATCCTTATAGCGAAAGTCACCCAGACACGCAGCCATTCCCTCTTTCCCAGCCTCAACATGGAAGACGACGGTGTCAGCCAGTCCATTTACCGCGTAATCGAGCAAGAGAACTAAGCCGCCCGAAAGCAGTTGTAAGTTATAAGTTATAAGTAAAAGCAGCTGTGAAGCCAAATCATAGAAAGTTACCATCCGCACGGTAACCTTTGGGAAAAATCGGCCTGCCCGCCAACGGTTTGTGGCGAGGACTCGATGTCCCGATTTTTCCTTCATCTTTAAAAAATAGGCAGCTTGGTTTGATGTTCCGTAGCGGGGCGTCTGGAGGCTCCGAGCAGCATGGTTGCCAGGTGCAGGAGCCGGAAGCGAGTGAGCAATTCCTCGCTGGGGAAAAATTGGCCTGCCTGCCGGCAGGCAGGCGTCCCTGCGAGGAACAAACCAAGCCGCTAAATTAATAGCATTATATTTGCATTTTGGGGGCAATTTGCTTATAATACTGCTCCTAACGATTCTAAACCTAACCACTTATGGGAGATATAGATGTTACGATTTAACGAGCACCTGAATCTGTTGGAGCAGTCGGATTACGTCTATGAGCTCAAGGACACGAAGGAACCGGAGCTTTACCGCGATATATTTCCTTACGATGAGGTCCCGCGCATAACCTTTAACTACCGCCTTGTGCCTATGCATCCGCCGAAGGAGTTCTGGATCACGGACACCACTTTCCGCGACGGACAGCAGGCGCGGCCGCCTTACACGGTGAAGCAAATCTCGGACCTTTTCGATTTTCTGCACCGCCTCGGCGGGCCGAACGGCATAGTCCGCCAGAGCGAGTTTTTCCTTTATTCGAAGAAGGATAAAGCGGCGGTAGAGGCCTGTCTTTCGAAGGGCTATCTCCATCCCGAGGTGACCGGCTGGATCCGCGCGGTCAAAGACGATTTCAAACTTGTCAAGCAGATGGGCCTCAAGGAGACGGGTATTTTGACGTCCTGCTCGGATTATCATATATTCCTGAAATTGAAGAAGACGAGGAGGCAGGCGTTGGACGATTATCTCGATATCGTCCGGGCGGCGCTTGAAAACAATATCATTCCGCGCTGCCACTTCGAGGACATCACGCGCGCCGACTTTTTCGGGTTCGTCGTTCCTTTCGCGCAGGCGCTGATGAAGCTTTCCGCGGAAGCGGGCATTCCGATCAAGATAAGGCTCTGCGATACGATGGGCTACGGAATTACGTATCCGGGCGCGGCCCTGCCGCGTAGTGTGAAGGGCTTGGTCTACGGCTTGAGGCAATACGCGAACGTTCCCTGCGAGAGGCTCGAGTGGCACGGCCACAACGATTTTTATAAGGTGCTGGTCAGCGCCACGACAGCGTGGCTTTACGGGTGTTCCGCCGCGAACGGCACTCTGCTCGGCCTCGGCGAGCGGACGGGCAATCCGCCCCTTGAGGGTTTGATCATGGAGTATATCGGCCTTAAGGGAAGGACGGAGGGAATCGATACTACCGTCATCACGGAGATCGCCGATTATTTTCGCACCGAGATCGGCTACGATATTCCGCCGAACCAGCCTTTCGTCGGCCGCGATTTCAACGTGACGCGCGCGGGCATTCACGCCGACGGCCTCCTCAAGAATGAGGAGATCTACAATATTTTCAATACCGATAAAATTCTTTCGCGTCCGCCCCGTGTCGTGATAACGGACAAGTCGGGCGCCGCGGGCATAGCGAGCTGGGTCAACGCCTGTTTGAGCCTTGAGGGCGCGAAGCGTATCGGGAAGGACGACGCCCGCGTCCAAAAAATCAGGCTGTGGGTGGATGAGCAATATTTGCAGGAGAGGAATTCCTCCATTTCCGACGAGGAAATGGATGCGCTTGTCAAAAAGCATTTCCCCTATCTTTACAGGAAGGCAAGGAAAGAGCATCGGGTGTGAGACGGGTTTTAGCAGGTTCATTCTCCTTCGCCGAATACACCGGGTTTCAACTCGGCGATGAAGGCGAAGGAGAACTGCTGCGAAGCTCAAAACGAAAGTTTTTGAGCGAAGCAGAGTATGGCTTCGGAGCAATGAACCTCTCCGGAAAAACATTAAAGATACTCCGTCATTTATGGCGGAGAGGTTCATTTTTTCTTGTCCTTGCGGTTTTTCTCGGCGTGGGATTTCTGGGGGCAGAGGAATCCGCTGAGTTAGTCGTCGCCACCTTCGACCGCGGCGAACCACCCAACGAAGTGGGCGGCAATTACGGCGCGTGGAACTACAACGTAAAAGATCCCTCGCAGCATTGTTACGCCGCGCCTGAACCTGACGACCCCGTCAATCCAGAAAAAGGTTATTCCATCCGGCTCGATTACGACGTCCTTTCCAAGCAGCCCGCCTTCAACGGTTTCTGGATGGGGCTTGGGGGAATCGATATTTCCGATTACGATACGCTCAGTTTTTGGGTCAAAGGGGACGAGGCCTGCGGCTTCACGACGCGGTTCAAACTTGAGCTCAAGAACGCCTTCGGCGAGAAGGACACCTACTGTGTCCGTGACATCGGCCCCGAGTGGAAAGAAGTGACGCTTGATATCAAGAAGGACGTAAGCCAGATCGACTGGAGTAATATGACTGAACTTGTGATTGTGTTTGACGATATAATGAGTACAAAGAAAACGGGTTCCGTTTGTATCGACCACTTTGTGTTCAGAAAATCCACTTCTTCCGATCTAACGGAGCAGTCAGGCGAATGAAAAGGCAACTTTTAAGTTTTCTCGTAATTGTGACTTGTTTCTCGGCGTTCAGTATCCCTCAGGCTTGGGGCGCTAAGGCATCCGCAGCAAACAAGAATTCTAAGGCCCCCGCCGTAAATAAGAGCTCTAAGGCCCCCGCGGATAATAAGTACTACGGCAACGGAATTATTCTCGTGGACGATTTTAACGATGAGACCGTGGCCAACGTGCTGGGCGGCGAGACGGGGGGAGACGAGGTTTTTCCCGGCACGTCCACCGTCGGGTTTACGAGAAAAAAAGGCAATACGTTGGGCAATTATGGGTCGGCGCTCCAGATCAATTACAATGTTCTATTGCCGGCCGGTTTCGTATTTTATTATCAGCGCCTCGGCGAGCCGGAATCGCTCGGTTCCCAAGCGTCTTATCCTTTAGACCTTTCCGGTTATAAGTATCTTTCTTTCTGGATCAAGACCGATATAGAAAAGCCGAAGTTTGCCGTTGAATTTCATCAAGATTCGGAGGGCGACCGGAAATTTATTCTTGGGAAAGACATAACGGCGAAGGTAGTTGCCGGAAGGTACGTAATCGGGAAGGACCCTAAGGCGTGGCGCAAGGTCGTTATTCCGCTTAAGGATTTTCGCGCCGTCAAGGACTGGTCCCAAATCCTCGAGATGGATTTCTTATTTGAGGAGCGGCTCCACAGCGGTATGGGGACTGTTTATGTCGACGATATTGTTTTCGGTAAAAATTATCCGCGGGAGGAATCCGCGGTTTCTCCTTTGGCCGGCGTGGCGCAACCCGTTCAGGGCTCTACGCTGACCGATCTTGTCTCGGCAACGTCATATCTCAAGGGGGATAATTCTCCGGTTGCCTTTATTGTCTCGGGTGAGCCCGCGGTCGACGGTTTCCTGTTGCGGGACCGGATGCCTTTAGAGTTCCATCTCAAAACGCCCACCCAGGATCTTGAGAACGTTCGTTTTGAGGTGAAGGATTCCGCCGAGCCGGAGTGGGGAACCGTGGCGAGTTTTTACGACCACAAGAAAGGCGTCTACAAGGCGACGTGGCGGCCGGGGGCGCGGGACGTCCCTACCAGCTATGAACTCCGCGTGACCGGCTATGACGTCGATGGCGACATGGTTGTGCTGGCCGGCCCGTTTAAGAGCAAACGGTACGATAGGTTCTTTGTGTAGCGTATAGCGGGTAGCGGATAGCGTATAGAAAAACTTTAAAAAAATCCAAATCCGACTAGTTCCAGCGCAAAGTTTTAAGTGCGTTTTTCCTCTATCTCCTATACGCTAAACGCTAAGATAAGAATATGAGAAACATAGATCACGCATACGATCAGTTTTTAGTCTCGCACGAACAGGAGATGATCGACTCGCTCCGGCGTTTCGAGGAGCGCATCGAGCACAGTCTCATAAAATTCGGCCGTTTTTCGGTCCCCACCTTTTTCAAGTGCCAGTTCATTACGCACAAACAGGAGCGCCTGCTCAAGCTTGTCTCGGAGCAGATGACGTCGATTATAGATAAGGTGGCGAACCTTTATTTCACCGAGCCCGCCATCGCCGGAAAACTCGGATTTTCGGAGGAGGCCAAACGCCTGATCGCCATCGACCCCGGTTATTCGCGCTGCGCCGTCCTCTTGAGGTTTGACGGTTTTCTGGAGGGCGAGTCTTTAAAGCTTATAGAGGTCAACGCCGATTCTCCGGCGGGTATGGGATATGCCGATATGCTGGAGGATGTGTTTTTCGGCACAAAAGAACTAGAGCCCTTTTTTAGCACCTTTCACCTAAACCGCGAACGCCGCTCGGAGCGCCTCCTCAAGACGCTCCTTCATGCCTATGAAGAGTTCGGGGGCACCGAGGAAAAGCCGAATATCGCGATTGTCGATTGGCGCACGGTAAAGACCCGCTCGGAATTTGAATATCTCAAGCAGCAGTTCGAGGACAAGGGATTCCGTACCGTAATTACCGACCCCAGGGATTTGCACTTGAAGGGCGACAAGCTTTATTACGGTGGATTCAGGATAGACCTTGTTTACCGCAGGGCCGTATTTAACGAGCTCCTCGAGAAGCTCGATGAGATTAAGGATTTCATCACGGCCTACGAAAAACGCTGGATTTGTATGGTAAACCCCCTGCGCTCGAAGCTCGTGAGCTCCAAGGCGGTTCTCTCTATCCTTACCAATCCCGAATACGACCGGTTTTTTTCCGATAAGGAAAACGAGATAAAACGCGAGTGCCTGCCCTGGACCCGCCGGCTGATCGACGCGGATAAATTCTACGGCGGCAGGAAAATCTATCTCATCGATTTTCTTAAGGACGAGAAGGACAGCCTTGTCCTGAAGCCTTCCGAAGGCTACGGCGGGGAGGATGTGATTATCGGTTCCGAGACGAAAGAGGACGACTGGAACAGAATCATAGACCGGGCGCTCAAGGGAAATTGGGTGGTTCAGGAGTTTGTGACGGTCCCCATAATGACGGTTCCCGTCATCGTCAATAACAGGTTTGATTTCCAGTATAAGAGGACAAGCCTCGGCGCCTTTTCTTTCAACGGGCATTACGCGGGAGGCATGGCCCGCTTAAGCGACCGCACGGTCATAAATGTCTCGAGCGGCGGCGGCATTGTTGCTGTTGTTTCCGTTGAAGAGACCATCAATCGTTGAAAATCTACTTTCTTATCGGATAAGAATGTAATAGAATAAAACTCACCATGAACCCTCGCGTATTTACCATCGATGAAGCAAAGACGCTGATTGCGAAGCTGGAAGATCTGCTGGACGCCCTCGTCAAGAAAAAGCAGGAGATGCAGAAAAAACACGACCAGCTTCTCGTCCTTGACCTTATCGCCGGAGATAAAATTCACGATTATGAATCCCGCGACGGAAAGGAATACCTCGATAAATCGGCGGAACTCGAGACCCTGATACTTTCTTTCGAGGAGGATCTGATTAAGTTCAATCAGCTCGGCTGTTTCCTTCGCGATATCGACCGCGGCGTAGTCGATTTCTTCCATGTCCGTAACAACGAGTTGGTCTATCTCTGCTGGAAGCGCGGCGAAAAGAAAATCGCCTACTGGCACGACCTTGACAGCGGTTATAACGAGAGAAAACCGCTATAGTGAAACGCAGTACGATAGAAAGTGTAAAGTTAAAAAGTCAAAGTGCAAAGCCAAAGTTTAAAACGCAAAGCTTAAGAATGCGTATCAAAATACAAGATTGTTAGTATGATTTTGAACTTTAAACTGTGGTTTTGCACTTTGCGTTTTAAGCTTTGATATGGATAGGGAATCTCTGCTTCTTCATGTTTGTTGCAGCTCATGCGGGAGCGCCGTTCTAGAGGCACTCGTGCCGCGGTTTAACGTAAAGCCCTTTTATTACAATCCGAATATCCACCCCAAAGATGAGCACGAAAGGCGTCGGATGGATTTCGAGGCCTTGTGCAAGCACTTTGGTGTTAGCGGCATCACGGGCCCTTACGATAGCGGACGTTGGTCAGATCTCACCCGTGGCCTCGAGACGGAGCCCGAAGGCGGCAGGCGCTGCGAGGTCTGTTTCAGGATGCGGTTTCGCGAGGCGGCCAAAACGGCGCGCGAAAAGGGATGCCCTCATTACGGTTCTACCCTTTCCATTAGTCCTCACAAGGACGCGGAGCGGATCAATCGTATCGGCGAGGAGGCCGGACGGGAATATTCCGTTACTTTTCTGAAAGAGGATTTTAAAAAGCGCGGCGGTTTTAAGCGGAGCTGCGAGCTCGCCCGCGAGCTTGGTTTTTACAGACAGAACTATTGCGGCTGCGTTTTTAGCGAGAGAAAGCATAAAATTAAAAAGTAGAAGCGCAAAGCTAAAGTTTAAAACTTAAAACGTACGTATCAGAACGGAAAACTGTTGCTCTGATTTTGAATTTTAAACTGTGGTTTTGCACTTTGCGCTTTAAACTTTGATCTTTTTGCTGCTTATTACTTTGGTGCGAAAGGAGAACAAGGATGCTGCTTCCAAAGAAGGTTTTTCTGACTAAGGGCGTGGGGATCAACAAGGAGAAACTCACGAGCCTTGAGCTGGCGCTGCGCGACGCCCAAATCGCGTCGTACAATTTAGTGCGCGTATCAAGTATCTTTCCACCTTACTGCAAGCAAATACCGAAGGAGGTCGGACTCAAATACCTCACGTCGGGGCAGGTTGTGTTTGTCGTGATGAGCGACAACGCGACTAACGAGCCTAACCGGCTGGTTGCCTCCTCCGTCGGAATGGCAATCCCGAAAAGGGCGGATCAGCACGGTTATCTTTCGGAGCATCATTCCTTCGGCGAGACCGACGAAAAGGCGGGCGATTACGCGGAGGATCTCGCGGCCTGCATGCTCGCCACGATTTTGGGCGTCAAGTTCAATCCCGATTCGAGTTATGACTCGAGGAAGGAAGTCTGGAAAATCTCTAACGAGATTGTCAAGACTACTAATATCACGCAATCCGCGCGCGGCAATAAAGAGGGACTTTGGACGTCTGTGGTAGCCGCGGCCGTCTTTATCGTTTAAGTGCAAACTAATTGCGTTTTTAGGTAACCGATACTGATTTCATAAGTTTTTGTAAGCCCCTATGTACCTGGTACCGGATTAATGGGATCGGTACCAGGTACATAGGGGCGCTTAAGAAAGGAGAAAACCCATGAATTTCTTTCTCGCACCTTTGCTTTCATTATTCAGCGTGAAGTTCTACCGTTCGCTCACCGGCGTTTCTATGTTGAGG
>JAQTRP010000089.1 GCA_028711765.1 Candidatus Omnitrophota bacterium | reverse complement strand
TTTTTCACTACTACCACAAAATTATCTAAAGGAGATTGCCATGAAAATAAGAACTATTTACGAGCGGGCTGTCGAGGCCGGCAAGAAAATGGACCCGCGCGGGCCGGAGGCGGTAAAGGAGCAGCTTAGGCTCGAGAAGGAACATTTCGAGAAGCTTCCCAAAGACGAGAAGGCCTATTACGATAAGGAGCGGCTTACCAATCCGTATGCCGATACAAGGATTATATTTGGCGACTCCGCGAAGGAAGCAAAGACGATAATGGTGGGCATCGACATTGAGATTGGGGAGATTTTGCTTGCCGATCTCCTGAAATCGCGCGGCGAGAAGATAGATCTTGTGATTACCCATCATCCGGAGGGCAGGGCGTACGCCAATTTTTACGAGGTTATGCAGATGCACACGGATATTTTCGCCAAGGTCGGCGTTCCCGTGACCGTGGCGGAGCAACTGACGCAAGAGCGACAGAGGGAAGTGGCCCGTAACGTGGCCGTCCACAACCATTTCCGTAACTCGGATGTCGCGCGTATTTTAAACGTTCCGCTCATGAGCATTCATACGCCGGCGGATAATCATGTCTCTAGTTATCTGCAGGGGTTATTTGACAAAGAGAAGCCTCGTTATATCAAAAATGTTATCGATATCATAAAGCGCGTCCCGGAATACGAAGAGGCCGCTCACAACAACAATAAGCCGTTAATTATCCTCGGCAAGGAAGATAACCGTGCCGGCAAGATTTTTGTCGATATGACAGGCGGGACCGAGCCGTCGAAAGAATTCTTCTCCAAGATTGCACAGGCGGGTGTCGGTACGCTCATAGCCATGCATCTGCACGAGGGACATTTCAATAAGGCCAAAGAAGAAAAGATCAACGTGATTATCGCCGGCCACATCGCGAGTGATACCCTCGGCCTCAACCTCCTTTTCGATACCGTTTTCGGCAAGGAGAAAGTCCGCTTCATCGAGACGTCCGGTTTCCGGAGATTCGTCCATAAAAAATAAGTGGCGAGTAGAGAGTAGCAAGTAGCAAGAAAAATCAAAGATCAAAGCGTAAAATGTAAGATTGAAATTTAAAATTCAAAACCAAAACGTATGATCCGGGATACAAAATCATATGTTCTATTTTTGAGTTTTAAACTGTGATTTTGCGCTTTAGGCTTTTAACTTTACGCTTGCTACTCGATACTTTTTTAAATCAGGGAGACACATGGCGCACGATCACAGCGTGGTTGACAAGGTTCAATCACTCAACGATATAGTCGAGATTATCAGTTCCTACATTCCCCTGAAACGGGCGGGCCGGAGCTTTAAAGCACTTTGCCCGTTCCACAAGGAGAAGACGCCTTCCTTTATAGTCAATCCCGACAAGCAGATTTTCCACTGCTTCGGCTGTAATGCCGGAGGAGACGTATTTACGTTTCTGATGAAGCATGAAAATATGACTTTTCCCGAGGCCCTGCGCAATCTGGCCGAACGGGTAAACTTTAAACTGCCCGAGCAGAGCTCAAGAAGCAAAGAGGAGGTATCGAAACAGCAGGGGCTTCTTGCCATTTATGAAAAGGCCTATGAGTATTATCGCTCAGTTTATGAGGATAGCCAAAAGGGCGCGCGGGCGCGGCAGTATGTAAAAGACCGGGGTTTTAGTGAGGATACGGCGAAGGCCTTCGGCTTGGGTTATGCCCTGGACGCGTGGCGCGGGCTATTTGAGTTTCTGGCGAAGAAGGATTTTCCTCAAAGCTCTATTTTAAGCTCGGGACTTATCCAGCGCTCGAGTGACGGTAATCCTTACGACCTTTTCCGCGGGAGACTTATTTTCCCGATCTGGAATTCCCAAGGCAAGGTCATAGCCTTCGGCGGCAGGATTCTTACTAGCGAGCTTCCTAAATATGTTAATTCTCCGGAATCCGAGCTTTTCAAGAAGCGCAGCGAGCTTTACGGCCTTAATCTCGCGAAGCGCCACATACCGGATACGAGAAGGCAGCTCCTTGTAGTGGAAGGTTATTTCGATCTCATCCGGCTTCACGAGGCGGGTTTCAAAAATTCCGTTGCCACGTTGGGGACGGCGCTTACAGAGGATCACGCGCGGCTTATCCACCGTTACGCGGATGAGGCCGTTTTGGTTTTCGATCCGGACGCGGCGGGAGAGGCAGCCTCGTTAAGAGGCCTGGATATTTTTCTTGAGGAGGGCCTCAACGTGAAACTGCTTACGCTTCCCGCAGGTTTTGATCCCGATGATTTTATTTGGAAGAAATCACGCGAAGCGTTTCTCGAACGCCTTGAGGGCGCCGAAGACCTGTTTGATTTTAAACTGCGCGTTCTTAACAAGCGTTATCCGAAAGATGATTCTCTCGGCCTTGTCAAGGTCACGACGGAGATTATGGACACGCTCGGCCACGTCAAGAGCCAGATTCTCCTCGATAGGTATATCCAGAAACTTTCTGAGGCGATGCGCATTTCGGAGCCCTCGATAAGGCTCGAGCTTAATAAAATGCGCGCCAAGCACCGGATAAAAGGCGAGAATCAAACCTTAAGTAACAGAGTTGCCGCCGATCCAAAATTTCCCGCAGACAACATTGAGGCAACAATAATCGCCCTGCTTCTTTCAAATACAGCCTTGATAGGCCAGGCAAGCGCTGAAATCGAACCTTTGCAGTTCCGGCATCCGCTTTCGCGCACCGTTCTTGAAACACTCATTGATATTTACAACGAACAGGGCCAGTCATTTACATTGCCTCAGGTTCTCAACCGCCTGCCCGATGAGGCGACGAAGGCGTTTTTAAGCCGCATCACTTTTTTTGAGGTAAACGACGCCGAGTGCGAGAAGGCTTTTCGGGATTGCCTCACCGCCTTTACAAAAAGGGCGTTGAAAGAGCGGATGGACAAAGTTCAGGGGGCGATTCGCGAAGCCGAGCGTAACGGAGAAGAGACAGGCATGTTGGTGCGGGAATACCAGAACCTTCTTTTACAGGCGAAATAGAAATGCCAAAGAAAACTAAAAAGACAAAAAAGCTGCGCAAGAAATTGAAGAAAAAGTCCAAAAAGCCACGTCAGCGAAGACCCGCGAAGAAGCGCATGGCTTTGTCCGTAAAGCGCAAGAAGACTTTAAGGCGCCGGCCGCCGAAGGCAATCTCAAAAAAGAAAGCCCGCCGTGTTCCTCTGCCGCCTCCCGAGGCGGCTAAAAAGGTGGTGCCTCCGGCAAAAAAGCACACCGCGAAAGAGACGTCCGCGCCCGATTTCGCCAAGGCGATGGAGAGGCTTATTCATTTAGGCACAAAACAGGGCTATGTTACCTATGAGCAGATTAACGATATCCTGCCGCCCGAGGTGACTTCATCAGAAAAGATCGAAACCGTTATGGCGCAGCTTTCGGAGCGCCAGATCGAGATTACAAGCGAGACTGTCAATAAGAAAGCGTCCGCCGAAGAAGAATCCTCAAAGAGAGGAGGCAAGGACAAGGAAGAGGAGGCTGATTCCGAGGCCTCGCAGAGCGCTAAGATGGACGACCCCGTCAGGATGTATCTTCGCCAGATGGGACAGATTCCTCTCTTGAGCCGTGAGGAAGAGATCCGCCTTGCCCGCTGCATAGAGGAGGCCGAAGATAAACTCCGTATCGCCGTTTACGAAACCAAAGCGGCGAGGTGGGAGGTGCTCGAAGTCGCCAATAAAATTGTTAACGACG
Source organism: Candidatus Omnitrophota bacterium (assembly GCA_028711765.1). GTDB lineage: Bacteria > Omnitrophota > Omnitrophia > Omnitrophales > JAQTRP01 > JAQTRP01. Next base: position 4,510 of record JAQTRP010000089.1, on the reverse strand, counting down.
AAATCAGCCTCGAGTCTACGATTGACGAGTTCAATGAGGAACGGACAGCCATTACAAAACGAAAGCTCAAGAATCTCACGCGTCGGCTTCGGGCGTCGAGGAAGAACGCGGATTTAGTCCAACTCCTCATGCAGTTTACCCTAACCATGGACATAGTAGAGCAGATTATCCTTAATCTGCATCAACGCTTGAAAGAGCTCAAACAGCTGCGCGAGAAACTTGCGCAGGCGAAGAGGCGCGGTTTTCGCAAGCAGGCAAGTCTTATCAGACAGAGGACAAGGGAGATTGGGCGCGCTTTAGGGGAGACCGAGGAGAAGGTCTATGAGCACGTGAAGATCATCCACCGCAGGGAACGCGAGCTTGCACGGTCAAAGAAAGATCTCGTTGCCGCGAACCTGCGTCTTGTAGTCAGCATCGCGAAGAAATACACAAACCGCGGCCTGTCGTTCCTCGATCTGATTCAGGAAGGAAATATCGGCCTGATGAAAGCGGTGGATAAGTTTGAGTACAAAAGGGGTTATAAATTTTCTACCTACGCCACATGGTGGATCAGGCAGGCCATCACGCGTTCTATCGCCGATCAGGCCCGCACGATCAGAATACCTGTCCACATGATAGAGACGATAAACAAGTTTTTCAGGGCATCGAGGCATCTTGTGCAGGAGACCGGCCGCGAGCCTACGCCGGAAGAAGTTGCCAAGGTAATGAGGATGCCCATCGATAAGGTCAAGGGTATTTTAAAGATTGCGCAGGAGCCGATAAGTCTTCAGACCCCGATAGGCGACGAGGGCGATACGAGTTTCGGCGATTTTATCGAGGATAAATCGGCCGTTTCGCCTGCAAACGCGACGGCCTATACGATGCTCAAGGAGCAGATGGACACGGTGCTCAATACGCTTACCGAGCGCGAGGAAAAGGTCCTTAGACTGCGTTTCGGAATCGGCGACGGCTTTCCCCGCACGCTTGAAGAGGTGGGCCAGATTTTTAACGTTACCCGCGAACGCGTCCGTCAGATAGAGGCAAAGGCCCTCCGGAAACTTCGCCATCCCACGCGTGCGCGGCGGCTCAATAATTTTCTCGATCTCCGCCTGAGCGAATAAATATGCGTTACCCATCGCGCATCTTATGTGCTGTGTCGATTCTTTTCTGCGTATCCTGCGCATCTACACCCGCCAAAGATCTGTATTTTTCCGAGTCAAAAACGCTCGATAGAGCGTATGAAGAAATGGGCGCAATCGAAGTTCGTGAGACCTTGAATGAGTTTTACGGAATGGGCCGTCTTCTCGCCGCGATGGCTACCTGCGGCGGCCAGAGCGACATGGTGGATTCCGCGAAGGAAAAGGAAAAATTCAAGAATAAGATGTACGCGAAGCTTAAAGAAACGGCCATTAAGAAGAAAGCGGACGGCATTTATAAAGTGGAGTATGAATTCCAGCATGCGCCGGCCGTTCCTTTTCCGGGTAGGCGCGGTTACGCCCTGGCGCGGGGCGTAATGATTAAGTTCAAATAATCTCAAGCCTGTTTTTTACCTCCCCCAATCCCGCGCATTTAGAAGGCATACCGGAATCTTTTAATTAACTGCAATTATCTATTGAGGGCCATCGCTGCAAACGCAAATGTGCGAATTGAAGAAAACCCGAGAATTTCTGTGGAATTAGTAACGCTTTTAGATATAATGACTTAGTTTTGGTTTGTTTTTGCTTTTTGATTTTTTGTTCGTTTTTGGGTTTTGCGAGTCACGATTCACGAACGACGATTCACTGTTTCTCGGGTTTTTTCTGCTTTATTTCGATTTTACTATATGCCTGCCTACCGGTAGGCAGGCTATTCACTATCGACTATTTACTGCTTTTCGGGCGGTTTTGCTATTTTTTTTGTTTCTGATTTTTTGTTTTAGGTTTTTATTTTCACTATATACTATCTACTATCAACTATATACTGCTTTCACGGGCCCCTAGCTCAGCGGTTAGAGCAGCGGACTCATAATCCGTTGGTCGTAGGTTCAAATCCTACGGGGCCCAGTTTTTGCTGCTTCGCCACGTGAAGCAGCAAAAACAGAGCAATTGAACAATAGACAATAGAGCAAATAGATAAACAGAGGTTCAGTCGCGGTCTATTGTCTGCCTATCTATTGTTCACGATTTTTACAGGTTGAGCGAGGGACAAAGAGGTAGTAAAACTATGATAAAAAGGCTGATATTATTCGCAGCGGTTGTCGGCGCTATTTTATTTCCTCGGTTGGTTTTGGCTGGGGAAACCAACCTGACCGCTGAGGATAAGAGTTATTTGGTTAAATTGGCGCGGCAGACCCTTGAACAATATTTGAAAGACAAATCTACCCCGGTAGTTGATGAAGCCAAACTTTCGTCTGCCCTGAAGGAGAAAGGGGCATGCTTTGTGACTTTGGAAAAGAAACAATCCGGCTTAAGGGGTTGCATGGGGACCTTCAGTTTTGGCGAGCCTATCTACAAGACGGTGATCGACAGGGCGATCGCGGCCGCGACGGGGGACCCAAGATTTAGTCCCGTTAGTTATGACGAACTGAAGGACATAAAGGTAGAAATCAGCGTTCTTACGGTGCCGAAAGAACTGCCGTTTAGTTCACCGGAGGATTTGCTGAGTAAATTAGTACCCCTTAGAGACGGCGTTGTCCTTACTACGCGTTACGGGGGCTCCACTTTTCTGCCGCAGGTCTGGGAGCAGTTGCCGAATAAAGAGGAGTTTCTTTGCGAGCTTTCGATGAAACACGGCGCGCCTCCTTACACATGGCGGGATGATTATAAGAATGTCAAAGTCGAGACTTACGAAGCGATTGTCTTCGGCGAAGAAAATTAAACCCTGCTTATCGAGGGAGAGGAAACCATGGTAAACAAGAAAGAATCAAGGCGGTCGCGCCGGGCGCGGGTTAAAATTCCACTAAGGTATAGTTTGGACGATAGTATGAAATCGATGGTAACAATCAAAGACGCCGTGGTTGAGACCGAGACCATAAATGTGAGTGTCCTTGGCGCCTCGGTTATGTCTCCTTATCTCTTGCCGCCGGGGATACGGCTCCGCGTAGAGATGGATAGGAAGGCTTTTCTTACCGACGGTTCATCGGGAGCCGGCGAGCCGATCCGCGCCCTCGGCAAGATTGTCGGGGTGCGGCCCGAAAAAGGCAAGATTCGTCTGAGTGTCATGTTCGTTGAGATCAATCCACAAGACAAAGAACTTATCGCTGCCTATGTGAGGCGGCATCTGTAATACGCTGTTCCTTCTATTTTCCTTATCGCAGGATCCTACCAGCCTCGCGAAAAAGAGCTTTAGCCTATGATCGAATGCGATCTATGCCCCCATTATTGCAAAATCGCGGAGTTTGGACGCGGCGAATGCGGAGCGCGCGTCAATAAGGGCGATAAACTCTATACGCTTGTTTACGGAAAGCCCTGTGCCGTCGAGATCGATCCGATAGAGAAAAAGCCCCTTTACCATATGCTGCCGGGCGTCGACGCATTTTCGATCGCGACCGCCGGCTGTTGTCTCCATTGCAAATACTGCCAGAATTGGCAAATATCTCAGGCTCGTCCCGAGGACACCGCGAACTACGATCTCCCGCCGGAGGCCGTTGTCAGGGAGGCGCTGCGTTATAATTGCAAGACGATCGCCTATACCTACACGGAACCCACGATATTTTATGAATATATGCTAGATACCGCCCGGCTCGCGCGACAGAACGGCATTATGAATCTTTATATTACCTGTGGATATATTAATCCGGAACCGCTTCGGGAGTTCGCGGCCGTTCTCGACGGTGCGAACGTTGACCTGAAAGGATGGACCGAGACTTTCTATAGGGAAGTGAGCGGCGGGAATATAGAACCGGTGAAGCGCACCATTAAGTACCTGTATAAAGAGGGTGTCGATACCGAAGTGACTAATCTCATCGTTCCGACTATAAACGATAACTTTGACGAGATACGCGCTATGTGCCGGTGGCTGCGCGGGGATGTAAGCCCGCATGTACCGCTGCATTTCTCGCGGTTTTCCCCTCAATATAAACTCAGGCATCTTCCGCCGACGCCGTATGAGACGCTTAGCCGTGCCCGTCAGATTGCCCTTGAAGAGGGACTGAAATACGTCTACATAGGCAACGTTTACGAGACGGAGGGCCAGAATACGCTTTGCCCTTCCTGCCGGAAGATTTTGATCGGCAGGGCCGGATTTTCACTGCTCGAGAACCGTATAGAGGACGGCCGTTGCGGGTACTGCGGCGAGGTTATTTACGGTATCTGGCCCAAGAAATCGGGCGGCGTTGTCAGGAATACCGCGCTTTAAGTCTCGCCTTCCTAATTTTAATTCGTAAATTATTGTTTTACTGTAAGTTACGTTGTTTCCGAACATTTAGTAGTTTGACTTTTCATATTCTACCTATTACAATATCTCATCTTTCTGATTGCCAGAATATGCAGTTAGTATACTAATTATCCGGCTACAAATCAGATCCGGCTAACTGGCTTACTGGTTAACCCAT
>JAQTRP010000005.1 GCA_028711765.1 Candidatus Omnitrophota bacterium | reverse complement strand
GGCCCCGGGATTTAGCTGGCCTTTCAAGGCAGTACGGCGTTCTAAATCACTTCTTGTCCGTAAGGACGTAATGGGCGAGGCCCGTACCATTTGCCTTGCACCTTTTACGACAGGCAATAACGTCTTTCCGCATCTTAGCTTTTCTTTCCTTCATTTGTGCCGCCTCCTTTCCGTACCAATTAATTGACTTTTTATTCTAACAACTTTACAGCAATCTTCGCAGTGCGCCTATAAGCTTAAGACTTTCTCCACGCGAACGCACGGCCACACGAATAAACTTATTTCCCAGCCCTCTGAAATTTGCGCAATCCCTTATAAAAATTCCTTTCCGGATAAGTTTTCTCGCTAAAAGTGAAGATGTGAGATTTTTGTCTTCTATTTTTATCAAAATAAAATTTGCCGCTGAAGGATAAGGCTTCAATTTCTCAATCCCCGATAACTCATTGAACAAAAAGTCCCTCTCTCCTTCTATCAATCTACGCGTGTCGGCAATATATCCCTTCTCGCCAAAAAACAATTTCGCCGCCGTTTGGGCTAAAGAATTCATGCTCCACGGAGGCTGGTGCCGCTTCAACCTGTCGATCATGTCTCTATGGGCAACAAGATAGCCTGCCCTTAATCCCGGTATGGCAAAAAATTTTGTGAAGGTCCGGAGCACGATTATTCTCTTGCTTCTAGCGGCCTTCCAGATGAGGGTGTGTTTCTTCTCATCCGGCACAAAATCCATAAACGCCTCATCAACAAGCAACAGCTTACGGCGTATTTGCCTAAGCGCTTTGGAATCCCGAGTGATAAGATTACCGGTGGGATTATTGGGATTGCATAAAAATAGAATATCTTCTCTTATTGCGCGCGGCAAATTTAACCTGAAATCTTCACTCTCTCTGAGCGTAAAAAACCGAATCTTGCTTCCTACGCTTCTTGCCGCGCGTTCATATTCGGAAAAGGTAGGAACCGGTATGAGCGTACTCTTTGGCCTTAAGACAGACACAACGAGATAAATGAGCTCGATGGAACCGTTGCCTAAAAGGACATTTCCTTCGGATATATCCCAACACTCGGCAATCTTTCTAATAAGGGCTTTGGGATTGGGATCCGGATAATGAAGGATCCTATCGAAGCTCTTTAAAATAGCCTGTTTCACCCTCGGCGGCAGGCCCAAAGGATTGATATTCGCGCTGAAGTCTATTATTTTCCGGCCGCACCTTGCCTCGGCCTCATAAATATCCCCGCCGTGCAGGAAATCTAAATAATCCATTTGAGCAACACCCCCGATGAAAGCGCGAGTAAAGACGCCATAAAACTTATAGCCAAGGCTTTATCGATCATCGAAACCTCGACTGTTTTTTTATCCTCCCCAAGGTAAGGCTTTTCCACAACTTCACCCTCGTAGACGGAAGGCCCTCCTAATCTTATTCCCAAAGCGCCCGCCATAGCCGCTTCCGGCACACCGCTATTTGGCGAAGGATGCTTCCGGCCATCGCGCGTCATTACCTTAAAAGAATCCGCAAAATTACCGCCGAGGAAAAAGGAGGAAGCGGCGATTAAAAAACCGCTTACGCGCGCCGGTACAAAATTAAGCGCATCATCTATCTTTGCGGAAAACCATCCAAAGTGAACAAACCTTTCATCCTTATGCCCTACCATCGAGTCAAGCGTATTCACCGCTTTATAGGCTACGGCCAGTACCGGCCCGCCGAGGATGAGATAGAATAAAGGGGCCACAATCCCGTCATTGGTACTTTCGGCAACGCTCTCAAGTGCCGCCTTAACGATTTCTTCTTTAGACAAATTCCGCGTATCCCTGCCGACTATGCGGCTGAGTCTCACGCGGGCCTCGGTAATGTCATTTCCCTTGAGGCTGCGCGCAACCGCCTCAGCGTGAAGAATAAGATCTTTTACGGAGAGGGTTGTATACGCCAGAAAAACCCAGGCGGCTTTTCCAAGGAGAGGATTTATCCTGCCGCATAAATAAAGCACTAAATATGCGAAAAGGGTACTTGCCCCCACCACAGCTAAAACAAGGATGACCCCCTTTACGCGTTCCCGCCACTTGGTCTCATTCCCCCTCAGCTTATTCTCTAAAAAGACAATAAGCCTCCCGATCCCTTTCACAGGATGTGGGAACCGACGCGGGTCGCCAAAAATCAGATCAGCAACGTAAGAATAGACTAATAAAGACATTGCCCCTCGAGGTAGACGAGCGCGAAGAAAAGGACCGCGACTTCCGCAATTTCATTCGTAGCGCCGATTGTATCGCCGGTCATGCCGCCGATTCTTTTCTTAACGTAGTTGATAAACAAAAATACCGCAAACGAAGAAGCGGCGAGTAAGAAGACCCCACCTGTCTTCATCAATAAAAAAAACAAAATCACGGTAAAAAGGCTCGCGGCAATAAATCCGGCCTTGCTCGCCGAACTGATAAAATGTTTCGCGCGTCCCTCTTCGCGTGCGTAATCAGACATAAAACAGGCCGTGACCTGGGACCACCTTGAGAAAACAGGCGCCAAGATTAAAAATTTCCAAAGTGAATCCGGCGGAATGCTCGCTATCAAAGCGAATTTTAAAAGCAAGACGCAGGCTATGCCAATTGCCCCCATCGCGCCGAGGCGGCTGTCACGCATTATCTCGAGGACTTTTTCTTTCGGCTTGGAGCCGTAGAAACCGTCACAGGTATCGGCGAGACCGTCCAAATGAAGACCACCCGTGATAAAAACCGAGATCGCCACAATCAGTGCCGCCATAACTAAAGAAGGTAGAAAACTAAAAATAAATAAACTAAGAGCGAGCATAAGGCCGATCAGGGCGCCGACGATAGGAAAATACGCGAGCGATCGGCCGAAATCCTTCCCTTTTACTCCGGTTATCTTTATTGGAAGAGTAGTCAGAAATTGCAGTGCGATAAGAAAACTTTTCATGTGCCTCTCCGCTCGGAAACGCCCGCGCCTTCGAAAGTAGCCATTTGAGTCAAGATCTTAACTCCCGCTTCTACAATACTCATCGCTAACGCCGCTCCGGTACCCTCGCCAAGACGTAAGTCTAAATCCAACACCGGTTTAAGACCTATGTAATTCAGCACTATCCTATGGCCCCTCTCCACTGAACAATGAGCAGCAATCATGTAATCTTTTGTCTTCGGCTCAATAGAGTAAGCCACAAGAGCCGCCGCTCCCGAGATGAAACCGTCTATAACCACAGGTATTCTTTTTGAAGCGGCGCCTAAAATTATTCCGGCAAGCCCTCCTATCTCAAACCCGCCGACTTTAGAGAGAACGTCTATTCCGTCCTTGGGATCCGACCTGTTTACTTCAATGGCTTTCTTGATGACCCTGATTTTGTTGGAAAGCGTTTTATCATCGACACCTGTCCCCCTGCCCGTCACCTCCTCCACGGCCCTGCCTGTCACAACAGCCGCTATGGCGCTTGAGGGAGTGGTGTTTCCTATGCCCATGTCTCCCGTTCCGACTATATCAATACCCTTCCGCAACTCTTCCTCGAATACTTCTATGCCGGCCTCGATTGATTTTATCGCCTCATCCTTTGTCATGGCCGGCCCTTTAACAAAATTTTTCGTCCCAAGGTTTATCTTCTTGTCTTTAAAGTTTTGATTTTTGACTTTTGACTTTTGAATTTCCTCCGCTACTCCCATGTCGACGACAACAACCCTGGCGCCCACATGGTTCGCCAAAACATTTATGCCGGCGCCGCCCCTTAAGAAATTGTAGACCATCTGCGCGGTCACTTCTTTGGGGAAGGCGCTCACACCCTCATCGACAACTCCGTGATCAGCCGCCATAGTAAAAATAACCTTGTTCTTGAGCGAAGGACTCTCCGCTCCGGTAATTTCTACCATTTGTTTCGCGAACTCCTCCAAGCGGCCGAGGCTCCCCTGCGGCTTGGTAAGATTATCGAGCCGTTTCTGCGTCTTCTCCGCGAGGGAGTAATCGATCTTCTTAATTTTGCTTACTGTCTCGCTTAATTTACTCATATTATCTCCTTTAATGAGCGCATCACTTAGCGAACCTACCTGCCGGTAGGCAGGCGAAGTGAAGCTAAGTGATATGCGCGAATTAAACCCTTGACATTTTTCGGAACGTATTTACCGTAGAAAAATGTCAAGGGTCAAATTCAGACACACGGCTTACGTTCACTGCGTTCCGTAAGCCGTGTCTTCATTTGATCATTACCGGAATGCCTGCCTGCATTAAAATAACCTCATCGGCCAACTTAGCCGCAAGCTGGTTCGCGAGTCCGAGAAGATCCCGAAACCTTCTTGCCATAGGGTTCGCGGGAACTATGCCGCTCCCGACGTCATTCGAAACCAAGATTACGGTACGCTTAGTCTTCCGGACAGCGCTTATGAGGCTTCCTATTCTCTTCCCTATCTCCTTATCCTTTAAATCACCCGCCATGAGATTGGAGACCGCAAGCCCCAGGCAATCGATCAGGACCACCCCGTATTTCCCGTCTAATTTTGACAAGGCTGTCTCAATGTCTTTAGCCTCTTCGATAAGCCCCCAATCACGCGGGCGGGAGGCCTTGTGTAACTTTATCCTTTCTTGCATTTCACTATCAGACGGAGCGGCAGTCGCGATAAAAACCACTTTCTTCTTAAGGTTCTTTGCCAGCCTGACGGCGTAAGCGCTCTTCCCGCTCCTCGCGCCGCCTAAGACAAGAATGAACTTTTTCATGAAGCAGCCGCCTCCCCTCGAGACAAATGAGAAATATCGTTAAGTTTGACCACCTTTGGCGCAGAGCCTTTCGAGTAATCTATGATATTTAAAGCGCAGGAATCCTGCTTGATCTCCCAAAATTTTTCCAAACCAAACCCTAACGCCTCGCACAAAATAATTCTTATCGGCCCCCCATGGCTGACGAGAGCTACGGTCCCCTCCCCATGCCGGGAAAGGATAGAAACAAGCCCCTTACTCACTCTTTCACGCAGTCTTTCGAAACTTTCGCCGCCGGGAATATTTACTCCCGCTACATTGTTTATCCATTCCGTGTACAGTGCAGGGTATTTCTCCATAATATCGTCATACCGCAGGCCCTGAAAGACACCGAAATCCATTTCGCGGAAATCTTTTAGTTTCCCAACCCGATTACTTCCAAAAACTATCCCCGCCGTCTCGTAAGCCCTCTTAAGGTCGCTAGAATAGACCCCGTCCGGCCTCGCATCCTTCAGTCTCGCCGCCAACCTTTGGGCCTGCCATACCCCTTTCTCATTCAGGGACGGATCGCTCGCGCCGCAGTAAACACGCTTTGAATTACAATCCGTCTCGCCATGCCTTACTAAAATTAAACGTGTCATCTTTAATCCATCTACCCAATGTCCACTCGCAAGATGAGCTTCGGTTTATCCTCCGTAGCCTGCCTCTTGGGTCCACCACATATGGGCGGAGGAGGGAATAAAAAAGCCCTAACCTCCAAATAGAGATTAGGGCTGAAACAAATTAATCAATTGTGAAAACCTCTTACGCGGAGGAGCTTGTCGCTTTAGGTGTCCTGGCTTACGGATCTGTTTACTCTGGTTCGCCTTCCCATCCGCTTCATAAAGGACAGTGGCTTAATGAACCGTTTCATCACCGATCACAGTGGCGCGACCGCGTGGGAATCCCCGCCAAAAACCATCGGCGAGTCACCCAACTTCCCTGACTAATAAAAGAACGAAAACAACTGTCACAACTGCATATTATAAAGCTCTATACCTTAAGGTCAAGCGAAAATCCTGGCCGCTCAAAAGCCACGATGGCCTCAATGTCCCCGGCGGGTACCCAACCGCTTTCCCCGTTGAGCAGCTTAACAAGGCACCACCCTTCGCTTTTCTTCACGATAGAAAGTTTCATGCCCTCCACGAGACGAAAAACTGTTTTATCCTCCTTCGACGGTCCATAGCGCGCTTCGGTACTTGCCGCGGTTACTATGGCGAGTTTCTTATCCGGCGAAAGATTATATTTAAACAAACCGCATAAAACGGCGGCGGCAAAGAATGCAATGAGGCCTATTGACAGGCGCCCTAAAAGGGGACGCCTGAAAAGTAGTTTAACAAACAAGACAGTAAGCAGCAAAAGGTACGAAAAAAGGCATAAGAGAAGCAGTTCTTGAAACGTCAGCCAGCTTAAGGCCTCATTCAGCTTCCTCAGATACCAGTTTCTCTTGTCTTCCACCTTGTATTCAATCAGTCCCTTCATAAACGCTATATTTTTCCTCGTATCATTATCGCGCGGATCGAGATAACGCGCCCGTTCGTAGTTAAGGCGCGCCTTACCTATATTGTTCATCTTATAATAGGCATTGCCGAGATTGTAATAAAGCTCGGCCGATAAAGGTTTCTCGGCAGTAAGCGTCTCGTAAAACTTCGCCGCCTCTTCCCAGTTTCCGTTCCGGTAGAGATCGTTGGCCTTCTTGAATGTCTCTGCGGGATTCGCCGAGATTGCGATGCCGGCAGCGGCGAATAACAAGAATAAAGCGAGAATAAACAAAGACAAGCGCTTCATCGTTTCCTCTCCAAATCCTGAATAAGTTCGGTAAGGACATTCCATGTCTCGGTCATTGTCTCCTTCGAAACCTTAGACTGCGTAAAATGAACAAGATCGCACTGCTCATATAATTTGTGCATCCTGTCAATTATGTCCTGCGGCATGCCCGTATGATTAAGGTGTTCTTCGACTATGGTGCGGGTCAAACCTTGGGGCGAAAGGTTGAACTTGTCGGAGAAATACTGGTCAAGGGTGCGTCTCACACCTTCGAAAAACCGTTTTTCGCTGTCTTCCTTGCCGGATGCGAGACAGCGCTTGATGTCGCGGAGGCCCTTGCGGAGTTTACGAGGAGCCATTATCCTGCGCTTCAGAGCAATATCCTTATCCAGCACCTGTTCCCTCCGCCTCATGGCAAAAAACACAAGCCAGACGACTGTGCCTAAGAAAGCGAGCGCCCCCAAAATTTTAGCCAGGAAAACCTCCGTCTCGAAAAGGCTTCTCGGCGTAAATGTCTCCTTTATGAAATATATATCGCGGCTCTCGATCTTAACGCCCTTCTTCGTCTCTTCGCGCTGAGGATACATAGCCGCGACGGAAGGCCCTACGGGTCCCGGCTCAACTTTAATGGTGAATTGTCCCGTTTTCTGCTCGATATAGCGGCGCGTCGCCGGGTTAAAAAAGTTAAAACTCACAGGTGGGATAGTAAAGTCCCCCGGTTCCTGCGGAATCAAAATAACCTCGAAGGTCTTCCTCCCCCTCACAACATTTTTGGAAGGAAGAAGCTGGGTGGAGGCTCCCGAATCGCGCACCTTAAATTTAGGAAGCTCCGCGAGCCCCGGCCTCTCGAGGGTTTCGATGTTGCCGTCTCCTTCAACAACAATAGTCATAGTGATAGGCTCGTTCTGCTTTACGGTGCGCTTATCAAGCGACGACTTAATAGTAAAATTCCCCACAAGACCGCTGAAAGCGAGGGGCTCACCCTCTTTGGGAAGAGGTTTTACCGTAATATGCAGAGACGGAGCGCTGAGGCGCTTCTCTAACCTTTGGGCAAAGAAGTCGCTTCCCGAAAAGAAACTGTCCTCGAAGAAATCATCAAACATACTGCGTGTGCTGCGGTCTTCCTTCACCGTCGCCCTGACCGATCCGGGGGTAATATCATAACTTCCCGCTGCTGTCGGAAAAATAGCGACCCTCCTGATAGTCGCCGAAATATAACGCCTGCCCCCCACCTGAACCACCGACTTCTCCAACTCCTTGCCCAAAGGAAACTCTTCTACCCAGAAACCGCTCGTGGAAGGTTCTTCTTCGAACCCTTCGTAACGGGTGTCATAACGAGTATAAAGATTATAGGTAAGAAGAATCTGCTCGTTAGGATAAACTTCGCGTTTGTCAGCCGTCACCCGGATAAAAATATTAGGATCATTCCCTTCGGTAGATACCGGAACGGAATCCGCGGACTGAGGCTGAGGGCTTGCGGCAGCTGGACCATAAGGCGCAGAAACCGGCGCGGCTGGCTGAGTAGGCTGCGGAATCTGAGGCTGTGAAACAGGCTGCTGCTGGCTGGGTTCGCCGAAGACCTCAATTTCAATGGGTACCGAACGGAACAGTTTCCCGTTAACCTCGACTTCAACCGGAGGAATTGTAAATTTGCCGGGAACCTTGGGCACAAACACATAACTAAAGGTGGTCATCGACTCGGAACGCCCGTTTATAAAGGTAAAGTTGCTGGCTCGGCCGGTATAGTAGGTTTCAAATGCCTTCAGCGCAGGAATGCGGGGATGCATCACGTTGGTGTTCGCGCCCTTTATGCTGATCACCATATTGATCTGCTCGTTTACCTCGGCGCTGCGGCGGTCGAATGACGTCGCGACCTGGACATCGTCGTCTTTGGCCGAGGCGACCGTCCCCAAAACCGACAAAACGAAGAGCGCGAGAATCGCGGTTTTAAAACTTCTCACCATATCCATTCCTTTAAACCTCAAGCAATTCATATCCACGGCTTCCGAGACCTCGCTCCTCGGCATACCTAAGCTGGTCTTCCCATCCAATCTGGGGGTGCTCCTCCTTAAAAATATCGCGGCCCGCTTCTTTAAACGCGAGATCGCAGGATGCCTGGTCTATAGCCACAGGGTCGCCAGATGCCAATATGCCGATATCTGAGACAATCCTCGGATCATCCTTCGCGAGGCAATCGCATTCCGCCGTTATTTTATTCAAAAAGTTGAAATAAACCACCCTTTTCTTTTTGGCGGCGATGACCGCCTCCGCGTATTCCACCATCCGCTCGGAAACCGCGCGGCCCGCCTCGGACCAGTCGATATTGATGGCGTCAAAACGGCATGCCACAAGGCAGTCGGCGCAGCCGATACAGACCGATGGATCGATCCAGGCTTTCTTGCCTTTTTCTGAGATCGCCTTGACCGGACAGACATCAAAACAGGCGCGGCAGAAAACGCACTTGCTGTCAATAACGGAAGGCTTCACCGAAGAATGCTGGAGAAGTTTGCCCGCGCGATTAGCAAGCCCCATGCCGAGGTTCTTAATCGCCGCGCCCATTCCCGTTACCATATGGCCCGTGAGATGGGAAACAGCGAAAATCACGTCGCAGTCCTGAACAATAGAAGCAAGCTTTGCCTCCTTGAAGTGACGGCCGTTAATCGGAACAACTTTAACATCGCGACTCAAGAGTCCGCCGCCGATAATCAGGGGGCACCCTATCTTGGCCAGCGAGAAACCATGCTGCTCGGCCAGCCTGAGGTGATCAACCGCGTTCATCCTTTCACCTTTATACAAGGTATTCGTATCCGTAAGAAACGGTTTGCCCTTCGAGCGGGTGATAGAACGCGCGAGGATTCTAACAAACGCCGGGTCGACATGACCGGTGTTGCCCTTTTCGCCAAAATGAATTTTTATCGCGACAAATTCATCGGGCTTAAAGGACGAAAGCGCGCCGGAGCTATCAATTAAGCGCTCGAAACGGCCGAGGGCATCCCTCTCGGAAAGCCCGCCGCTTAAAGAAACCATAAAAACTTTACTTTTTGATGTCATAATCCAAAATCCTGGCGCCTTTAGGTACCTGGTACCGGATTAACGGGACCGGTACCAGGTACCTAAAGGCAGTAATTATTTGCCAACGGGGCTGATCTGCGCTATCTTTTCAAGAACTTTACGCTGGCCGCGCACTTCTTCCATTAAGCGGTCCAACTCGCCGATTGAATTCCATTTTAACGATAAAGTGCAGCGCCCTTCTTCGAAACCCTCCGGATGCTCAAGCCGGATACCCTTTCCGAAGCCGGCGGAATCCAGCGTTTTCCTGAAGGCCTTTTCCCATTTAACAAGATGGGGATAACGCATAGAACGGAATTTTTCAAGCAGAAGCCCCGCCCTATTTTTAGAGTCTAAGTGCTTATTCAGAATTAGTGATATCTCTTTACACTGTAACAACTTAAGCGGACTCACCGAATCCCGGATCCCAATCTCACGGAGAAGCTCGCACAATTCAGAAATCTCGGAACTCGATAGAATACACCGCGTAAGCACGCGGCCTAAAATAAACTTTTGCTCCTCCTTTGTCAGCATTCCAAGTGCAAAGGCCGATTTAAGCGAAAGCCTGCCCCGTGCTATATTCTCCTTGGTGGAACGTTCGAGTTCGAGAAGACCGAGATACCGCTTTACCCATTTAAGGGACGGCGGTATGCCGAACCGCGGCAGGATATTCTCCTCAAGCTCCTTTTCCGAAAACTTAAAAATATTCTTAGCCTTATCAAGCGCCAGCGCCTTATCCAAATCGGAGATCGAAGAACTCAGGTTTGAATCAAGGGCCTTCAGGAAAAGCGCTTTATCGCTCAGGCGCCCTCCGGCGAGGATAAAAGCGGCCGAGCGTTTTATCCCGCACCGGCCGAGTGCCTCGCGCCGGCGGAATCCCGAAAGAAGTATAAGCTCCCCACCATGATAAAATATCGTAAGCGGCACGAGAAGTCCCTCGCGCTTGATAGAATCCCGAAGAGGCGGATCGTCCAAACTAAAGCGGATCGAAAATCTACCGCTTGAAGGCGCTATTTTATCCAGAGAAACAATCTCGAATTGTTCAGGCTGCTTTCTTTTCACCATAGCCTTTCAGCGACTCAAGCCAATCTTTTTCCAGCTTCTCATACGAAATATGCAACACCTTATCGAAGGCCTCGTCAAAGCGAGTGCCCTTGGCTAATTCCTGGAGCAGCTCCTTAACTTTGTACATGCGATACCGCTCTATGAGATAGGAGGTCAGCATAAAAGACTGCTGATAAAACAAAGAAATCGATGCCGGGTCTTTCAGCTCTTTTGGATCCTTGAAAAATTCCTCAAAAACCAAGAGGACGTCATTCTTCAGGGCCTTATTGAAGAAACTCGTATCGACGGGAGAAACCTTATTAGCCTCAAACTCCGCGAGCCCTTCATTGAGCCATACCGGCGCCTTACCCGCACTCAACTCAAATACGAAAGCGTGCGTTAACTCATGCCGGATTATCTTTGTAAGATCCGCCTCGCGGAGGCTTCTTTTATAAGCCGGCACACGAAGTTTGCCGTCGTAAAGGCCCGCCGACCAATACGGAACCTCGGTTACGCGGTTATAGTCCGCCTCGGTGTAAAGCAGGACAGCTATTTTTCTCTTAAAATAATAGCTGAGATCCTGGCTGATTACGCGGTATGCCTCACGCAAAAGCTCGCGTATATCGTAACCCTCGAGCTCCTTCTTATCGCCCTCGTAACGGATAATAAAATGTTCCGACGGATAGTCTTCGAGTTTAGCCTCTACGGGCCGCTCCCGTTTAAGTTTCTCAAGCTTCTTGGCTATGCGATCCGCACGGGCGAGTTTAAAGGCCTGCTTCCAATTTTCTTCGGCTTCCCCAAGCTCCTGATTGTAATAGGCAATATCTCCGAGAAGCTCAAACGCGTACTCATTATGGGAATCATAATTGAGGGAGTCAAGTAGTAGCCCCTTGGCAGTCTCGTAATCATTCTTCTCGAAATATCCGACGGCCTTGTTATACAGAGAAATCCCTACGTTCCGCTTGAGGAGATCGTTATCCCCACCGTGGAAGACGGCGAGCTTATAAGCCGTCTTCGCCTCGTCGATACGCTTCTTATCACGCAACGCCTCATCGCCCATCTTGAAATACACGGCGGCAAGATTGCTTGTTATATAATCGTTCTGGGGCGCGAGCTCTGCCGCCCGTTCGAGATACACCTTCGCCTCTTTCATATCCCCTTGGCGGATTAACTCCAAACCGTAATCGCAGTATTCCCCGGCAAGGTTAGCACGCAGCTTGGCATCCTGTGGGCTTTTCTTACTCTCTTCTTCAAGACTGAAAATCCGCTCACGCAGCTTTTTCTCTCCCTCCGACAAGCTCCGCGCGCCGCTTAAAAAAATCATGGTACTAAAAACAATAAAAATGATAGCAAATCCCCTTGCGACGCAATTTGCCAAGTTTACAACTTCAGTATACATTTTCTATTCTCTAAAGCCGTGTGCGATTTTCTGCGTCGGCAAACAGAAATTGCCTATATGTACCTGGTACCGGATTAATGGGACCGGTACCAGGTACATATAGGCAACTCTCTTTTTTATCTGTGAGATTCCCATCTGCGATCATCTGTGTATCCCATCTGTGATCATCTGTGTACTCTCAGCAAATTCGATACGCTTCTTTATCGACGGATGCGAATAGAGGAAAAACTCGATCAAGGGATTCGGATTGGGATCGGCTAAATTCATCGCCGCTAGTTTTCGCATTGTGGAAATAAAAGATGCTTTATCTCCCGTCTTCTTTAAGGCGAAGCAATCGGCCTCGCGCTCCATATGGCGC
Organism: Candidatus Omnitrophota bacterium; assembly: GCA_028711765.1. Classification (GTDB taxonomy): domain Bacteria; phylum Omnitrophota; class Omnitrophia; order Omnitrophales; family JAQTRP01; genus JAQTRP01. The sequence continues at coordinate 25,330 of JAQTRP010000005.1, read as the reverse complement.
GAATAAAGGTTGCCGAGCGGCATAAGCACAAGCCCAGCCAGAAAGGATAGAAGGCCGAGCAGGGGAAGATTCGCGAAATCATCCGCTCCCTTAATGCCCCACGAGCCCGCGGCCCTAGAGACACAGTAAAAAATAATATAAAAAGACACAAGGCTTGTACAAGCGCTGAACCCCGCGTGTTTCCAGAGATGCCTCTTTTTATAATGCCCTATCTCATGCGCTACAACACTCAGGATCTCGTCGTGAGAAAAATTCCCGATTAACGAATCGGAAAGGATAACGCGCCGGGTCTTGCCGAAACCGCAAAAAGCCGCGTTCGCCTTCTTCGTTGTCTTGCTAAGATTCAGGGAATAAACATTCCGCGCATGGAGGCCGTTTTCCCGCGCCATGCCAAGAATCCGCTCCCTTAAAACTTCATCGGCGACGGGGGAGTATTTATAGAAAATAGGCACGATAAGGACAGGAAATAATTTCCCCAATACTAAGGAGAAAAGAATCCACAAGACCCATGCGAGAAACCACCACGCCTGGGGGGAAAAACGTATTAAAAGATATAACGCCTCAACAAGGACGAGCGCCACGACAAACGTCAGGACATAGCGCTTTAAAGACTCCCATACCCATCCTGTAAGGCGCTGATTAGAAAGCCCGAATTGATGTTCGAGAATATAGCCGCCGTAAAAATCAATCGCCACGTCAAAAACAAAAAAGAACAAAGACAAAAACACAAAATAGAAGAAGATCGCGGCAACAAATACCGTTGAAACCGATAGGGCCATATCTCTCATAAAACCCGACAGCCCCGTCACAAGAACAATGACAAGGAGAACAAACGTCATAACGATGTTGAAAAGAAAAAGCCAGTTCTTTTTGCGCTGATAAGCCTTGGCAGTTGAAATATTTTCGTTCATCTCGACTCTCTTACCCTCTCGGTGAGCAAGTGACGCGCTTCATTGAAAAATTTTATCGAGGGGGTATCCTTGTAATCGGGATAAGTCCACTCAAAACCCTCGTAAGAATCCTTGATGTACCTCAATGTCACCTCGGCGTAAATATCCTTGCGGATATAGATACGGTGAAAATAGTTCTTAGTGCTCGCGAGCACAAGCTTAGAAAGCGTGAGATAACCGGGGTCTATGTTCACACAGCGCATGCCGGCCTTAGAAAGACGCCTCTCGATCCGATTAGTCCAACGCTTCCAGGAGTAGATACGGTCGGGTGAAACAAACCTGCCGAAAACAAGAAAAACTTTCTTTAGGCCATCGCCCATTTCCCCACGGTAATAGTCGGTATAATGAAAATCAAAGACAGGACCTGCTAAAAGCGGCTCTCCCCACTTACCGAAGAGCGCATCCCTCACCTTATTGTATAACCCCGCCTCACGAAACATAACGGCGCAGAAAATAATGGCCTTTTCCTTTGCCTGTTTACAAGTAGTGTCGTTTCGCATATAACTCCGGTTTGTTTTACGACTCCAGGTTTATCTGCGACTTCATTTTATCCATGTGCGCCTGGTCTTTTTCGCTAAACGGCACAGGGCGGGACGCTTTCTCTTTTTCCTTTTCTTTTGCCCTGGCTCGTAGTTCTTCCTCGGTGGGAGGTTTTTTAAGGCCCATTACTATATCAAGCCAATCGGCAAGATCCTGCCTCAGCTCCTTCTCGGCTTCAGCCAGTTCTTCTTTCGTACCCCGGCGCAGCGATTCCCTTACTTCGGCAGGCCCTTTTCCGATTCTCGCGAAATACTGGGCCGTGCTCTTAAGAGACTCATCATCCTTGGGGGCGACGATAAAGAGATTGCGGTCACCGTAGTAATAAATGGCGCGCTCGCACCGTACGCCGCGGTAAGAAAGCCCCGGTGAGAAAAGCACGACGCCCCGGATAAACGGGTCATTCGCGGCATAATTCGCCGCGAGATTCGCGCCGATACCGTTGCCGATCAAAATAGAAACCGGGAGACCCTTGTCTTTGAGAAACTGGCACGCCGCCTCGACATCAAGCACCATAGAACGGTAATCTTTGTCCGAAAATTCTCGCCAGCCTACCAGCTCTTTGCCCCTCCTCAGGCTCTCGCCGTGGCCGCGGAAATCGAAACACAGCGTATTCCATCCGTTTTGGCAGAGAAAACCGGCAAGGTCCGCGCAATCCTCCTTTTTCCCGTCTAAGACATGAAGCAAAACAATCGTCCCTTTCGGCGAGGCAGCTCGCTCAAGAACGCCGTGTATCTCAACGTCGTCCTTCGTCGTGAATAGAACAGATTCCCCCGCAAATAAAGACACCGGTAAAAGAAACCCTAAACTTACAAAAACCAAAGTTGCAATAAACAAACGGTTCATTTCTCCCTCCGCTTGGTCTTTTCCCAGAAACGAACAAGTTCCGGAAGTCTCATCGAGGCGAGCGACTTCCCGCGACGCTCCAAATCCTCTTCCATAATTTTAAAGCGCCTGCAAAATTTATCGTTCGCGCGGTGGAGGGCAAACTCCGGCGATAGGCCCACCTTACGAGCGAAACTAACTATGGCAAAAAGCAGATCTCCTATTTCCGACTCTATCCGATCGCGGCGCGCTTGACGGCATTCGCGCCGAAGCTCACGAAGCTCTTCTTCCGCTTTATCGAGGGCGTCATAGAGATTATCCCACTCGAAACCCTCGCGCGAGACGATAGACTGAATCTTTTCGGCCTCGAGCATCGCGGGAAACGACCGCCTGAGGCCCCGGCCATGAAGAATACTAGGCTTACCTGCCGATTTCTCGCTCAATTTCGCCCTGTGCCATACGCGCAGGGCTTCATTCGCGGACTTCGCGCGTTTCGTGCCAAACACATGGGGATGGCGGCGCCGCATCTTGGCGGCGGCGCGCTCGAATACAGCGCCGCGCTTCCAGAACGATTTCTCCTCCCCTATCGTTATCATCATAAGTGCGACACAAACAAGATCACCCAATTCCTCGGCTAACAACTTTCGCTTACGGTCACGGATCGCCTCAATAATCTCGTAGGCCTCTTCGATAAGGGGGCCGCACATAGAACGAAGACTCTGCCGCCTATCCCATGGACAACCACGGGGACCCCTCAGGTGCCGTATGATCGATATCAACTGCTGAAGTGAATCTTTCATAACTCTTTCACAAAAACTTCGTCGTCTTCCGTGAGCTCGCAGCTTTCGGCCATGGTATCCGAAGCGTACGTATAAAGATTGGAAGGGATCTCACCTAAGAATCTCGAAGGTAGATTAAAGCCCCTGTAACCGTAAAGCCTGCGGCAGTCGGCGTAACTAAGATGGAGCCGCTCTTTGGCCCGAGTTATACCGACATAGCAAAGGCGTCTCTCTTCCTCTAAGGCGGTATCCCCGCCGTTTATCACATTCGCGTGAGGAAAAACCTCTTCTTCCATCCCGACCATAAACACAACTTTAAATTCAAGCCCCTTTGCCGAGTGCAGGGTCATTAAATTAAGCACGTTATCCTGATCGCGCAGTTGATCGACGTCGGACTCGAGCGTGATACTTTCTATAAAAGCCTCGAGCTGGGTTGCGGCGTTATCGGATGTAAAGCTCTCCTCGAATTCATAAACGGCGGTGAAGAATTCCTTGATGTTTTCCACGCGGGATTTAGCCTCAATAGTTCTTTCTTCCTCGAGCAAGCGGATATAACCCGTGTACTCAACGACGCGCTTCAGCATATCGCTTACGGAAGCCTCCTTAGACTTGCGGCGCATGGAATCAAGGAACAAAGAAAAATTCACAAGGCTCTGGCGCACATGTTTTCCCAAGCCTTCGATCTTGGCGGCCTTCGCGATTGTTTCATTCAGGCTAAAACGGCCTTGCGGTGCGAAGGCCTCGAGTGCCTCGATCGATTTAGCCCCGATACCGCGTGACGGCACATTTAAAATCCGCCTGAGGCTCATATCGTCATTGGGAAAAGCAATCACCCTGAGGTAGGCGATGAGATCTTTGATTTCCTTGCGGTCATAAAAACGCACACCGCCGATTATCCTATAAGGCAGCTTCCTCTTCCTGAGCGCCTCCTCCAGAACGCGCGACTGCGCGTGAACGCGGTAAAACACAACCATGTCTTTAAGCGCAATCCCCCTATCGAGATAAGCTGCAACCTCGCCGGTCACGATACGGGCCTCTTCTTTCTCGTCGGCAGCTTCATGAAGGACGATTTTCTCACCTCTCCCGTTTTCCGACCAGAGATCCTTATGCTTTCTCTGATGGTTATGCCGAATGAGTGCGTTTGCAGCATCCAGCACGTTCGATACGGAGCGATAGTTCTGCTCCATGCGGATAAGCCGTGCGTTGGGATAGTCCTTCTCGAAATTAAGGATATTGCTGATATCGGCTCCGCGCCAGGCATAAATGGATTGATCGGGATCGCCTACCACCGTAATGTTTTTATAGAAGGCCGCGAGCTGTTTAACGAGGCGGTACTGGGCGTGGTTCGTGTCTTGATATTCATCGATCAGGACATAACGAAAGCGCTCCTGGTATTTCTTGAGGATTGCGGGGTGCTCGTCAAAAAGCCGAACGGTATTCATTATGAGACCGCCAAAATCAATAGCGCTCCCCTTTTTCAGTTTCTCTTCGTAACGTTCGTAGACCTCGGCTATAGTCTCATCCACGCGGTCCATCGCCTCCTCTTTGAGCTTCTGGGGCGGCTTTAAATAATCCTTTGCCCGGTCAATGGCCTCGCGGACAGACTTGGGCGATATGAGACGCTCGTCATGATCGAGCTCCTTGAGGCATTCTTTGATGAGAACAAGCTCATCGTGTTCATCGTAGATCGTGAAGTTGCGCTTAAGGTGCGCCGCTTCGTGTTCCATCCTCAATATGCGGAGGCAGGTAGAATGAAAAGTGCTTATCCAGACATCGTGCCGCACAAGCCTTCTGACGCGCTGGCGCATCTCGTTAGCGGCTTTATTCGTAAACGTCACGCCCAAGATGTGGAACGGCGGCACCCCCTTTGCTATGAGATAGGCGATACGATAAGTCAGCGCGCGGGTCTTTCCGCTGCCGGCGCCGGCAAGTATCAAGGTGGGCCCGTCCGGGCAGGCCACGGCCTCCTTTTGCGCAGGGTTAAGTTGTTTGAGAAATTCTTCGGCGTGCATAGAAATTAAGTTGTCAGTTGTCAGTCATCGGTCGTCAGAATTGGAAAAAGCGGATAACAAATACACGTTTTTGAATGACATTATATGCGGATCAACAAAGGAAAGCAGAAATCACTGATCATTGACGTCTGACAACTGACGACTATTACCTTAGTCCTTTGAATCCAGATACCTTTCGCGGTCAAACGCCTCGTCAAAACTGAAGATGTCCTTGAAATCATTAATGGAATCGTTCTCGTTCTTGCTCATAAGGCCGGCATCAACGAGAGAGAAAACAATATGGCCGAAATCCATTGTTTCGCGCACGCCCCAGTGTTCAAAAACGGTCCTCGCGAGGGGCCCGAACTGCTCAAGACCGTAGCGGCGTATGCCCTCGCAAAGCTCTTTACCCGTGACATGGCGCGGCTTATCGAGCCTGCGCATCGTATCTTCAAGGGCGCCCAAAATAAAAGTGTAGGCCTCGAGTTTATATTTCGAATCCGACTCGATTATAGAGTGCAGTTTGCCAAGGAGTTTCTGGATTTCTTCCATGATTCGTTCCAATCTGCCCGTGAATATTTATCCTCATAAAGCCTGCGGGCTTTGAGTTCCTCGCTGATGTTTAATCCACGGCTTTCTATTTCACAACCTAAATAAGACTTAAGGCTCCGCGCAAAAAAACCCTTCATAAGGTTGAAAAAAGAAGGATAATCCGAACCGTTTCGGAGAAAAGGCTCAAGATCGATCGAGCCCTGATGCAGAAAATACCCGCCGACTCTCCGCTGGGCCGCGCCGGCAACCTTCTTCGCTTTGTATAAAAGATCGTAGCGGACGGGTGAACGGAAACATTCATCGGGATAGTCCGTAGGAAGTCTGCGCTCTCCGCATAGATCGAGCCCGTAACCCGCCTCCATAAACGCCCGCTTTATAACTTCGTGCAAAACCTTGTACGACGACGAGACGCTCCGGAAAGAATCATAAATATCGACAGGCGCTACAACCGAATACGTCAGGTCGCTGCCGTGAAAAACCGCCCCGCCCCCTGTCAGGCGGCGATAAACCGCTACGCCATTTTCTTTCCACCGCCCTATATCGAGTTTGCCGTAGCCTGCAGTGATAGTCGGTCTCTCAAAACCATAAAGCCTCAAAACAGGCTCGCGCGAGGCGCTTTCGGATGCCGCGCCGAGCAAGGCCTCGTCAACGGCCATATTCCATCCGCCGTCAAACCAATTATGATCGATAAGAGACCAAATCATACAAGCTATCTATTTTGGAGCCTGATAACACAACGTGGGTTCGCGCGCGGCCAAGACCTCGTCGCAGCGCCCTACCACAGTTGTGTGAGGAGCTTTTTTTACTATATCGGGATTCTCTTCGGCTTCTTTCGCGATTGCGAGCATAGCCTCGATAAACCGCTCGAGCGTCTCTTTGGGCTCCGTCTCCGTCGGCTCAATCATAAGGGCCTCTTTAACGATAAGAGGAAAATAAACCGTCGGCGGATGAAATCCATAATCGATGAGGCGCTTCGCGATGTCGCCGGCGTGCACCCCTTTCAGGTTCTGTCTTGCCGCTGATGCGACAAACTCGTGCATGCAAAAATCGTTATAGGGCACGTCATAGGCCTTGCTTATCTTATTTCTAAGGTAGTTGGCGCTAAGAACCGCGTCCTCGCTCGCCTGCGCGAGGCCCGCGCTCCCCATCGAGCGGATATAGGCATACGCCCTCACGAGAACGCCTATATTTCCGTGAAAGAGCTTGAGGCGCCCTATCGAATCAGGAGAGCTGTCTTCGAGTGTATAGCACCCTTTGTTAAACGCGATGAGAGGAGAAGGAAGAAACCTGACGATTTCCTTTGAGACGCCGACGGGCCCCGAGCCGGGACCGCCTCCCCCGTGCGGCGTCGAAAAAGTCTTGTGGAGATTGAGGTGCACTATATCAAAACCCATATCGCCGGGCCTGACCTTGCCCAAGCAGGCATTGAGATTCGCGCCGTCATAATATAGGAGTCCGCCGCGCTCGTGAGTGAGCTTCGCTATCGGAACAATCTCATCCTCAAAAAGACCCAACGTGTTCGGATTGGTCATCATAAGGCAGGCCGTCTCGTCGTTGAGCACCCTATCCAGAGTGCCCCGGTCGACACGGCCCCGCTCATTAGACGGGACTACGACCACTTCAAATCCGAAGAGGGCGGCGCTCGCGGGATTTGTGCCGTGGCTTGAATCCGGCACGATCACTTTTTTGCGCTTGCCGTTACCGTGTTTTTTATGATAAGCCCTTACGAGCATCATCCCGCATAATTCGCCGTGTGCCCCCGCGGCAGGCTGAAGCGTGAAGCGCTCCATACCGCAGATTAAGGAAAGGTGCCTCTCAAGCTCATAAAGCAGTTTTAACATGCCTTGGGTCGTATCGGCCGGCTGAAGCGGATGGATATCGCGAAAGCCCGAAAGCTGCGCTATCGTCTCGTTCACGCGCGGGTTATATTTCATCGTGCAGCTTCCGAGAGGATAAAAATTCGTGTCGACGCCCATGTTGCACCTTGAAAGGTTCGTAAAATGGCGCACGATCTCGGGTTCGCTCACCTCGGGAAGGACCGGCGGGGCTGTCCTCTTAAGAGACGGTGGTATCCCGCTCTCGAGGCCCGAAGACACCATCCCTTCGCGAGGCAGCGAACAGCCTTCTTTTCCCGGCTTAGATTTTTCAAAAATTAATTTCTCGTCCATAGTAAGACTTTGTGTAGGCACCTGGTACATGATTGCAAATTCTGTACCTGGTACCGGATTAATGGGACCGGTACCAGGTACAGAATTTGCATGATTTAAACCTTAGACAAAAGATCTACAAATTTATCGATGTCTCCTTTGGTCTTAGTCTCCGTAACGCAAACAAGTAAACCGTCCGGAAATTCGGGATAATAAGAACTTACATCCAGCCCGCCTATAATCCCTTGCCCACGCAAAGCATCGAGGATCTTCTTTGGCCCAGTCGGGCATTTGATCAGGCATTCGTTAAAATTCGTCGATGAAAAATAAAAGCTGAAATGTTTCAGCTTCTTAATCTTCTCCTTGAGATATTGAACCCTTTCAAGGTTAAGCCTGGCGATACGCTCAAGACCGCACTTCCCCAGCGCCGAGAGATAAATCGAAGCCGTGAGCGCGCAGAGCGCCTCGTTTGAACAGATATTCGATGCGGCACGTTCCCGGCGGATGTGCTGTTCCCGCGTCTGTAGCGTAAGGACAAAGGCACGCTGTCCCCGGTTATCTTTAGTCAGGCCGACGATGCGCCCCGGAATTTTTCTCATAAACTCGTTTGTCGCCGCGAAGTAACCCAATAGAGGTCCGCCGAAATTAAGCCCCAATCCCAAGGGCTGCCCTTCTCCGCAGGCAAAATCCGCGCCCCACTCGCGCGGCGTCCTGAAGAGGCCAAGTGAAAGCGGATGGGATGAGACAATAAAAAGCGCGCCGCTTTCATGGACGCGTTCCGCGAGGCCTTCCAAATCTTCCATTACGCCGAAGAAATTGGGTGTAGAAACAACGACGGCCGCCACATCATTGGAGAGCTCCTTATAAAGCGCGGCCGTGTCAATCGAGCCCGTCGCTTTATCGAAAGGGATTTCCTTTATTTCGCCGTCGCCGCCTTTGAGATAGGTCGCGATCACTTGGCGGTAATCGGGATGCAAAGTCCGCGCAAGGAGCACCTTCTTCCTTTGCGTGTGATGGATCGACACCAAAACGGCCTCCGCGACGCTCGTCGCCCCGTCATAGTGTGACGCGTTGGAAACATCCATTCCGGTCAGGGCCGTGATGAGACTTTGGTATTCGTAAATAGTCTGGAGTAAACCCTGCGAGGCCTCCGGCTGGTAAGGGGTATATGCCGTGAGAAACTCCCCCCGCGAAATGAGGTGGGGTATGATGGCGGGTACATAATGATCGTAACAGCCTGCGCCGAGGAAAGAAAGTGTTGTCTTTGATGTTCGGTTTTGGGCCGCGAGTGCCTCAAGCTCATTCACAAGCTCAAGCTCGCTTGCCGGTAAAGGCAAATCGTATTCCTTTGAACGGATAGATTTGGGAATTGAACGGAAAAGTTCCTCTATGTCCTTAAGACCGAGCGAGGCGAGCATTGCCCCGCGATCACTAGAGGTGAGCGGAAGGTAACTCATTTATCAGGCCTTCTGATGTATAAGCGTGTCGTATTGATTGGCGTCGAGGAGCGAGTTTATCTCTTCCTGCTTAGAAAGCGATATATCAAAAATCCACCCCCTGCCGTACGGATCTTTATTTACAAGGGCAGGGTCAAGCTCCAAATCCTTATTGACCGCGACTACTTTGCCCGAAAGGGGTGAATAAATATCCGACGCCGCTTTGACTGACTCGACAACGCAGGCGGCACGGCCCTGCAAAACATCCTGGCCGAGCTTCGGCAACTCCACAAAAACGACATCGGACAATTCCTTCTGGGCATATTCGGTTATCCCTATGCGGATGCGCGTGCCGTCTCTCTTGATCCACTCATGCGTTTTTGTGTACTTCAGGTCTCTTGGAATATCCATTTTCACTACCTCCGCTTCTTATAAAAAGGTGTTTTTACTATCCGGGCTTCAACATGTTCACCGCGGATTTCTATGTCGATAGACGCCCCAACCGTTCCGGCCTCCACGGGGACATAGGCAAGCCCTATATTTTTCTTAAGGCTAGGCGAAAACCCGCCGCTTGTCACATGGCCGGCCTTCGCCCCGTTATGGAAAACTGCATAACCGCCGCGCGCGAGGCCGCGCCCGACCATCTCAAACCCAACCAGCGTCTTCTTGATCCCGTTCTTCTTCTGGGCAAGAAGAACATCTCTCCCCAAGAAAGGACCTTTATCAAGATGAACCGTCCAACTGAGGCCGGCCTCAAGGGGCGTCGTATCCTCGGTAAGCTCGTGACCGTACAAAGGAAAGCAGACATCGAGCCTGAGTGTGTCGCGCGCCCCGAAACCGATCGGCTTAAGGCCGAAAGAACTGCCCTTTTCAACTATAATCTCGTGCAGCTCGCAGGCCATTTCAATATCGAAAAAGACCTCAAACCCCGCCTCTCCGGTATAGCCCGTGCGGGATAGAACTATTTCTTTACCCAAAAATTGCCGATTCGCGAAATGGTAGTAAGCGATCTTTTCTACATCGCCGCCGAAAATAGACTTTATGAGCTCGATACTCTTGGGACCTTGTATGGCAAATATCCCGCGCCTCGGGCTTACATTCTCGACCTCGACACCGAAGGAATTATGAGTGAGAAACCACTTAAAATCCTTATCGATATTCGCCGCGTTAACGATTAGAAAATAGTGCGCGGGCTTGACGTAATAAATGAGAATATCGTCCACGACTCCGCCTGAGGCCAGCATAAGGGGCGTATAAAGCACTTCGCCCTCTTTGAGCTTCGATACGTCATTGCACACGACGGACTGCAGAAAATCAAGCGCCTTCTCGCCGCGCACGTGAACTTCGCCCATATGCGAGATGTCAAAGAAGCCGGCGCCGCGGCGCACCGCCTCGTGCTCCTCGATTATGCTCGTGAAATAGGCGGGGACTTCCCATCCGCTGAATTCGATAAACTTGGCGCCTAAGCTCTTATTATAGTCATGAAGGGGAAGAAAACGCGTTTGCACCTCTTTAAAAACCTCCATAGGCATTCTCTAATGCTGCGGTAATATTTCTCAATTATATTCAAATGAACCAAAAATGCAATGATTAAACCAAGACAAGGCGCATACTTAGGATGAAATTGGATAGCGGGAAAATGTAAAGCGAAAAGCGTAAAATGTAAACCAAAACTAAAAATTCAAAATCTTTACGATTGTGTATCCTCTACTCATTCTGAATTTCAAACTTTGGCTTTGCATTTTTCGATTTAAACTCTCAATTTACGATCATGGAAGACCGATTATCGCTGATCTGACAAACGGCGGGCTAGATCCAAAAGTTCGTCCGAATCACCCTTCGCCAGGCGCTGCTGTAGGAACGCCTCACGCACGCCCTCAAAACGCGCGCGGATATGAGGAAGCCCCGAGAGGCCGCGACGGAGGAAATTAATTTTCTTTTCGAGTGATTTTTTATCCTCTACGTTTTCCTTCTCAAGCGGCGTCCCGGGTTTGGCGATAAAAGGATTGACGCTAGCCCTGATCTCGACAAAGGAAGCCGCTTCTTTAACCATTTCGATCGTATCCTTGAGATCTACCTCGTCTTCGCCGGGAAAACCGGTCATAAGATAAAGTTTAACCCTTTTTATCCCGGCGTCTCTCGCTTTCCTTAAAACCCTCCCGAGGGAAGCCTCGTCAAAATCTTTATGGATTAAGCGGCGGAGCTTGCGCGAACCCGATTCCGGAGCGAGTGTGATTTGTTCCTCGCCTCCCTGCGCCAGATAATCAAGCAGCCGGTCCGACAAAGAGTCTATGCGCAGGCTCGAAAGCGAAAAATAGGCCTTCTCCCGAACGAGCATTTCGGCAATCGCTTCAATATCGGGATGATCCGCCGGAGAAGGGGCTATGAGGCCGATGCGCCGCGCCCTTTTAAGGCCTTTTCCGATCGTTCCGGCGATCGAGTCTAAACTCCTCGCGCGTAGTACGCCGCACGACGAACCCGTCACGCAAAAGCTGCACTTACGCCTGCACCCCCGCCCTATCTCGATAAGAAACATATTGCTGAATTCCGTATCCGGCGTAACCACAACGGAACTTGTCTCGAAACGGTCAAGGTTGTTTACGTGGAGAATGGCCGGTTTTTTCGAAAGACCCGGAACAAAAATGCCGGCGAGTCCCGCCAATTCTTCGAGAAGAACTTTCTTCTTGCGGCTTGATGCCGGGTGCGACAACCAGCGTCTAAATATACGGAAAAGCTCGCCAAAGAGCTCGTCCGCTTCCCCCGTTACAAAGAAATCGACGAAAGGGATAAGCGGCCTGAAATTAAAGAAAGTGACAAAACCGCCAACAAATATTATAGGATGCCTATCGTCGCGTTCTTCGCGGAATATGGGTATCCCGCCCGCTTTGAGCATTTTAAGAAACGGGATATAATCAAGCTCGTACGCGATAGATGCGCCCAAGAACGGAAAATCTCCCAAGAAACGGTCGTGCTCAAGACTGCGCGGCTTGATGGGATCGGTAAGGAAAAAACGCTCGCAGGAACAGGACTCTTCGTTGTTAAACCGGGCATAGGCAGTCTGAAAACCCAGATTGCTCATTGCCACATGGTAGGTATTCGGATAGATAAGGCCGATATTGACATCGGCCCCTATTTTGAAGAAGGTTCCCTGTTCACGTTCGAGAAGACGCTTACGCGTTATCGCCGAGGATTCCGCCACTGGATTCGTCGAGGAAAATACCTTTCATATTCATTTCTAGGGCGTGGGGATTATCGCTTGCCGCAAGTAAGGTGTCCTTATCGACAAGGCCCTGCTGGTAAAGTTCGAGCAGGGACTGGTTGAAACTGCACATCCCGTCGCCTCGGCCGGACTGAATTGCCTGAATGAGTTTCTCAAGCCGCCCTTCAAAGATGAGTTTTCTGACCGACGGGTTCGAAATAAGGATTTCAAAGGCCGGCACCTGTATCTTCATCTTTTCGGCACGCAAAAGCCGTTGCACCATAATCGCGTAGAGATTGTACGAGAGCCGGTTCATCAAATCCGGCGCTTTGCCGCGCTCAAAAAACCCCGTAATGCGCTCAAACACATGCAAAACATTCCGCGCATGAACCGTCGCAATCACAAGGTGACCGGTCTCGGCCGCCGTCAGGGCGGAATTAAAAGTCTCAGCGCTCCGGATTTCCCCTATAACAATCACGTCGGGATCTTCTCTTACTACAAAATGTAGCGCCCTCGAAAAAGAAACCGTATCCTCGCCTACCTCGCGCTGCTCTATAAGAGACTTTTTATCGTAATGGACGTACTCGGTAGGGTCCTCAATCATTATAATATGTTTTGCCTCGTTCTCATTTATACGGTCCACCATCGCAGAGATAGTCGTGCTCTTGCCCGAAGAGGCCGCGCCCGCGATAAGGATAAGGCCTCTTTGGAGAAGGGCGAGTTTCTTAACGACGGGCGGAATGCGAAGCTCCTCAAACGAGGGAATCTTGTCTTTTATCAGGCGGATCGCTAGAGACACCTTCCCTCTCTGGGTGTATGCGTTCATCCGGAAACGCCCGAAACTCTCAAAATCAAACGCAAGATCCACATCGCCCTCTTCGGTAAAGCGTTTCCATTGGCCCTCGTTCATAAGAGAGCGGGCAAGGTCAAGTAGTAGTTCGTTCTTGGGGGCTTCGAGTTTTGTCTGGATAAGCTCGCCTTCAACCCTTAAGCGCGGCGGCATTCCCGCTTTCAAGTGGAGATCCGAGGCACCGCGGTTAACCAACGTCTCCAGGGCGTTCTTTATAAATACCTTTGTATCCATATTTTTACCCTCTCAAACTGCCTGTGAAAAAGGCCCCGTTCTTCCAATTCCGCAATATGCCGCGTCTTCTCGGACGCAATCCAGCGCGCAGCCCCCATAAGTGCCGTCCGCGCCGGATGGGTAACTATATCCTTGTCGCCTTCTACACCGGTGGCAAGACCAAAACGGACCGGGGCCTGCAAAGACCACTCGCTTTGCGCCAACTCAAGAAACCCATGCATTGCGAAGACTTGGCCTGTCACGACAAAAGACGCGACGTCTGGATGGATAGCTAGAATTTTGTCGATTTCCGATTTCAGGGTTTTAAGCAGTTGAACAGACGACTCGTGGATCTTCTTTTGAAAATGCTCGAGTTCGACGGTCTTAACCGCCTCCCCCCGCCGCGTAGGCAGAGGCACCTTGCCAGCGTCGAAACCGCTCTGGAGCTCAAGAGTCCCGAAACGCTCCCCAAGCCGCTTGGCCTCGCCTAAAGATAAATCGTAATCATCGGCCAACTGCTGCAAAATGCGATCGCTCCCCTGGGGAATAAGATTAAACATTATCGGCGCGAACCTGTTGACTAAAGAAATCGCCGTATGATTGCCTTCCAAATCTATGAGGAGCGTCTTCCCGCGCATTTCACTCTCTCGCAAGATACCCTGGGCGACCATCCAGCTTGCGGGGAGAAGTTCTATCGACTCGAGGCCGCTCCTATAGAAAACCTTGCGGAGGTTCTGAAAGGCCGTGTGTTCAAGGGTATAGAGAAAGAGTTTCGCGCCGAGCCGTCTGCCTTCGAGCCCGAAAGGATTAAGGATCTCGCCCATATCGTCGACCCTGTATTCCTCCGGAACTGTGAAGATAATAGTCTGGTCAAGCGGTATCATGGCGGTCTTCCTTGTAAGCTCAACTACGCGCCTTGTGTCAAGGTGGCCGATTGTCCTGCCCGACCTTGAAATCGATATGGCGCTCTGGTGGACATACGTCCTAAGTGGCAACTCATCGACTACAACGTAAAGCGGCGGCTCAAAGTGTTCAAGGCTCATCTCGGCGCGACGGAAGAGGTCTTCTACTTCTTCGCCGGCTGCTTCAAGATCCGAAACAACGCCTCCGCGGAAACCCGTCGTCTCGCACTCGTGGAAAGACTTAATTACAATCCTATCGGGATAACTGTAGAGTGTTTTCGCAATCTGCAGTTTGTCCTCGCCAATCCTGAAAAGAAAAACACTGCACGGTTTCATGTTTCTTATTTGCCTTCGTGGTGCGATTTTACCGTAACATCCTTATAGCGGCAGTCGATATAATTTATGTCCTTCCAAGTATCCGGCGCCAAGAGGAGACCGAGTTCTTCCTCGCCTAATTCCAGATTCTTTAAAGGATCCGTTCCAAGCATAATTTTTACATTATTATCCAAAACCAAAGTCGAGGCCCTCGCGTCATCGACTTCCACCGCGCGGATAGGCTGCTTCGATAATCGCGGGTTCTTCCGCCAGTACCTAAGCACTTCGTCTATCAGGCCGACCAACTTTTTCTCAAAACGCTGGCCGACATCAAGCCCCGTCTTCGCAAAAGAACACTCAAGGACAACCACACCTTCTAGGGGAGGCCTTTGAATAGAAGGAAGAACTACCCCCTCCCGATCCAATAGATAATACTTATTCAGCCTCCTAATATGCAACTGCAAAATAGGGTGGCGCTCCCTGACTTCTATCCTGAGACGGTTAGGCAGAACTCTACGCACTATAGCGCGCTGGACGTGCGGATTGGCCTCAAGTCTGCGCGCCACAGCCCTGATGTTAAGTCCTAGCAAATTCATGCCTTCCGAAACACCCGCCGCCTTCCTGATCGCCTGAGGTGTAAGTTCGCCGTCAGAGCGAATCTCTATCAAAGCAATATTGAACTGGCGGTCGTGGCAGACATATGTAAATATCCCGCAAACTAAAGCCAGTAAGACAGCGACGAGCACGGCAAATACCAAAACGGGCTTAACCCAGCCCCTTGCCGCGTTCATAAGCCCGGCAGTTTTGAAAGAACCCCTAAAACTTTTATTCCTTCTTTTGCGCGTCATAGCCGGCTACGTTTGAACACCGGAGGCCGCTTCCGCGTAAGCGGGGCTAAACGGCGCCCCTTTCGTTCTGCGCCAGCACAAATCGAGAATCGTAAGACACAGATTTGGAAAATCAATTCCTGAGGCACGCGCGGCCTTGGGTAATAGGCTTGTCTCGGTAAAACCCGGTATAGAATTCGCCTCGAGCACATACGGTTGGCCGGCCGAATCCAGGAAAATGTCAACGCGCGAGAAATCACGGAGCGCGAGCGCGCGGTGCGCCCTCAAGGCTATTTCCCGGACAAGGTCTCCGTAATAACGGCCGAGCCGTGCCGGAACGACATATTCGGTCAGGCCCTTCGTGTATTTAGCCTCATAATCGTAAAACGGGCGCTTAGGTAAAAGCTCAATCACGGGAAGGGCGTCCTCGCCGAGGATGCCGACCGTAAGCTCGCGCCCCGATATGCGCTCCTCGATAAGAAGCCGCGAGTACTTCGCGAACTCAAGCTCAAGCGAGGCCTCAAGACCGCCCGGCTCCTCAACCATAAATACTCCAATGCTCGAACCGTCTCTCAAGGGCTTCACAAAAACCGGAAACCTGAGCGACTGTATTTTTTCCTGCCAGTCATTTTTGCTTACGACGCAGAAATTAGGCGTCGGAACGCCTTTCATCATAAATATCTTTTTAGTTTCGCCCTTATCGAAGGCCTGCTCGCTTGAGACGGCGTCCGAACCCGTGTACGGAATGCCGAGTTCTTCCAAAATTTTTTGTATCCGCCCGTCCTCGCCGCCCTTGCCGTGCAGGGCGATGAAAGCGATTTCGATGTCGTGCTTCCTGATTTCCTCTCTAGGAGAAGATTTGGTATCAATTTCCACGACATCGACTCCAACACCCGCAAGCGCGCAAGCAATAGCCCGTCCTGATCTCACGGAAATCTCGCGCTCGCTCGAATCCCCGCCTAAAAGTACACCTACTCTCCTCACTTGCTCATCTCCTCTCTTTCCTCAAATAACTTCTATTTCAAGCTCTAACTCCACCCCAAACTTTTCCTTCACTACCCGCCGGATGCGCTCGATAATTTTAAGCACATCATATGACGACGCCTCGCCGCGATTCACGATGAAATTCGCATGCCTCATAGAAACCTCGGCATCCCCCACTCTCAAGCCCTTAAAACCGGCGGCATCAATCAACTCTCCTGCCCGTTTTGAGACACCTTCGGGATTTTTAAAAACCGACCCTGCGCTCGGATGAGAAAGGTCGTGCCGCGATTTTCTATAATCAAGATTCTGCTTTACCTTTGCCGCGATCGCCTCTTTAGGGCGGTGGCATCCTTTAAGTTCGCACGAAATAAGGACAAGACCGCTCCCCTTGAAAATAGAACTTCGATATCCGAAGGAAAGCTCGTCGCGGCTTAGAAAAACGGGATTGCCATGTTGGTCGAGCGCCTCGATAGAGAGAACGCATTCACTGATCTCGTTTGGTTTTTCGGCGTTGTGAGAAACTCCCGCATTTTGTACTAAAGCGCCGCCAACAGTGCCGGGGATGCCGGCTAAAAATTCAAGCCCTCCAAACCCCTTCTCGACGCACCTGTGAACCAAGACAGGTAAATCCATTCCGCAGGAAACCTTTAACGTATCCCCTTTAAATTCAATATGTTGTGAGTCTAGAC
Organism: Candidatus Omnitrophota bacterium; assembly: GCA_028711765.1. Classification (GTDB taxonomy): domain Bacteria; phylum Omnitrophota; class Omnitrophia; order Omnitrophales; family JAQTRP01; genus JAQTRP01. The sequence goes on along the minus strand of JAQTRP010000005.1, from coordinate 8,134 downwards.
GCAGAGTGGAGATTACAAGTCCCGGGAAACCCTCGTCAGAAAAAAGCAGGTTGCTCCCCCGTCCGATAACAAGCCGCGCGAGACCCTCGTCGTTTGAGAATGAAATTAGTCCTGCGAGCTCTTCGCGCTTCCCGGGCTCCGCGAAGAAAAGGGCGGGCCCGCCTATCTGGAAACTCGTATGCGCCGAAAGCGGCTCGTTAGACTTGAGCGAAAGACTGATATTGACTGACGTACTCATTGGCAAGTTCGGAAATATCTCCGGCGCCCACGAAGGCTATGATCTCCCCCCTGCGCGCGTTATGCTTAAGATAATCTATAATCCCGGAACGGCCGACGAAGCAGACATCGGGATGGCCGTCCTCTTTCACGACTTTATAAATAAGGTCTGAGCTTACGCCCGCCTCCGGTTTCTCGCCCGCGCTGTAAATGTCGGTAAGTATGACGCGGCCAGCCTTGCGGAAAGCAGGCCCAAACTCGCGGGCGAGACGAAGCGTGCGGCTGAAGCGGTGCGGCTGAAAAACCACCGTCACGGGCCTCGCCAAAAGCCCCAGCGCCTCAAGCCCCGCTTTTATTTCCGTCGGATGATGCGCGTAGTCGTCGATCACCATTAAATCATCGGAGTCGAGTTTAATCTCAAGGCGGCGACCGACGCCGCGGAACTGATAAAGCGCTTCGCGCGCGGCTTCAAAGTTTATACCAAAAACCCCGGCAAACGCAACCGTCGCAAGGCTGTTGAGGACGTTATGCAAGCCCAAAAGCCTGAGCTCCATAAGCCCGAGAAATTTAGAGTCATGATAAACAGAAAATTTTGCCCCCCGGCTCGAGAGAGAAATATCCCCGGCGTAATAATCCGCCTTCGGACTTAGGCCGAACGACACATGCCCCGGAAAATTTTTCATAATCTCGCAAACATTCGGGCATTCCGCCGAAAAGATTACCTTGCCGCAGGCTTTAGCACTCCCGACATAGCTTGAAAAAGCCCGCTTAATATCGTTGAGGTCGCTATAGACATCAAGGTGTTCGGCCTCGATATTGGTCAGGACAAGATAATCGGGGTGGAAGTTCGACTGCGAGCGGTCGCTCTCGTCAATCTCCGCGACAAAAAGCTCCCGGCATCCGCGAATGACATTATCTTCTGCGTTGACCATGCGGCCGCCTACAAAACAAGTGGGATTATAACCCTGCGTGGATAAAAGCTGTGAGATCATCGAGGTGGTCGTCGTCTTTCCGTGCGTACCGCTTACGGCGACCAATACCCCCGTGGAAACAAGATCCGAGAGGAGCTCCGCCCTGTGGCAGGCTGGAATTCCTCGACGTTTCGCTTCGCTAAGTTCGGGATTATCGCGGCAAATCGCGGATGAATAAACAACGAGATCCGCATTCCGGACCGTAGCGCCGTTATGGCCGAGTGAAATCTTAGCGCCGCCCGACCTTAAGGAATGGACCCACTTATTTTCCTTCAGGTCGGAACCTGTAACACTATATCCCCAATAAAGGAGCGTTTTCGCGAGGGCGCTCATCCCCACGCCGCCGATGCCGACAAAATGAACTCTCTTTTTCCCCTCTAAGAAACGCATGAGGTTTTCAACAATCTTTCCGCGGCATTCGTAAGCCGCTCGCCGGAATCATGGTGAAAGAGCTTTCTCGCGCTTTCCTTCATCGCATTTAAACCCGAAGGATTATTTATAGCAGATCTCAAAAGAGAAATCAAAGCTTCTTCGCTTAATTTATCTTCCGTAATCACCATGCCGGCACCGTGAGCGGCAATGAAGCCCGCGTTATCCTTCTGGTGATTGCCCGCTCCAGGATACGGAATAAATAATGCCGCGAGGCCAAAGTAAGCCGCCTCAAAAATAGTGCCGGCACCCGCGCGGCCGACCACAAAATCGCTCTGGGTGTAAAACTCTTCAATCTCATCAGTAAAACCGATGAGCTTGCGGTCGATCGCGAGGCCGGAATAAAAAGACTCCGCTTCTTCCAGATTGTTCCGGCCTGTTATATGAATAACGGCAATTTTCTCTCTTTCTTCATCGCTAAGTCCGCGCAACGCCCGAACGACAATACAGTTAAGCCGCTTCGCCCCCTGGGAGCCGCCCAGAATAAGGAGGTTAAACCTTGAATTGCCGCGCCCCGGAATCCTGGCCTTAAAGAAACTCTGCCTTAACGGGTAACCTGTCCAGACCCCTTTAGCCTCCGGCAGGCCGGAGAGGGTTTCTTTAAAACTGACGGCAACGAGCTCCGCAAAACTGCACAGGAGCTTATTGGCTTTCCCAAACTTCAGGTTTTGTTCATGAATCAAGGTTGGAATCTTCCTAAAGCGCGCGGCAAGGACACCCGGCACAGAAACGAGCGCTCCAAAACCAACGACTAAAGACGGATTAACTTCGCGGAAAAGCCGTAACACATCCCGCCACGCGCCGAGAAAGCTTAATTGAAAACGAAAGCGCTTGAGGAGGCCGCCCTTCCATGGAGCCATATCAATCACACGATATTTATAAGGAAATGCCTGCCAGCCAAAAGGCAAGGCCGCCTCGCTCCTGCCACCTACGAAGATTATTTCAAACTCCGGATGACGGTGCTTAAATTCATCCGCAAAACTCAATGCTGGAAATAAATGGCCGCCGGTATGGCCGGAAAATATGATAATGGTTTTAGCCTTGCTGGGATTCATCGCTCAGATAAAAAATTGTTCCCGCCCTTCCTCGTGCACATTGGTCTTGCGGTCTACCGCAAGTAAAAGCCCTACGGCAATCATGTTGAAAATAAGCGAGGAGCCGCCGTAACTTATAAAAGGAAGAGGGCACCCTTTCGTCGGCACAAGGCCGACAGTGACGGAAATATTAAGAAGCGCCTGCAAACCCACGAGAAGAGTAAGGGAAAAAGCCAAGAGCCGGTAGAACCGGTTTGCCGCCCTGCGCGCGATGGTAATCCCCTCGTAAACGAAAAGAGCGAACAAAACGAGAACAAACGCCGCACCTATCAGTCCCGTCTCCTCGCCTATTATAGAAAATATAAAATCCGAATAACTCTGCGGGAGATAAAACAGCTTTTGTGTACCCGCGCCAAGGCCCACGCCTTTCAGCCCGCCCGCGCCGAAGGCCGTGAAAGATTGAATAATCTGGTATCCCGTGCCCCGCGGATCGCTCCACGGGTTTGCATAAGCCACAAGGCGCTTCATGCGGTAAGGCTCAAACACAATGAGCAGGATAAGGGCCGGCACAAGCATTCCGAAAGCGGCCGCGATCCACCTCTTCCTCAGGCCCGCTACAAAAAGCAAAATGCAGGTAATCATAAAAAGAAAAGCGGTAGATCCTAAATCGGGCTGGGCCAATACGAGGCCCGAAACAATAAAAAGAATCGCAAGCGGTGTGAAGAAAACCTTGAGGCGCCCTTCCCTCACAAAGCGCGCCCGGCGCGAGAGATAATCCGCCAGAAAAATACAAAAAGCGATCTTCGCGAATTCGACCGGCTGAAGGTTGAGGCTTCCAAGGCCGATCCATCGCTGGGCGCCTCCCGCGGCGCGCCCGATAAAAAGGACGAGGACGAGTAGAAAAATCGCTGCTAAAACGAGCTTACGGCTGTGGCGCCTTAAAAAATCAAGGTTCAAAAAGAAACTCCCGAAAAAACCGGCAAACCCCAGCAGGACAAAAAGCAGCTGGCGTTTAAGGAAATAGGATGAACTCTTGAAAAATTGGTAGGCGTAAATGGCGCTCGCGCTGTAGACCATCACGACACCCACGGCGATAAGGACGCAGACTATAATGAAAATCCGGTAACCTTCCCTGGAAAGCTGAAACATAGCGTCATTACACCGCGGTGCGAGAAACTTTTAGAGGAGACCTTTTCTGGGCGTATGCCTTAAAAACATCGCCCCTGTGTTTATAACTTTTAAACTGGTCGAAGCTTGCGCAGGCCGGCGAAAGAAGTATGATATCGCCTTCGTTGGCATTCGCGCGGGCAGTGTCCACCGCTTCCTCGAGGGTCTCAACGACACTCATAGCCGCTGCGCCTGCCCACGATTCTTTCATCTCGCTGCGGGCCTCGCCGAAAAGGACAAGATGCTTTACCTTTTTCTCAAGCAAGGGCTTCAGGAAACCGAAATCCGTGCCCTTCGCGCGCCCTCCCGCGAGAAGTATGACCTTTTTCCTCTGCCGCTCGAGCGCCCATGTAAGCGAATCGGGATTAGTGGCTTTGGAATCGTCGATATAAACAAGGCCGTCCTGAGTGGACACAACTTCGAGGCGGTGAGGCAGCGCGGGCAACTTCTCCAAAACTGCCTCGGCTAGCCGACGGTCTATCCCGTAAATATCAGTAATAGCCAAAACGGCATCCCAATTCGGATTGAACACTTCCCCGCAGTTAAAATAGAGAACCTTGGAAGAAACCTTCGGGGCAATCAACGAAGACGACCTGTCTTTGCAGTTCAGGATGGCGTAATCACCGTTTGTCTGATTCATAAAAAGCCGTGTCTTTGCCCTGACATAATCATCCCAGTCGGTATGCCAGTTAAAATGATCGGGTGTGATATTAAGGAGAACTCCGATAAACGGCCTGAACTCCCTTATGGTCTCAAGCTGAAAAGAGCTGACCTCTATTACAACCTTCATCGACGCATCCAGTTTTGATATTTCACCGATAAAAGTATTGCCAAGGTTGCCGCAGGCCACCGCGGGATGACCAAGCTTTGTGAAGATGGCCGCTGTCCAGCTGGTAACGCTGGATTTTCCGTTCGTCCCCGTAATCGCGATAATCTGGGCGGGGCAAAATCTGTACGCGAGTTCGATCTCGCTTATCAGGTGATCACCCAGTGCGCGAGACGCCTCCCGAAAAATTTCCTTCTGCGGGGAAATCCCGGGGGAAATAACCGCCCAGTCCGCTTTCTCAAAAAGGCCTTTCCTGTGCCCACCTAATTCGACTTCGATTCCTGCCTTACGGAGTACCTGGGCCCTTCCTTCCAAAAGCGGTGCGCGCTCGGCTTCGGTCACAAAGACATGGGCACCTTTCCTGTGCGCGAACTCAGCAGCGTCAAGGCCGCTCTGCCCCAAACCTATAACAATTACTTTTTTCCCTTTTATTTCCATTCTTTTTTCCCCTTGTTCACCCCGTTGCCTGCCTGCCGGCAAGGCAGGGAGATTGTCTTTATGTACCTGGTACCGAGCCCATTAATCCGGTACCAGGTACATAAAGACCCTATTGTATCTTCAAAGTACTGATACCTAAAACAGCCAAAAGAAAAGCGATAATCCAGAATCTGACTGTCACCTTCGATTCAGGCCATCCCTTGAGCTGGAGGTGATGATGGTAAGGGGCCATGAGGAAAATTCTTTTCCCGGTCCATTTGAAAGAAGACACCTGAAGAATAACGGATAGCGCCTCCCATACAAATATTCCGCCGACAATCAGAAGGAGAAACTCCTTCTTAATAAAAACCGCGACGGCACCCAAGGCCCCGCCCAAGGCCAAGGACCCAGTATCCCCCATAAAAACACTCGCGGGATAAGAATTAAACCATAGAAAACCGATTCCGGCACCGACTAGGGATGCGCAAAAGACAGTAAGCTCTCCTGCGCTGCGGAAGAAAGGGACCTTAAGGTAATCGGCGAAACCAAAGTGTCCCGAAATGTAACTCAATATCGTATAGGCGCCCGCGGCCATAACGAGGCAGCCGATCGCGAGTCCGTCCAGCCCGTCCGTAAGATTAAGGGCATTCGAGCTTCCGACAAGCACAAGAACAATGAACGGGATATAAAAAATACCGAGCCGTAAGACCACGTTCTTGAAGAAAGGCACGTAAAGAGAGTCGTTGAATTCCGGATTAAAATAAAGAATGACACCGATTGCGACGCCGGCGATTACCTGAGCCATGAATTTTGTCGCGATCGTAAGGCCGGTCGTATTCCGCTTGCGTATCTTTATATAATCGTCGATGAAACCGACCGTCCCAAACCACACCGTCACGACGAGGGCAAGAATCAGGAAGTGATTGGTCAGATTGCCCCACAACAGATTTGACAAAACGATACTCAAGAGAATCAGGACGCCGCCCATCGTGGGGACCGTCTTCTTGTGGGCAAAGAACTGGTGGATCTTCTCGGCGTGGTCGCGGTTGTGACTGTCAAAAATGCTGAGGCTTACAAGCCAACGCATAACCATAGGGCCGAATATAATACAGATGAGAAAGGCCGTAACGCTTGCCGCCATCGCCCGGAACGTGATGTAGCGGAAAAGATTGAAGAAGAAAATGTGATCCCTGAAAGGATAGAGAAAAAGATAAAGCATCGTCTATATTCTATGGACAAACCATCGCGCCTAATCGGCGTATTTTCTTGAGGTCGTCGATAACGCTCTCAAGCTGAAGGCGCCGCGATCCCTTGATCAGGATCCGGTCGCGCTGACGAAGTATTGAACGCAGGAAATCGGCGGCTTCTTCCTTATGTTCGAACGAGCGCGCGAAAATGTGTTTCCTCGTACGTTCCCGAACCGCCTCGATGACCGTATCCCGCCACTGGCCGACGGCGATAATTCCCTGAAGGTCGTACTCCGCGAGGCCTTCACCCAACTGACGGTGATATTCTTCGGCCCTATCTCCCAATTCCAACATATCCCCGCAAAGTACAATTTTCCGCCCTTCGGGAGCCGCGTGGTGGAATGCCTCGAGTGAGGCCCGAAATGCCGCGGGATTGGCATTGTAACCGTCAAAATAAATCGTGGCACCACTTTCAAGCGGGATCGCCTCAAAACGCCCTTTAGGAAACTTAAAATCATAAAGACCGCGCTCGAAATAACCAACTGGCTTTCCCAGCGCGTGAAGAACAGTAAGCGCACAAAGGATATTCATCGCCTGGAAAGGCGCGGCCGTCCTCACCGGAAAACGGTACTTCTTGTTTACTTCCATCAAGGCCTCATCACCCACGGCGATAAATTGCGTCAGGCGGATATGGCAGGCCTTGGAGCGCCCGAATAAAAATACACGGCCTTTAAAAGAATGAACCAACGATCTCAAAATTTCATCATCACCGTTCGTAACGATGATACCATCCTGATGATTGACGTATTCAGCGAGCTCGAGCTTTGTCCTGTAAATTGCCTGGATATCTCCGAATCCTTCGAGATGCACCGGGTTTACGTTTACGATGACGCCGACATCGGGCTTCGCAACGGAAGCCAAAAGCGCGATCTCGCCGCGATGATTCGCCCCCATCTCGGCAACTACAAACTTGTGTTCTTTCTTCAACCTAAAAAGCGTAAGCGGCAGGCCAATGTGATTATTGAGATTGCCTTCGTTCGATAAAACTGTGTGATTTATACCGAGCAGGAAAGCGACTGCCTCTTTGACCGTTGTCTTGCCGCAGCTGCCTGTCACGCCGATTGTTTTAGCGGAAAATTGTACCCGATAAGCCGAGGCGAGATCTAAAAGAGCACGGTAAGAATCTTTAACGATTATCACATTCGGCAGGCTGTTGGGCGTGTCCTTCTCTACTATGAAACACCGTGCGCCGCGCTTTGATGCCTCAGTGGCGAACATCGCGCCGTCGTGCTTATCGCCTTTCAGGGCAATAAAGCAATCGCCCGTCTTCACGTTGCGCGAATCGGTCGTTATACCGCTTATTTTAAAATCAGCCTGCGCCCTCAGGGGCAGACCCCCCGTAATCGCACTGATTTCGCTAAGAAGTAACATACCTTGGCTTTGCCTTTCTAATTCTTACCCTCCTTCGCAGAAAGTCACGGCTGTCGAGCCGTGGCTGAATGCGAAGGAGGGTACTGCTGCGAAGCTCAAAACGAAAGTATTTGAGCGAAGCAGAGTCATTGCTTCGGAGCGGTTCCGCCCCGCGAAGCGTAAGTCAAAGGGTCGCGGCTGCAAAGCCGCGGGGCTCCACTTTTTACTTTGACTGTCTCGGCGCAGTAAGACCGCACTACCTCTTGATCGCTAAAATCGAAACGCCCATTCCCGATAATCTGATATGTCTCATGGCCTTTGCCCAAAATCAACACTATATCGCCTTCGCATGCGATATCGAGCGATCTTATAATCGCCTGACGCCTATCCGGAACGCGCTCCACTTTAGAACGCTCCGAGGACGGTATACCCTCCCAGATCTCATCAAGGATTGCTTCGGGATCTTCGCTCCTCGGA
>JAQTRP010000088.1 GCA_028711765.1 Candidatus Omnitrophota bacterium | reverse complement strand
ACCTACTCTTGACTTTTGGTTTGCCTAAACCTTAGCCCCGGCCTTAACCTATGCCAAACTCGATTATGCTTCTACAACGTGGGTTTTTGCCCAATTATCCGCCAAGCGGTCGCCCTTGACGAACACAAATATAATCTCGACTATATATCCTACGACGAGGACAAAGGGGATTATCAGAAGGATGTTGCGGATAAACGCCTGAGCCAGTGTTACCTTATCGCCGGTAAGGCTCGTTAATTTCAGGCCGACCATCTTGCGCCCCGGCGAGAATGTAAAATCCCTGAAGATCATCCACACAACGTTAATAGCAATCAGCGCAACATTGCGAACTCCCTCGGGCGCGCGAAAAAGAGCCAAACCCGCCACAATCCCAAGCAGAATAGGAATAACCACAAGATCGATGATAGCGCACGCGAAACGCTTACCCTTAGGGGCCTTTGCCGCTTCCTGGGAGCCTCCCTCCACTACCGGTCTCATCTCCTCTACCATAGCCAACTCCTTTCGCTAAAATACAAATTCACGGTAAACCTTCATCATGCCTGATATGATAATCCATCTCATGAAACCATGCAAGGAAAAATCAACCCCTCACGTAACTAAATACCCCTGAGCGTTTCTTCACACACCCCTTAATCTCAAGGCTTGTCAATATTGAAAGCACTTCATGGGCGCCAAGCGCCAGCCGTTCCACAATATCATCGGCCGAGAGGGATTCTTCCTTTAACAAAGAGAGTATTTTTCGCTCCTTATCGCCTAACCTTATCGGACTTTCTTCTCCCTTATTGTCAAGCGCGCCGGGCTCTTTCACGAGGCCTTTAAGCTGAGGCTCTAAATCGCTGAGTATATCTTCCGGCTCGAGTGCGAGCTTCGCGCCGTCCTTTAAAAGCTGGTTGGTGCCGCGCGACATAGGGGCGTTGAGTTTGCCCGGCACCGCGTATACCTCGCGTCCCTGCTCAATAGCCGAGCGGACAGTTATGAGAGAACCGCTCTTCTCGTGAGCCTCGACCACGAGGACTCCGAGCGAAAGCCCGCTGATGACGCGGTTGCGGCGCGGAAAATTCTGTTTTAAAGGCGGCGTCGTAAGCGGAAACTCGCTCACCAAAGCGCCGCGTCCTGCCACCTCATCAAAAAGCGCTCTGTTCTCTTTAGGGTAAACGACGTCAATGCCCGATCCCAACACTGCTACGGTGCGTCCTTTTATTTCAAGCGCGCCCCGGTGGGCCGCGGAGTCTATCCCGCGCGCGAGGCCGGAAACAACGGTAAGCCCCCATCCGGCAAGCTTAGATGAAAAACGCCGCGCTACCTCTTCCCCGTAAATACTCGAGAGCCGTGACCCGACAATTGCGACCGCGGCCTTATGAAAACTTGAAACATCTCCTTTAACATACAAAACCAAAGGCGGATCGTATATTTCCCTGAGATTAACGGGATAGATGTCTTCGAGAATATTTACAAGACGGATGCCTTCCCTCTCACAGCGCTCAAGCTCCTTCTCGGAGTTGAAGATCTTCCCGATCTTTTTAAGCGCGCTCGCGAGACGGCTGCCGATTTGGGATACGCTCGCGAGGCTTCTTTCATTCTGCGGCGCTATGATAGAAGCAGGCTCCTTGAATACCTTGATGAGATTTAAAAACTCCTCCTTCGACAAAAAGGAAACCTGATTCAAGAGGAGGAGGGCTAGGCAGTTTGAGCGTGCGTCAGGAGACATCAGAAAGCGCTTGTCTTATCCGAGGGGCGGAGATTTGGTTTGTGATACGGACTTTTCCTATGCGCGCCGGCAAAATAAATGTAAGTTTTCCTAGGCGCGCTTTTTTATCATGCTTCATAAAATCAATAACCCTCTTCGGGCTCAACGAAAATCCCCGCAAGGCGACGGGGAGTCTGCTCTTTTTTATCAGCGAGACAAGGCGCTCGAAATCAGGCCTTGAGAAAAAACCCTTTGCCATGCTCAGCTTGGCCGCGGCGATAAGCCCTATGGCCACCGCCTGGGCATGATTAATCTTCCGGTAGCCCGCCGCGCCCTCAAAGCCATGGGCGAAGGTGTGGCCGAGATTAAGGGCTACCCGCAGTCCTCTTTTTTCGCATTCATCCCGCTCCACAATGCGTGCCTTGATACAGGCCGAGGCGCCGACAACATGACTAAGACAGACCGTATCACGCCTCAGTATACGGCTTATATTTTTCTCCAAGTATTTAAAGAAGCTACCGTCAAGCACGCCATACTTAATAACCTCCGCAAGGCCGCCGACGAACTCCCTCTGGGGCAAGGTCTTGAGATAAGCCTGATCGCACAAAACAAGCCACGGCTGATAAAAGACACCGGTAAGGTTTTTACCTTCCTTAAGATCGATGCCTGTCTTTCCGCCTATAGAGCTGTCGACCTGGGCAAGCAGAGTAGTCGGGCAATTTATAAATGCGATGCCGCGCATATAGGTCGCCGCGGCGAAACCCGCCAGGTCTCCGATGACACCGCCGCCTAAGGCGACGACAAGCGATGTCCTGTCAGAGCCGTGGCGGATGAGCGAGCGGTACACGCGGAAGAGCTCGCGCTCGGATTTTGCGCGCTCGCCGCGCGGGACAATGTGCACAGCCGGGTCAAGCCCTGATACGCGAAGAATCCTTAAGAGATTTTTAAGGTGAAAGCGCGCGATAGATTTATCCGTCACGACGAGCGCCTTCCTCCCTGCAAAATTCTTTTTAAGAAAACTGCCCAGGACCGCGTCCAAACGGAGCCCTACCACAATATCGTAACTCCGTCTGCCCAAATTGACCCTTATCCTATTAATCTTCTTGCCCATTTAAATCCCTTCTATACAACCACCCCGTACCCTACGCGGTACGGGGCCTCGCAAGCAAACCGATGATTTCCTCGGCTATTTCCTCGGGTTTCTTCGAATCGGTATCAACTACAAAATCGGCTTCTTCATAAAAAGCCTTACGCGATTTTAAAATTTCTCCGAGGCGTTTCTCCGGCTTCTCAACTTTAAGGAGCGGCCGGTCTTTGACAACACGAAGGCGCGACCACAAAACTCGAACCGAACCTTTAAGGTAAATTACCTTGCCGGATGAGCGCATGCGCGCGCGGTTTTCCCCGCGGATTACGACGCCTCCGCCGGTGGAAATTACCTGATCCCGCTCGCCGGCAACCTCGCCCAAGAGTTCGCTCTCGAGGTTGCGGAAGATCTCTTCGCCGTCTTCCTCGAATATACGGTTTATCGTCTTCCCTGCCCGTTTCTCTATCAGGGAATCAAGCTCGATATAAGCGAGACTGAGCCTTTCGGCGAGAACTTTCGCGGTAGATGTCTTGCCCGAGCCCATCATACCTACAAGATATATATTATTGCCCATAACTCTTTAGGGGTAGCATACTCCTTTTGTCCGACGCGGAGAAACGCGAACTATCTGTGCCCATCTGTGATCATCCCTGCCTCGCCGGCAGGCAGGTGTGGATTTTATCAAGAGTGACGAAGCTGGGCGAGATAACCGCGGAAGTTACGCTTCATTTCAGAGAGGGAGTCGCCGCCGAACTTTTCACACATCGCCCGGGCAATCTCAAAAGCGCAAGCGGCCTCGCCTATCACGCTCGCGGCCGGCACAGCGCAAATGTCCGCGCGCTCAAAGTCGGCAAGCATGGGCCTCTTGGTCCTGACATCCACGGAACGGAGCGGCTTTCCCAGAGTGGCTATCGGCTTCATCGTGGCACGCACAACTATATCGGCGCCGTTCGACATGCCGCCTTCTATACCCCCGGCGCGGTTAGACTTACGGAAGTAACCGCGGGTGCGGTTATAAAAAATTTCATCATGCGCCAGATGCCCCGGCGTCTCGGCGTAATCTCTTCCCAAGCCGAACTCCACCGCCTTTATCGCCTGTACGCTCATCAGGCTTTGAGCAATCCGGCCGTCGAGCTTTCTAAGATAATGAACGTGGGAACCAAGGCCGGGCGGAACACCGCGGACAATCACTTCAAACGTACCGCCGAGAGTATCTTTTCTCTTCCGGGCAAGGTCTATGGCGTGTATCATATCGCGCTCCGCCTGCGGGAAGGCGCAGTTTAAGATAGACGTCTTCACCTTTTCTCCGATTTCATCAAAACTAAGAGGTTTTTTTGGAACCGAGACATGGCCTATCTGGACAACATGAGAGACAAGCCCCGCCCCGAATTCCGAGACGAGGCGCTTCGCGACGGCGCCTGTCGCGACGCGCATCGCAGTCTCACGGGCGCTCGCCCGCTCAAGGATAGAACGTATCTCCTCGCGATATTTCAGCGCGCCGGCAAGATCCGCGTGGCCGGGGCGCGGCCTGAAGAGCGGTGGCAGAGAATCAATCGTGAAATTCTTATTCTCAAGCAGTAACCCGATGGGGGCGCCTGTAGTCTCGCCCTTGAGGCAGCCTGAAATAATCTCAACGTGATCTTCCTCGATCGACATGCGCTCGCCGCGGCCGTAACCGCGCTGACGGCGCAGAAGCTCGTCGTTGATATAAGAGGAATCTAACTTAAGCCCGGACGGCATCCCTTCGAGTATTGCCATCAGGTATTTTCCGTGTGACTCGCCGCATGTCAGATATTGGAGCATCTATAACCTCATTTTTTTGTTTTTAATTAACTATTGTAATCGAATTAAACTCAATTTGTCAGCCGGTATGCCAGTTAGCCAGTGTGCCTGTTAACCATCCAATTTAAACTGGCTTACCCGTTCACCGGCTAACATAGTAAGTACCTGGCTTAGTGTATTCCAAGCACCAATTGAATAATCTGATTGCCGAACAAGATAACGATAAGCGACGCAAGGGCAAGAAAAGGCCCGTATGGTATCACGTCCGCTTTTTTCGTAAGCTTCAAAATTATGCCTATCGGCGCCGCCAATATCGGCGCGACAAAGTAAGTGATAATCACAAGGCGCAGCCCGAGAAACGCACCTATCATCGCCATAAGTTTGATATCGCCCCCGCCCATCGCCTCACGCCTGAACACAAACCGCCCGATCGTGCCCGTTGCGTAAATCATTGCGCCGCCTGCCAAAACACCGAGGGTGGAATCCGCGAGGGCGAGCCTGGGATTTACCTCGTCAAGCACGCCGGGAAACACAAAACAAAACAGCAACCCAAACAAAATCCCCGTCAGCGATACCTCGTCGGGGATAACCTGGTGCTCAAAATCGACAAACGCCACGACGAGGAGCGCGGAAATGAAATAACCGTAAAAGAAGAAAAACGAGCTAAGACCGTAATAAACAAAAAGCGACAGAAAAATACTGCCAGCCAAAAGCTCTACCAAATAATAACGGAATGAAATTTTTCTCCTGCAGCTGCGGCAACGCTTCCAGAGAAGCACATAACTCACGAGCGGAATGTTATCATACCATACAATCGGGGTCTTGCAATGGGGACAATATGAACCGGGCCTCACCACCGAAATTCCCCGCGGAAGCCTGTAGATACAAACGTTCAAAAAGCTCCCTATGCAGCTGCCGAGGAAAAACACAACCGCGCCCGTTGCCCACGTACAACTTTCGAGAAACAACCCAATGTTATTGAGATAAGCCGTTATGCCTGTCATTATGACCTCTTCAATGTTTTTGACATTTTTAATGTTTTTAACATTTCCGCGACGGGCGGTCTGCGCCCTGTCCAGATTTCAAACGCCTTAGCCCCCTGGAAAAGAAGCATATCGAGACCATTTAAAACTTTAAATCCCTTACGCCGCGCCGCGCGAAGAAGCGGTGTAACGGGCGGATTGTAAATGAGATCGTAAACAAAAATATTTTTCAGGCCCGCGAAATCACGCGCCTCGATAAGCGACGGATCCTTAGGTCTTAGGCCGACCCCGCTCGCGTTTATAATGCAATCCGTATCACGGAGCGCCGACTTAATAAGACAGCGCTTGTAAGGCGTAATCTCGATCTTCTTCGCGGCAAAAATACGCCTAAAATCACGCTTAAGCGAGCGTGCCCGCTTAAGATCGACCTCTACGATCCGGATGCTCCGCGCCCCTTGTTTCAAAGAAGCATATGTTACAGCCCGCGCCGCGCCTCCCGCCCCGAATAGCAGGACGCGCTTATTTTTAAGCGAATAGCGCGCTTTCTTAAGCGACGCCTCGAAACCATCGATATCGGTGTTATAACCGAAAAGACGCCCCTTGATTAGCTTTACAGTATTCACGGCCCCGACGGCATGGGCCGGCAACGAGAGGTGGTCGCAATATCTGAACGCCTCCTCCTTATAGGGAATCGTCACATTAAAACCGTCAAGTATCAGATTCCTCTTCTTATAAAATAACGACCGAAATTGCCGGGGATTTAACTCTAAAGCGAGATAAACAGCATTAAGGCCGAGGAGGCGGAAGGCCCTGTTGTGCATCGCGGGGGAAAGCGTATGGCGCAGCGGATAACCGAAAATACCGTATAGTTTAAGTCTCTGCGTCATTTCCATAAAAGGTGTGAGCCGGTCAGGCACCAACTAAACTAGACGAAGCTCGGAAAAGGACCTTCGCTTAACACTCTTAGAACAGAGCTTATTTATGGCCTGCATATAGGCATTGACGCTCGCCTGTATTATGTCGGTATTCGCGGCACGCCCCGTAACTTCCCTACCGGCGCCGAGTACTTTGACGCCGACCTCTCCTAAGGCGTCTTCGCCGCGGCTTACCGCCTTGAGCGAATAGTCACGAAGATCGACCTTCATCTTTGTAATCTTCTCGATCGCCTTGTAACAGGCGTCCACAGGACCGTCGCCTTTTGCTATGGCTTCGTATTTCTTGCCTTTCTTCCGAAGCCTTACCGTCGCCTCGGGAGCTCTGTCGGTAGCGATGTTAACGGCAAGATAATCTAAAATCCACGTCTCGGGAACTTTTGAAAGTTCGTCTTCGAGAAGGGCCTCGATATCCTCGTCATAGACTTCCTTTTTCTGGTCCGCCAAGACCTTGAAACGCTTGAAGGTCTTTTCCATATCGGCGGGCTTCAGGTCATAGCCTAATTTTTTGAGTCTCTCCTTAAACGCGTGGCGTCCCGAGTGTTTGCCCAAAACAAGCTGGCTGCCCGAAAGGCCGATGCACTTAGGGTCGATAATTTCGTAGGTCTGGCGTTTCTTCAGGACGCCGTCCTGATGTATGCCGGCCTCGTGGCTAAAGGCGTTACGCCCCACGATCGCCTTATTGGGCTGGACCGGAATGCCGGTCATCATCGAAACAAGTCTTGAGGCCTTAACGATTTCATTCAGCTTAACATTCGTGCACGCGCCAAAAAGATCCTGCCGCGTATCAATCGCCATAACAATTTCTTCCAAAGAGGCGTTTCCGGCCCTCTCGCCGATTCCGTTTATGGTGCACTCGACTTGGTTGGCGCCACTACGAACGGCCTCAAGAGAATTTGCGGTCGCGAGGCCGAGATCGTTATGGCAATGGACTGCCAAGGTTACATCCTTGCCGAGGACGGGTATCCTTTCGATGAGAAGCCTTATCAAGCGGCCGAACTCCTGAGGAATGGCATAGCCCACCGTATCTGGAATATTGATTGTTGTAGCGCCGGCCGCGATGGCGGTCTCGACCATCTCGAGGAGAAAATCGGGTTCGGTCCGTGAGGCGTCTTCCGGCGAGAACTGGATATCGTCAAAGAATTTCTTGGCGTACTTAATGTGCCGCTCCGCCAAAGCAAGGACCTCGCCCTTCCCCTTACGAAGCTTATATTCGCGATGAATCTGGGAGGTGGCCAGAAAAACGTGTATGCGCCGGCGCTTGGCATACCTCAGGGCTTTCCTGGCAGCATCAATGTCACTGCGTATTGCGCGCGCCAGGCCGCAAATCACGGGTTTCCTGACGCCCCTTGAGACTCCCTGGATCGCCTCGATCTCGCCGCCAGATGAGGCCGGAAAACCGGCCTCGATAACATCAACGTTCAGGCGCTCGAGTTGGCGCGCGATTTCACACTTCTCTTTCGGCGTGAGCGATGCTCCGGGAGATTGTTCCCCGTCACGCAGAGTTGTGTCGAATACGTGTATGCGCTTGTTATCCATAAATTCCTTCACAGATGAACATCCTGTACCATAACCACACAGATTGGCGCAGATTAAACATAGATCCGAAATATTAAAACTGTTCTTTCAACTTGGATTTTATCTGTGCCCATCTGTGTAGCTGAGATTCCAAGTACCCATCTGCGCTCATCTGTGTTTATTTTTTAGCGGAGATCCAGCCCATCATGCCGCGAAGCTTCGTTCCGACCGTCTCAATAAGGTGGCCGTCTTCGTCTTTCCTGAATTTGTTGAAATTAGGCCTACCCTTTTTATTTTCTTCAATCCATTCCTTCGCGAATTTACCGGACTGAACTTCCTTTAGAATCTTCCTCATCTCCTCGCGGGTTTCCTTTGTGATAATACGTTTCCCGCGGGTGTAATCGCCGTACTCGGCCGTATCGGATACGCGGCGCCTCATTCCGCTTATCCCTGTTTCATTTATGGCATCAGTAATGAGCTTAAGCTCGTGTAGACACTCGAAATACGCAATCTCCGGTTGATAACCCGCCTCAACCAAGGTATCGAACCCCGCCTTGATCAACTCCGTAACCCCCCCGCAGAGAACGCACTGCTCGCCC
>JAQTRP010000087.1 GCA_028711765.1 Candidatus Omnitrophota bacterium | reverse complement strand
ATTGTTCTGCTACGCCGTTGCCTTAACGGCACGGCTACGCAGCAACGTTCTGCTTCGCTCATACAAAAGAACGCAGTTGCTGCGAAGCTCAAACACAAAAGTGTTTGAGCGAAGCAGAACGGAGGGAGAGAGACTCGAACTCTCAAAGGGCGGTGAAGCCCTGCCGGATTTCGAATCCGGTGCCTTACCAATTAGACTACCCCTCCGTTCTTCTTCGCCACCGCATTTTCATGCGGCGGCTTCGAAGCAACGGTTTTTATCGTGGCGAAGAAGAACGTTGCTGCGAAGCCAAGCGCGAAAGCTGCTTGGCGAAGCAGAGCTATGTTGTATTATCTATCTGTGCTAATCTGTGTTCACCTTCACGCGGGCGCTCTGCGATATCAAAATCACGCCCAGGAAAATCAGAAGAACGCCGGCGGTGCGCACTAAAGTAATGTGCTCGCCTAAAACAAGCCATGAAAACAAAAGGATAAGGACATAATTGAGGCCCAACATCGGATACGCCAAGCTGAGTTCGACCCTTGAAAGAACAACGAACCAAGACAGCATGCTCACCACATAAAAAAACAAGCCCCCTAAAACAAAAGGGGTTGTCAAAATACGCGAAAACGTGGCTAAGCTAAAAAGCGTTTCCAGGGTCAGTCTCCCGACCTCCGTCATGCCGGTTTTCATCATCAGCTGACCGCAGACGCAGCACAACACGCTTAATAAAATCAAACAATAATTACGAAACGGGATCATTAAACTCCTCTACACAAAACAGGTCACCAGGATGACGCCGGCCGAAATAACAAGAACCCCCGCCCAGCGCGCGACGGTGACTTCTTCTTTAAAAAAGACTTTGGATAAAAGCACTACCATTATATATCCCGCGCTTACCGTGGGATAAGCAATGCTAAGGTCGACCCGGGAAAGTATAAAAAGCCAGATTACCGTGCTCATGCCGTAAAGGGCGACTCCGATAAAGACGAACACATTTGTTAAGGCGCCGATGAAGAAACCTATGCCATCCCCGTATTTAACCTTTAGGGTAAGCACACCCTGCTTTATGGCAAGCTGGCCGAAAACCCCGAATGTAATTCCGATCGCAAGTAGTGAGTAATTTAGGAGCATAAGTAAAATATTTTCCTCTCCTCCGCCTATGTATAGTGGGCCTTCGTAGCAGGCTTCGGAGACTAAAGTATATGCTTTTTTATAAACGTGGTGCCGGAACCTGTTTTTAAGTATTTCTCAAGGTCGAGCGCCTTGAATTTGCCTCTAACGGCAACATATGCGACAAGCTCAAAAGGCCTATAAGCCTTTGTGGATCTGCACAAACCCTCATTATGCTCTTCCACTCTTTTATAAACTTCGCTTGTACATCCGACGTACTTAAATTTGCATCTTTTACTTTTAATTATATACACAAACCACATGAAAATAATATCCGATTTATGGCCGCGCCATCCGGCCTCCTTCGCTCAAATTCAAGTGGACCTAAAGTAGCAAGCTTCGTAGGCCTGAACGATCGACCTTATGGCGGTGCCATCCGTAGCCTGCCACTTCAGGCCTGCCTCATATGGGCGAAGGATGGCGGAGGAGGAGAGATTCGCCTACTACGCGTTTGCCGATTGCAAACGCTGCGTAGGCTCCCCTCACTCGCTTACGCGCGCTGATTGCGCGCTCATCCTCCTTGACGTCGGCGCTCGTTCGCTTCGAATCTCTCAACGCAGCGAAGAAGAACGGAGGAGGAGAGATTCGAACTCTCGGGCCCCTTTTGAGAGCCTCACGCTCTCCAGGCGTGCGCACTAGTCCACTATGCGACTCCTCCGCGACGACCGCTTAAACTAAAAAGGCACATTATCTTACACGAAGCGGCCTGATTTCTCAACGGGTAATACACGGTAAACACGGATGTTCACAGATAAACGCTTGGAGTTTTAACCACACAGATTATCACAGATAATCTGTGTGGTGTATCTGTGATTATCTGTGTATAATTATGCCATGGAAAAAGGACTTGTATCAGCCATAATCGTAACAAGGAATAATGCCGACACTTTACGGGAGTGTATAACATCTTTGCTAAAGCAGACTTACGGCAAGATTGAAATAATTGCCGTAGACAATGCCTCAAATGATAACGCTCCCGAAATCATCGCCAAACATAAAGCAAGGCTCATCAAGAACGATAAAAACCAGGGTTTCGCCCGCGCAAACAATCAGGGAATAAACGTTTCAAGCGGTGAGTACATACTTTTCATAAACGACGACGTTACTCTGGATGAGAAATTCATCGATACGCTGCTCCGCGAAATGGAAAGGGATCTAAAAACCGGTTCGGCATGCGGTAAGATTCTCGCCCCAAACGCTACGGGCGGAAAATCCGTTATCGATTCCGCCGGCCTGAAACTCCAGAACTGGAGACTCCTGCCGCTCGACCGCGGCGAAGGAGAAACCGACAAAGGACAATTCGATAAGAAAGAATATGTTTTTGGCGTTCCCGGCGCGGTCAGCCTTTACCGCCGCTCGGCGCTTGATGAAATAAAAATAAATGGTGAATACTTTGACGAGGATTTTTTTGCCTACTACGAAGATGTGGATCTCGCCTGGCGCTTAAGCTCGGCGGGCTGGAAATCATTATATGTCCCCGAGGCGCGCGCCTTCCACAAAAAGAAGGGCCCTTCCGAAAAAGAAACCTTCATCAAAGCGAAAGCGCTCGCCAACCGCTACTGGTGCTACCTTAAAAACGAAACTTTGCTCCCCTTCCTATTCTACGCCCCCATAGCCATCCCTTACGAACTCATCCGCGTTATAAAGAAACTCACTCTGAATCCGGAACTTATCCCCTGCTATTTTTACGAATGGAAGCTCGCCGGGCGTATGGTCGGTAAAAGAAAGCTCGTCCGAAAGAAAATAACTTAGTCTTCGCCGAGCTCCGGATAATCGCTGACAAGAAGCGAGAGAATTCTGCGGTGGGCCCGCAAAAGGAGGTTTATCTTCTCTTCTTTGAAATTCCTCTGCCCCATAAACTTAAGAAACTGCAGCTTAAGAAGGTTGATGAGGGTCTTTATAAAAAGAAGCGACTTCAGAACGATATGGGTAAAGCGGCGAAAATATTTCTTGCTGAAATATAGCTGGCTCGCGCGGTAAGCGACTAACGCCTTTTCCCTATTTTTATTAGCGCTTATACTGCCAAAGTGTATTATCTCGGCCCCGGGATAATAATAAACCTTCCAGCCGGCGCGCTGCATCCGCTCGCACCAGTCTATATCCTCGAAATAAAGGAAGAACCGCTCGTCAAGCAACCCTACTTCGCGCAACGCCTCGTGCCTTACCATCATGCATGAGCCCGAGACCCAGTCTATCTCCGAGGCGTCACTATATTTCGAATCGAGATAGTCCCTTATAATCGTTCCGTTAAGTTCCAGGCGGTGATGAATAATCTTGCGGATAAGCTCGCGCGGAAGCGTCGGAAACTTCCCCCATGAATGTTTCAGCCGTCTCTCGCCATCGAGTTGGCGGCAGCCCACTATGCCGGCTTCGTCATGATTTTTAGCAAAATTGAGCAGGCGATCGATAGTCTTGGGGAAAACAAGAGTATCGCTATTCAGTAAAAGCAGATATGGGCTGGAACAAGCCTTTATGGCGTGATTATTAGCCCTGCTGAAACCCACATTTTCCGGCAGCCTTTGGATTTCAACGGAAGGAAATTTTTCCTCAACCATTTCCGCACTTCCGTCATTCGAGCAATTATCAACGACTGTTACCGCGTAGGGTACGGCCGGCGCGTTTTTTAGAATGGAGTCAAGGCAACCGCGCAACACGTCACGCGTATTGTGATTTACTACTATAATGTTAATGAGGGGATTGCTCATCGTTCCTCGCTTCACCTAGAGCCAATCTTTCTATCGCCAGATTATAACCCAACATAAACCAAAATGCCATGGCAGGCACCATGGCAAAAAATACATTATCAAAAAAGGCGTGGATGAAAAGCCCTGTAATTCCGGCCATCGCTCCGGAGGAGAGGGATTCGAGCTCCCCCCGCGGCATTTTGGTCAAGTAAAATAGTCCGCGGCCGTATATATACGCCATTAATATAATGAAGCTCGCGAATCCGACAATGCCTATTTCCGCAAGCATCTGCAGATAACTGTTGTGGGCATACGGATTTCCCATAATTTTAGGGGATTTATATTTGGGATAGTTCGCGTTGTACGTGTTCAATCCGTGGCCGATAAAAGGGTGGGTCTTGATCATATCAACCGTACCTTGCCACAAAAGGAATCTTTCTTGAGCCGTCGGATCCACCGTCTTTGTGAAGAAAGACCTGCTAAGATAAGAACGATGCGGAAAAAACGCTAAAATGACGACCACCGGCAGAAAAAGCAGCAATATCTTCTTCGTCTTATAAAACGCGAGCCAAAGCACACAGATAAAAAGGGCTATATACGCCCCGCGCGAGAAAGTCAGCATGAAACACAGCAGCATAAAAAGCGTAAAAACAGCGTTGAAAAGAAACTTCTTAAGCGGGATTTTCTTTCCCGTGAACAGAAAACCGACGGCTAACATCAAGGCGGCAAGCAAATAGGAGGCCAATACGGTAGGCGCAGGCAGGCAAGCGGAGATGCGCGGAGTCGCCCAATACCACCCTCTATAAATCACGTCGCAGAAGTTGAACTGTATCAAATCAAAACCTAAGAAAAATTGCGCGAAACCGTCAAGCGCGACTATTAAAGCCGACAGTAAAAACAACTGAGCGGTATTAAAAAGCACCTTGCGGTCTCGCGCGCCTGTAGCAACGGCGAACATAAGTAAAATGTATTTGCCTGTCTTGCTAAAGAGCGCCTTAAGGCTCTGCGGCAAATAAGCCGAATTTAACAATGAAAGAGCGGTAAGGGCAAAAAATGTGAAAGCAAGAACAACGAGCGGCGCCGGCAGATTCCACGTCTCGCGGCTTACAATTCTTCTCGCAAACCATGTAAATATAAGAGCGACAACTGCTGTTTCCAGTATCGCCTTGGAAAAAGGCAGAATAACGGCTATCGCGTAGAGCGAATATTCGATAACGCGGTCGAGTAAACTTATTAGTTTTTTCTTGTTGAATTTCATATTATTACCTAAAAAAACCTACCAAGTTCAGAGCTTTTTTGATTTTCTTCCGTATATCGAGCGGCACAAACCTTCTGGCCTTTCCCTTGACGGTTTGCTGATCCTCCGCCAGCGCCACCGATTCGCGCAGAATCTTCTCAAGAAAGACATAATCGACACCTTTTATTTTAGGCTCATAGACATTACGGCGGTAAGCGCTATGATCTTTTAAAATATGAAGATTGTTTTCCGCGCCATAGTTAAAAAGGTCGCTTCCGGGGTGAGGCGTGTAATAGGCCGGGCTCGAATGATAAGGCTTAATCTTCCTGAGCATCTCAAGGGTTTCAAGTTGTTCTTCTTGCGTTTCCGTCGGAAGGCCGAGCATATAATTTGCCCAGATTTTTATCTTATTTCTGCGGCATACTTCGGCGGCCTCGAGATTTTGTTCCACCGTTGTCCCCTTCCTCAGAAACTTCAGCATGCGGTTACTGCCCGACTCAAAGCCGATGATAAATAAAAGTAGGCCGGCTCGCTTCAGCTCCTTTACCATATTGCCGTTTTTGCAAATCAAATCCGGCCTTGACTGCGCGACAAAAGGCTGGCCGAGGGGAAATTTCTTGTATTCGCTCGCGAATTCCATCACCCAATTTTTATCTTCGGTAAGGCAATCGTCGTGTATCATCATACTGTTGAACTTGAATTTCGTCTGAAGCCCTCTCAGCTCGGCGATTACATTTGCCACGCTGCGGCGGCGCACTCCGCGCCCGAAGATCATCCTTTCCGCAGGCTGGCAATAGTTGCAATTGTAGATGCAACCTCTTCCTGCTATTATAGTTACGAACGGCGGTTCCAGATACGGCACAAACGGTTCTTCCGGACAGTCAAAAAGTTCACGGTCGGCGAAAGGAATATCATCCAGGTTGGGCTGAATACTTTTAATGATCCTTTCCCTTTTCTTCCCGGTTTCAATATCGGTTACTAATTCCGGAAAACTGATTTCGCCCTCTCCGATGTGGATAAAGTCCACACGGCTATCATTGTCAAACTCGCCGGGTAAAATAGAAGGATGCGGCCCTCCCACAACTATTTTTGTGGAGGGCTTGTTTCTCTTTATAATCTCGGCTGCCTTCATGGCAGGCTCAAAATCACAGCTCATCATTGTTATCCCCACAATCCCTAAATCCCTCTGCCTTACGAGAGTTTCAAAATGATCCCACCCCCTGAGGCGGCGCAAATCGATGAGCTCCGCGGCGTGTCCTTTCCTCCTAAGGCACGCGCTTAAAAGACAAAGACCGTGATTAATGAACGTCCCCTCGTTACCTGTACGGCAATTGAAACCACAATCGGTTATGCCCGGGAAAATTAACGTGACTTTCATAGATTTATCAACTTTTTTTTCAACAGCCCATATCGACGCACCAGTACGCGGCCAATATAAAATTTGCACAAAAAATCATGCAGATATTTTTTCGGTTTACTGATAAGATAATGTTTCATAATACGATATAAAACAGGAAATATCGTAAAATGTTCAAAATCGAAAAACGGCAAAATAGCTTCGGGAGATGCGACTCTTCTTTCCTGAATATCATTTCTCTTTTCTCTAAAAAGCTTTCTAACTTTTAGAGCGCTCCTAAGGGCGCGCAATTTTGTTCTTAGCGTAACAGACCTGTCGTTGCTACTTGAAAAAAAGTAAAGCTCGCGAGACAAAAATTTAAACCAAATCTTTTTTAGCTCAACCCCGTTGAAATTTTTATATATGGTTAAATACCTATTCCGGTAACCTCTCACATGGTAATCTTTTTGCTCTTCTCTGTTATTTTTCCTCGTAATGCCTCTCTCGTGATATGCGATCGCCTTGGGCGCATAAACAGCTCGCCAGCCTCTTAACCGAGCGCGCCACGAAAGATCAACATCTTCAACGTAATTAACAAAATCCTCATCGAAATATTCGCCGTTGTGCTTGATATCTTCAAGCATTTCTCTTCTATACAAGGGGGCGGCACCGCACGGCCCGAAAATAAACTCGTATTCCGGGGCATCATACTTGCCGGAATCTTCCTCCATCTCGCCGCGGGGCGAGGAAAAACAATGTGTCATAACTATCCCTGTAGAATCAATTAAATTGGACTTCTCACCGTCAAAACTCTTATAGAGTTTGCCCGAAATCATGCCGACTTTTTCGTACCTCGAAATTGCTTTTACCATTTCTGACAGGAAGTTTTTTTCCAATAAAATGTCAAAGTTGAGAAGTAGAACAAGGTTGCCGCGCGATGCCACAATCGCCTGATTGTGGGCCTTGCAAAACCCGAGATTTGTATCATTCCTGATTATTTTAACCTGCGTAAATCTCCTCTCTATCGCCTTGAGAGACTTGTCGGAGGAACCGTTATCTACAACTATCACCTCCGTGCTCCCTTTGTAATCCTGTTCAAAGACAGAAGCCAGGCAATCAAGAATATACTTGCCGCCATTCCAGTTAACTATGTTTATGGAAACATCGGGTTCTGTCTTAGCCATAACCATTCCTCTATATCGTTTTCCCCTTGCGCGTGCGCACTATATAAACAGAAAGAAAAAGAACACCCATGAACCCTAAGGACAATAGGCTGATTATTTTACCTTTCTCGAACGACTCCGGCTTATAGACAAATTTTACGCAATGCGCACCTTTATCAATCAGCAGGGCACGGAAAACATAATCCGCCTTTAAAATAGCCGTTTCTTTCCCGTCAACGTAAGCGTGCCATCCGGGAAAGTAGGTATCGCTTAATACTAAATATCCGCGCGATCTTGCATTTACCTCTATCGTGACTTCATTTATCGAATAATCGGTTATTTTTACGTCTTTTTCATCAAAAGGAAGCGGGCCTGAGAGCTCTTCTCCCTCATTCAGAAGATAAACCATATCGCGGGGATTAAAAGAATAATCCTGTAGGGCTTTCTTTAGATCGTTTTCTTCCTTAAACACCTTGCTTTGGTGCACAAAATAGGCCCTTGGTAAAACACCTTTATTCTCATATATGCGAACGCCTTCCCGGTTCCATACTAAAGGAAATTTCCTCATGAGCTCGGTAGTTTCGACTTTCTCACCCTTAATCGTGAGGCGCGGCGAAGACCAGCCGGCCCGGTCGTAATACCCGTTACTCTTAGGAGCGGATGACGTCTTGAAGACAATCTCCGCTTCCTTGCCGGCCGATGCCGAAAGGTCTATCTTAAAGTCAAACCATTTGCGTTCCGAGGGGTCGTTGGCCGGATCCAGAAACTCCGAAAAAATACGCTCTTCTTTGCCGTTCGTCGTCAAAAATATATCGAATTGAACCCCCATTGTTTCTGAATAAAGATAACGTAAGGGCGAAAGCTTGACCGCGAAATCGCCAAAGGCATAATATTTTTTCTCTTTCCAGCTGACCGGCTTTAAACCAATCCCAAAATCCAAGACTGCCGACGGCGGCACTTTGAGTTTATACCTGACCTCTGCGGCCCCGCGCGAAAATATGACAGACCGCCCATCATCTCCTATCGTAAAAGTCTCTACACTGACAGAGCTTTCCTTTATAAAGTTGCTTCCCTTATATGATTTAACCTCGGATTCCGGAAAATGCTCGATAAAATCATAGGCCGTCTTTAAATCATCATTC
>JAQTRP010000086.1 GCA_028711765.1 Candidatus Omnitrophota bacterium | reverse complement strand
TCCCTTCCTTGTGGCATTTTGGGCTGAAAATAGAATGTTTGACGCCTTTCCTGTGTCAATACCGCCGGGCGGCGAAATACCCGTGAGTGAGGTTTATATGTTCAGGGACCCCGGTCCTAACAGGGTTGGAATAGTTGTTGATCCCATGAATGATGTAGCCGAGGGCGACGATGTAACTAATAACGAGTGCTATGCCGATATCAATGTTCTTCCCGCTCAAGGGCCGGTTGCTGCAGGAGGTACGGCGGAATTGGAGCACGGCGGCTTGATGTTATTTGATACAGTGTTGCAAAGAATGGTAACCGGTATTCCCGAAGGAAGGCCCGCCGTTGTTTTGACCGATTTTTTTAATACGGGCACCGCGCCGGCGAACAATTTTAGTGTCACCTTGTATGACAACAACGTCTTTGCCGGCAGCCGCACCATAGACTTCGAAGTGCCGGCGGGTGGAGCAGGCATTGCCGATTTTGAACATACCTTCAGCGGGGTAGGCCCTCACCGTATTCGTTACGTGATCGATGAAGATGATAGGGTTCCCGAAGGCGACAATGTCACCAATAATGATTTTTTTGCGGATATTGAAGTGGTGCCTGAAGGGCAGGCTGCCGGCGCGGTAGCCAATAAAGCGGAATTGATTGCGGACAACGTTGAATTTCTTCCCGATGGGGCTCAAGATGTGACTTCGAGGCCCACAGTGGGTCAGCCCGGTACTTTGCGCGTAAAGGTGTTAAATGCCGGCGGTGTAGCCGCGAGTAACTTCTCGGTGAATTTTCAACTCGATGGCAACGATATCGGCACGGCTACTAATATATCGCTTAATCCTAACGAGGAGGTTCTTGCCCCGCTTGCTTATACTTTTACTCAAGAGGGTCCCCACAGAGTAGATATACTTGCTGACAGCGACAATGTTGTACCCGAGCCGGATGAGGATAATACCAACAGGGCATGGAACGTTTTCCGGGTCCAGCCGCAAGGCGCGCCTGCTGGCCAGAAGCCGGATTTATACGCCGAGAGCGTGTCGTTTGTCCCCGATAATCCTCAGGCGCCGATTACAGTCGGCACCGTGGGCAAGATTCATTATAAAATCAGTAACGCCGGTTCCGTGCAATCTTCGGGCGACGTGAGGTTTCAAATAGAAGATAACGGCCGGGGACTTTTAATCGGACCCGACGGACAACCCGGACAAATTATTCTCGGAGGCCTTGGTCCCGGAGGTGTTTTCGAGAGTGATGTCCTCAATTTTGGTTTTAGCGAGGAGGGACCTCACGCTATACATCTTGTGGTCTCTCGCGATGTCGCGGAAGACAATACCGTCAACAACGATGTTACCGCGAACGTGAATGTTCTCGCTGCCGGCGGAGGGCAACAAGGCGCCGTGCCGATTAAAGTTGAAGCTTCTTGGCCCGTGATTTCAACGCACGGAGCTTTTGATGACTTGCGCGGAATCGTTACGGTGGGCCAGCTATATGATATACGTACGAGCATAGTAAATTGGAGTCTAGATACGGCGGCGGTGAATGTCGGTTATGATATTATGATAGACGGCAGAAGTATATTCGGGGGTTCTGAGATGACAATCCCGCCGAATAGAATGGAGCCGGTCACTGCCTCTTACACCTTTCCGGAGGCGCGCACTTACAATTTAGAGTTTGTTGTCCATACGGAAAACATGAGCCCTCCCGACGACGACGTAAACGACAACCACAAATTAATCGTGGTTACGGCAAGGCCCGCAGGGGGACCGGTCGATGTTGAGGCGACCCTGCCCTTTGTTACGCGGCCCGGAAGCTCAGATGATATAGGCAAAATTGTTACAGTAGGCCAGCCTTATGAGATACATGCGAACATAATAAATAATAGCCCTGATGGTACGGCGGTGCAAAACTTCAGTTACGATTTCTTGATAGACGGCAGCAGTGTCGTCGGCGAGACGGTGCAATCACTCCCGGCAGGCTGGAAAATACCGCTCGTTGTCCCTTATACATTTACAGAAGCGCGCGATTACAAGGTAGTAAACATTATTCATACGCAGGGCATGAGTCCTCCCGATGGCGTAGCAAGTAACAATCAGCAGTCTATCGTGGTTACCGCCCAGGCGGTAACGGTGCTTGACGGCGGGTATGGCCCTGTTGTCGCGACTCTTGCGCCGGAAGAACCGGAGCATCTTGTTGAAGGCGAGCATCCGGCAAGGCCCCACAGAAATGAGCGTTTTTCCGATGCCGGTCATAATCTGGGATGTAATTACGTTTATTTTGATCCTGACGCGCGGGGATTAAACGGACTCACCGTTCCTCCCGGCACAAAAGGGAAGATAATGTATTCCATTTGCAACAGCCTTGAAGTCGAAGAACCGGCCGTCGATTTGTGGGTTAAACTTGACGGGGATATTAAAGAAGAGAAGACCGTGCGGCTTTCGCCCAAAGGCAGGTATGACGGCAAAGTCGAAAATATAAAGCTCGATGATATTGGCGAGCACATAATACTTCTTGAAGTTGATCCGCATGACAAAATCCACGAACAGGCGGACTATGACAACGACCGCGAGTGGCACGTTACCGTGAGTCCGAACTTGGGCGCGGTGAGCACACCGCTTAGCGAAGAAGCAAAACCCAAAAAGAAAAGTAAAGGAAGTAGCTTCTGGGGTAAAGTCTTCCGCACCGCGTTACAGACGGGCGTTGATATGGGAACCAGCGCGGCGACCCGCGGCGGAGGCGGATACACAACGGGCGGCGGCGATCAGGGTGG
Source organism: Candidatus Omnitrophota bacterium (assembly GCA_028711765.1). Taxonomy (GTDB): domain Bacteria; phylum Omnitrophota; class Omnitrophia; order Omnitrophales; family JAQTRP01; genus JAQTRP01. The sequence continues at coordinate 5,982 of JAQTRP010000086.1, read as the reverse complement.
CACTACCTGTACAACCGGAGGCGGCGACACATATACTCCACCGACGACTACCGTAACAAAGACATCGCCTAAAACTTATACTGTGAAAACGGATAAGGGGTAAGGGCGGTCGTCAGACGTCGGTAGTCAGTCGTCAGTCAAAAGATGCAAAAAAATAAAGCCCGCATTTTTGCGGGCTTTATTTTCTTATTGCCGCTTGTTAAACGAGAAAGGATCCACGTGCGCAGGCAAGTTACGAAAATCGATAGAAGAACTAAAGACGTAAAGGCTTTTTTTGACCGCTGGAAGATATATCAGAAGGCGATGAAGAATAACTATATGTTTCATCGGGAAGTCTATGCGATTCTGCGCAAGTTCTTGCAAAAGAATTTCAGGCAAGGTTTCTCTCTTCTCGATTTGGGCTGTGGCGATGCAAGCTTTATTTCAAAGGCCCTCAGGCACACCGGGATATCACAGTATCGCGGAGTGGATCTAACCGATGTCGCGCTGGGTATCGCGCGTGAGAACATGAAGAAAGTCAAATGCGACAAGAAATTCATAAAAGGTGATTTTGCGAAATTTATCCGCAAGAATAAAGAGACCTACGATGTAATATGGCTTGGCCTCGCGCTTCACCATCTGTCTTTAAGGCAAAAGGCGCTTTTTTTAACTAAGTGCGGGAAAATAATAAATAAAAATGGATGTCTTATGATATTTGACCCTTTCATGAGGGAAAGCGATGATAGAAGAGAGTACCTAAGACGTTCACTGAAGGTCTATACGAAACACTGGAGAGTTTTGACTCCCGAGGAAATGGCCAGACTTTTTGGCCATATAAAAACCTCGGATTATCCGGAAAAGTTCTCAATGTACAGGAGCTTAGCGCCCAGGACAGGTTTCAGGAAAGTCAGGTACCTTTTCAAAGATCCCTTCGGGATACATTGTTTAATATGTTATTATGTTTAGGAGGGTGCGGCAAGAGTGCCGGCGCTAAGTTTAAGTTTGAAGCAGGTGCTTTCGGTTTAGGCACAAAAAAATAAAGCCCGCAGAAATGCGGGCTTTATTTTCAGGTTATAAGCCTGAGTGGCTTTCGCTAAATCTCCACCCCCTTGGTTGTCTATCTAAACTATGCCCGATGAATTTATAAAATTCAAGGATAGTCCTGTTTGTTGGGGAATGGTTTTTACGTAAGTTATTATTCTACAAGGATTAAGCTAATCTGTCCTAAGGGTTATTATTCCCAGCTTGTTGCTATTATGCTCGCCGTAAATTCCAAATTTCCCGTCCAGCTGCCGTCGCACCTCAGGCTCTTACGCGGGGCTATTTTCTCGAAGGGAACTTCTATACCGTTTTTATCCCTTATCCGCGCGTATTGAAATATTTTTACGTTTATTCCGCCGATGACTAATTGCCGGCTGGCAATATCGATGCTTTCGATCTTGCCCTCGATCCTGTCGGGTTCCGCGTCGCCTATATAGATTTTGTTTGCTTTCATTTCTCCCGGTCCCGTGAAATAACCCTCGACGTCTATGTAATCATCATCGGATATGTCTCTAAGGGTCATGGACAGGCCGGCGCGATCCGTTATCTTGGCGCCTTGTGTATTGATTTTCACGCCGGCGACATCGATCATTGCTTCTTGGGCGTCTACCGACTGCATTCGTCCCTTGATTTCGTCGGCGCTCGAAACAGCGGCAAAGATAAATACAAAAAGCAATGCGACAAAAAGAATCCTTATTCTCATAAATCCCGCTCCTTTTTTGTTGGGTACGGATTCTGCGCAGCCCGCTATTTCACAAGCGTTGACGAGAAACCGCTCCTTGGGTATTAATCCATTTTCACTTTATCCGCGGCAAGCTTAAGCGGTTCTATCCAGCTGCCGTTGCATTCCACGTAGTCGTTTGGGTTAAATTGTTCCAGTGTAACATCGGTATAATTGCGGTCCTGTAATTGTGTCTGGTCGGAGACTTGTATCTTTATCCCGCTGATAGAAATCTCGCGGGTATTAAAGTCGATACTTTCAATCTGTCCTTTAACCATGGCGGATCCTTCGTGTTCCAGCGTGATTGTATCCGCTGCCATTTTGGCGGTATCGGTAAAGCTGCCCTCAACGTCCACATAGTTTCCGATCGCTAAGCCCGAGAAGTAGATCTGGTCGTTGGATTCATTTTCTATTACTGCGTTCTGGACAGTGATTTTAACACCGGCGATATGAATTATATAATCTTCATTATCGATCGCCGTTATATTTCCTTTGATTCCATCTGCGTACGAAGCAGTGACGAAAACAAACAAGATTGAAACAATAGCTAAAATAATCTTCGCGCTCTTCATGGTTTATCTCCTTTGCGGATTATCATTTGGTTTTATCCGGAAACGGGCACAGCTTTTCAATCGGACACTCAGGGCAATTGGGGCGGCGGGCGAAACAACAGCGCCTGCCGTGAATTGTCAAGAGGTGCGAGAATAAGGTTTGGTCTTTTGGCGGGATAACCGTTGCGAGGCCGGCCTCAATCTTTTCGGGCGCCGTTTCCTCGGAAAGTTTAAGCCTGCCGGTTAAGCGGATAAAATGGGTATCTACGATAAGGGCTGGTTTTCCGAAGGCCACGCCGCGCAATAGATTGGCCGTTTTCCTCCCCACGCCTTTAAGGGCGGTTAATTCTTCCATCGATTCGGGTACTTTACCGCCGTGTTTCTCAATGAGATCGCCCGCCGCGCCCTTCAGGCTTTTAGCTTTGTTCTTGTAGAAACCCGTGGGCTTCACGTCTTTTTCGAGTTCCGGCAGAGAGGCCTTTGCGAATTTCTCGATGGTGTTGTATTTTTTAAATAAGCCCGGCGTAAGCTGGTTTACGCGTTTATCTGTACATTGCGCGGAAAGGATTGCCGCGACAAGCAGTTCGAAAGGGGTTTTGAAATTAAGTTCGCAGCCCGCGTCAGGATAGGCGGCACGCAGCTTCTTTGTGATTTTGTTTATACGTGACGCAAGGTGTTTGTCAGGCATTGGTTTATTTGCAATTCTGTTAGCGGGTTAGCCGGTGCGCCGCCTGCCGGCGAGGCAGGGTTAACCTGTTAACTCGTTAACCGGCTCACTCGCTCACCGGCTAACGCATTAAATCATTTTAACACTTACTTCTATTACTTCAATTTAAATATCGGTTCTGGTATAATAACTTCCAACGCAAATGGCAAAAGATCTCATATACGTTGTGCATAAGCATTACGCGAGCCATCTGCACTATGATCTTAGGCTCGAGATGGACGGGGTATTGAAGAGTTGGGCTGTGCCTAAGGGGCCGAGCCTCGATTCGAAGGCGAAGCGCCTCGCAGTAGAGGTGGACGACCACGACCTTGAATATGCCGATTTTGAGGGCGAAATCCCGGAAGGGATGTACGGAGCGGGGAAAGTTGAGATATGGGATAAGGGTACATACCATTTGATTAAACGGGAGCCCAATCTGATAGAGTTTGAGGCTAAGGGTAAGAAGATGACAGGCGCTTGGACGCTGGTGCATATCAAAGGGCGCGAACCCGGTGATAAAGGGAAGAACTGGCTGTTGATAAGGAAAAAAAATGGGTGAAACGCAAAGCGGAAAACAAAAAATGCAAATTGAAGCTGAAAATTCAAAACTGGGCGCGAAGAGTAGGCTCAAGAATTCTTAATTTTGAATTTTAGTTTTGCACTTTTCACTTTGCGTTCCAAATTTTATGCTATGAAGATTCCGTTCGAAAAATTATATATTTCGTGCGTTGACGAGAGATTAATAGAAAAGCTTTTTACCGAACCGCTTACGTTTAATCTGGAGATCGCTCTGTTTTCTCTTCCAGATGTCCTTGATACGGCGTGCGATAAATATACCAGCGATTTGTTGGGTGTATTTAGGAAATATCCGGTTAAGCGCACCATCCACGGGCCGTTCAGGGATTTGCATTACCACAGTTCCGATAAGCGTATCGTCGAGGTGGTACGATATCGCTTTCTGCAAGCGATCGAGGTGGCCCGCCGTCTCGGCGCGAGCCATATTGTTTATCACTCGACCTTCACTCCCTTTATCGTCAATCGGGAATTTCCCAAACTCTGGCTTGAGAGGAGTCTCGGTTTCTGGCCGAAAATCGTGGAGTGCGCCGCCCGGAGCAATATTACCCTTCTCATAGAAAATATCTGGGATGATAAGCCGGAACATATGCGAGACCTTATCCGGGGCGTCAATTCTCCTTATTTTAAAGCCTGCCTGGACATGGGCCATATCAATATTTTCTCCAAAGTTCCCCTGGCAAACTGGCTCGATGTTTTAGGGAAAGACCTTGTTTATTTTCACATTCACAACAACCCCGGGGCGTGGGATTTGCACCGCAGCCTCGGGAAGGGAAGCATTAATTACGAAGAAATCTTCCGGGAAATCGAAGGCCGCGGACTAGATCCTATTTTCACTATTGAAGTTATGAACAGGGCCGATGTCGAGGAAAGCCTCGCTTATCTCAGGGAGCGGGGCTACGTTGATTTTTAGATAGGCAGTATATTATCGTTGATGAAATAGTAATCGGCAGGTAGAATTCCGTGTATCGTCTGCCTGCTCGCCTAGCGGCGAAGCTGCTAGGCGGCAAGGCAGGTATCTTGTATCTAGTATCTCGTAAACCGTACTTTTTGTTCATTTTTTCGAGATACGAACAACGAGATACTGAATTTCAGGATGAACGTATGCGCGAAGACGTAAGAAGCCTAATCCGAAAATATTATCCGGGGCCGGTATATTGCAATCCGCTCGAGCGGCCGGAGGTTTCGGCGGCCGTTGCGCCACAGAGAAAATTTATCTACCAGATAATCGGCGAGATCCGCTCAAAAGTGGAACGCGCCAATCTTGAACACGCCTCGGGCGAGCCTTATGATTTATCCGAGGAGATTACGATCCGCGGTGATATTACTCTCCGCGTATCTTACCTCGGACCTTTTGCCCATTTGAATACCGGAGACGCGAAAAATAAGTATCCGGAAGTCGAGTTCAATTTTATAATTATCCGCATTCGGGAAGTCCTCTCGAGATATGAGCTGCTGCTTCTTTCGGGTGACGAGGTTAATGAGGTGGTGCCGTGGCTTGCAGCCGGTGCTTCGGCGGACGGCGGCAAGGTGTCGGTCTGGAACTGCCTTTTTAGGGAGTTTTAGCCCATGGACCAAAAAGAACGCCGCGGCAAGATCGATGAACTGAAACACCTTCTTAAGTATCACCGCCAGGCGACGCATGAGTTTTTTGATGATGCCGAGCACAACGTCTTGGAAAATGCCGATATCTTGCTTCGGTGCCTTGATAAGGACGAAAAGAATATATCCGAAATTAAACGGATGACGTCCTGTCTTGAGACCGCGCAGAAAGACCTTAGAAACCGCTTGGGCGATCTTGATTATCTTATAAGCCGCATGGTCGAACTGATTAATTCGCTTTCTTCAAGCGGGAAATGATTTAGCCCAAATGCCACGAAGCTGCTTGCCGTCGGTCCGCCTTGTTATATTTGACCTGGGAAACGTCCTTTTTCCTTTCGACCACAGGAGAATCCTCTTCCGCCTCAAAGGCCATACGAAGCTTTCGCCCATTAGGATGGTATTTCGTTACCTCTCATCGGGCCTGGGCCCGGCCTTTGACGAGGGGCGTATTACGGGGCGTGATTTTTTCGTGAAACTGAAAGAACTGCTGGGGCTCTCAATTGATTTTGATAAATTCAAGAGGGTTTGGAACGGGATGTTTAATTTAGACAAGGCGACGGCCGGCCTCGTGCGCAGGCTGCATAGGCGTTACCGCATATTCGCCCTGTCCGATACAAACGAGCTGCATTTTAAATATCTGTTTGCCCGCTACCGCGTTTTTGATTATATTGATGAGTGCATTCTTTCATTCCGCGAGGGCGTTAGGAAGTCGGATAAGCGTATATTTAAAATCGCGCTTCGCCGCGCGGGCGTTAGGCCGAGCGAGGCGGTGTTTATTGACGACCTCGAGATCGGAAGAGCACACGTCT
>JAQTRP010000085.1 GCA_028711765.1 Candidatus Omnitrophota bacterium | reverse complement strand
GACGCATAGTCTCAATCAATATTGCAAGATGCAGTTCCCCGCGTCCCGAAACTTTAAACCGCTCTCCACCGTCGACTTCCTCAACCTTGATCCCTACATTAATCATGGCCTCATGCTCAAGCCGCTCGCGTATATGCCGCGATGTCAAAAATAGTCCGCCATCCCTACCGGCAAGAGGACTCGTGTTATGAGAGAAATTCATGGAAATCGTAGGCTCATCGATCTTGACAGTGGGCAGCGCCTTCGGCTCGTCGCCGGACGCCAGCGTCTCACCCACCTCCGCGTCCTCAATGCCCGCTAGTAAGACAATGTCCCCGGCTGTCGCCTCCTTGGCTTCAATACGAATCAATCCCCGGTATTTCATTATCTTGGTTACTTTGCCCCTCAAAATATTGCCGTTTCGTTTCACCAAAGCTACGGATTCTCCGGTACAAATATGACCGTGAAAAATACGGCCGATAGATATGCGGCCGATATACGAATCATAGTCAAGCATTGTTACCAGCATCTGAAAAGGAAGCCCGGGATCGGCAAGCGGCGGTAATACCCTGTGGAGTATAGTATCCAAAAGGGGCTTCATCGACTCCTTCGGGTCATCAAGATCAAGTATCGCGTAACCATCCTTCCCCGAAGTATACAAAATAGAAAAATCAAGCTGCTCATCTGAAGCATTCAACTCACAAAAAAGATCAAACGTCATATCGGCGACTTCGTGCGGCCGCGCATTGGGCAGGTCGATTTTGTTGATTACAAGGATTGGTTTTAAATGCAGCTCCAGTGATTTCTTTAATACAAATTTTGTCTGCGGCATAGGCCCATCAACCGCATCAACAAGAAGAAGGACACCGTCCACCATTTCGAGAATGCGCTCTACCTCACTGCCAAAATCAGCATGCCCCGGCGTATCAACAATATTGCACTGCACTCCCTTGTATTGGAAAGACGCGTTTTTAGAAGTAATGGTAATCCCCCGCTCTCTTTCAAGAGGATTCGAATCCATAACGGTAACGTCGCCTTCCTTAAAGGTATATGCGCCGGTATATTTAAGAAGCGCGTCGACCAATGTGGTTTTGCCGTGATCGACATGCGCAATAATCGCAATATTGCGCACATCTTTTCTTCTTTTCTGGTTTAACATAGTTTAGCTAAAAAGCCCTATCCCGACATTAAACCGAAACAGGGCTTTCCTTAGTTAGGCTCAGGACTTCGTGGCTCTAAAACCCCGGGGTTACCGAGGCGCTAGAAAACGTGAACAATAGACCGCAATTGAACCCCTGACCTTGGAGAGGTTTATTCCTCGCCAAATTTGCCTGAAATGTCCGGTTTTTTAGAACGGCTGATTTATTACCGGTCAATCGTAGAGCGCAATTTAAATTCAAAGGGCTTGGAAAAAATAAGCTCTGCATAGCCGGTGACGGGATCTACAGATTTATCTTTGAGGTAAAACTTTACCTGAATGGCGCGTTCCTCCTTATCGACAACGATTTGGTAGAAAGTCCTGAGCGGCAGCTTGAGATAGTTGGCTTCGGAAGCCTCAGGCACTGCGCCAATCACCAAATCCATCGCCTTCCAGCCGTCTGTGATGGAAAACTTGCCTTTGTGCGAGGCAACGAAATTATCAAGACGGCGATAGCGGTTGTATGTGTCGTAGGGGTCTTTTTCGTTAACCGGCATTTTACTTACGTCGGGATATGCGTAAACGCCATGGTTAGTCACCACCTGCGGTTTGCCGTCATTGTATACAAATTGTCCGCTGAAATCATTCGGGGATATTTCATAGATGACTGCCTGACCGGTCCTATCGGCAACCTGTATATGCATGGGCATCGACGGCATCGATATCTTATTGATAAGCAAAACCTGTATCGCTTCATCCATCGTCACGCAGGTATTGGCGATAAGCATCATGGCCTGCGATAGAGACAATCCTGTCGCCCGAGATGCGTCTTTTTGGGTCCTTGTTATTCCGTAGGTATCATCTTCAAATCCGGAAACACTAAGCCCCTCAGAATTTACAATATCCACGCCATAAGTAAGGTCTCCTATGGCAACTAGCAGAGAGGAGTATCCCTTATCCGGATATATTTCTACGACAGCCGCTTCCGAAAATATTTTCTTCTCCCCCGGACGGGGCTTTTTCTCCATAACCTCGGAAAAGGTTGCCAAATAATAATCCCTGCTGGCAGAATAAAAAGTATGGCCGTTTGCTGAATATGCCGCCGGAACCAACATGCCTGAGCATTGCGGCGTCGTATAAAACGACGGCAGATAGCTTGTATCCAGCAACGTATCGGACAACGAAACGCCGTATGAACGCGCGATGCCTTTCATCCACTCCAGCAGTATGGGGTTGTTTCTGCACATATACTCCAACCGTGCCTTGGCATAAGACGGTTCCGCGTATTGATTGAGTTTAGCCGCCCCATAGTCTTTCTGCGCAATGTCACCCATCGCGCGGCCTATCTCCTCATTGGTGCCCTTGAGGATTATGTGGCGGACTTCCATATATTCCCCTGGTCCGCGCGGAAGTATGATTTCGTCTTTGACCAGCGCCGATTTCTGCGCGGGTTGTATATCCTCCGCAAATGCTGAAGCTAAAAATGCAGCGACAACCGCCGTTACTACAAAAACCGATGGCACTATTATTCTTCTCATGTTTTCCTGCTTTTTTTCTTGCTAAAATTGGTAAAGGCCCGGCACGGTTTCTTGCGTCCGGCTATATATAGGGCTGAATATGCTTATCGACAAGAAACTTGGGCTTTTGAGAGGCAACTCCTCACTACCCCTGGATTTCCCAAGTCTAGAATCTATATTCTGCGCCAACGCTTATTGCCGTTTCATCCACAAACCTACCCTCTACGTTCAATTTAAAACTATTTCCAAGGTTCCAATCTATTCCCGTAAATACACCCATATTATACTCGGCACCAAATACTAAATTACTCCACCGCCTTGGGTCACTGGGGTTTTTCTGATCCATCCTTAAATCAGAATATCTTCCGCCTATATACGGTGTAAAGCCCGCGATCTTTTTAGCGATATAAGGAGCCGCATGCCATTCCTGTATCCGGCAATCATAATATTTTGCGGTAGTAACCGCTCCCGAAATTGTATTAGTAGCGCTAAAATCTAACACATGATCTGATGTAAGATATTGCGCGTCGCAACCGATAATCCATCCTTTTTTTAATTCGTAAGCCAACTTAAAGCCTCCGCCGTAAAGAAAGGCATGTCTTGCCGACAGCTTTTCTTCGACCCTCTTATTATCTCCCACCAAAACATCTCCTTTGAGATCATATCTTGCAATCCCTAATTTCACATATATATCCATAAAGTCAAACAGACCGTAAGAAACCTTGCCTGTAAGATTGTACCCTTTATCTATCCTAAAATTCTCCGGCCTGTCAATTTCGTGCCCGGCAGGGCGTGCCGCTTTCATAAAATCCAAGTCTCTGCCAAAGATATAAGACCATTCCGGCGCTACCGCGATCTTCCCTTGGCCCTGCGTTTTCGGGCCTCCCACACTGGTAGCCCCGGCAGGAACCGTAGTCATAACTACCATGCCTATCAAGACAAATATCAGATATTTCTTTACACGTTTTTGCGGGTTCATTTTATAAAATAATTCCGGGGGTGCATCATTAAACTCGTATTAATACGGCATGCTGCACTCAGCGAAGCTTTCTTGCCGAGAAGAAAAGAGTCCTTCATCTTCGGGCCGAGGAGGAACCTCTCTTTTTATAACTAGTCCTCGTCCCATAGCTCCGAACGCTTCTTTGTAAAATCTTCCATCATATCTTTGCATTCTTCCATATCCAGATCTATTAATTTCACTCCCATACTTTTCAAATAGCTTTCCGGCCCCTTGAAAGTTTCGTTCTCTCCTATGACCACGACAGGAATTTTACGCGACAGGATAGCATCGGCGCACTTATCGCATGGCGAAAGAGTCATATAGATTGTGCATTTCTCGTAATCCTCCGCCGTCAGCCTGCCCGCATTTTCCAGGCAATCCATTTCCGCAAGAATAATTGCGGAACCATTCTGCGCTCTCCTATTGTGCCCGCGGCCGATAATCTTGCCTTCCTTGACCAGAACGGCTCCTTCCGGCATCACGTCTTCACGCAAACTTTCCCGCGCTTCTTTTATTGCTTCTGCCATAAATTTCTTATGAATTTTCTTCGTATCATCGTCGCCGTTAACAGGCCTGACCATGACGCATACAAGCGCCAAACCAGCAAGAAAAAGAGTTAAGCCCCTGCCCATAAGCACCTCATCCCCGATCTTAATGCTTAATTACGTTATAAGCCTCTCTGGCACTATTTAAAATCAAATCGGCCTCTTCGAGAGAGCCGAATCCCTCTGTCTGTACCTTGCCCTGGCCTTCATAATTTATAAACCATGTTTCTATAATAGAGGTCACGCCCGGAAACTTTTCATTCAATTCATGTACGCTTTTAATATCGCCAAAGTGGGTATCCGGCAATACCGCTAATAATTTATCATCCCGCATTCCCTCGCTAGTCATTCTCAAGACTCCTATAAGTTTTGCTTTTATTACTTGGCCCCGTTTCAATTGCCTCCCGATAACCAAGATATCCAACGGGTCACCGTCGCCCCCTTTTTCTCCCGATAAAACTGTTTTTGGCACCATACCATAGTTTACCGGATAGCCTAAATATTCTACAAGACGAGGCCGGCCGTTCTCTTCGCCCCATCTCATAACCCCGTCATCTTTTTGGACTTCCCATTTCTCATTGTCGCCCGCGCTGATTTCTATTACCGCATTGATTGTTCCGTCGGGATTAACCGATTCGTAACCCGTAAAAAAATTTTTCTCACCGCGCAGTTCATAACGATTTTGCTGCAGGGCCAAACATTCACTCGTAACACCCAATACTACTAGAGCAAAAATTAAAAAAAGACCCTTGGTTTTCATTGCCCCACCTTCTCTTTAACAAATTTCACTCTTCGATCGTATTCCTTTGAGAGGAAAAGCGCCACGAAGAACCAGCCTACAAGAAGCACTGCGGAAAAAGAGCTCGCAAATGTAACATACATGGTAAAACCAAGAACGGCACTTCCGGCACGCGTCTGAAAAACCTTCAGTAGGGCGTTGACGCCCGAACCGCAGGCCTTGGCGCTGCGCGAGCCGAACATTTCGATCCATGCCTGGGCCTTGTACTTGGCGGCTGGAGACGTAGGGATATAAAGCTGCTTTAATGAAGGCGAGTTAAGGGCGTAATTAAGCGCCTTGCCGGCTACCATAATCCAAAAAAGCAGGGTAATCGAAGGGTTTAATTTGAAAGTTACTACCATTATACCGATTATAAACGGCATGGCGCATAATGCTGTCTTCATTCCGAGCCGGCGCTGCACATTGCCTATGCCTAACGCAAGACATGTAAAAGATACCGCATTTACCGCCGAGCCGAAATCGCCGAGTAATTGCGCCGTGGACACATCTCCGACTGCGCTTTGAAATACAAGCCGTTTGAAATTGAAATCGAATATTGTGACTATTATTTCGTAAAAACCTACGACCAGGAATATGCCGAGCAGATAACGGTCGGTGACCAATAACCGTAATCCCTCGATAAAACCGGCTCCGCCTTCTTTGTCGTCCTTGGGCAAATGTACGTCTTTGGACGGTATCGAAGCAGTTTGCCGGGCTACCCGCAAGGCAAACCAGCGGATTATCATTATTACGATCAGGGTGTTGACGGCGCATAACGCTATAAGAGGCGCGCAATTACTAAAACCAAAAAATGCCGGCAGGTCCGTCGATTGCGGACCTAAAATACCGCCGAATTGGCCGAACATCGCAATCAGAAAAAAAGATTTTTTCGCGCACTCAGCGTCAATCGAATCGGAGGCATACGCCCAAAAGAGCGCGATCAAAAGCGACCCATAAGCCTCAACAAAAACATACCATGCCCAGCCGATCCACCGTCCCGTGCAGGCCACTTTATTATCCAGACCCAACGTCGGATGATTAAACAAAAAGCTAAAAATAAAGAGCCCGCATATCATAACGCCGCCGATCACGTAAAAGAGAGACTGGCGCTTGAACCTGTCGACAAGGCGGCTGTAAAACATTACCAAGGGAATCAATACAAGGACAGAAAGCATCTTGGCCCATGCCAGAGGCGAAGCATCCCTATAATGGCCGTCCCCAATTACGCACGCTTTAAATAACGCATCCTTTAACGGCCGCAGCGTCCAGTAGGTGCCGATAATCAGAGCAAATGCCATTCCCAGCAGCAACGTCCGGATAAGTTCCTCTCGCGTAAAATTCCCGTACCATTTGACCAGAAACCGTTTGATCAAGGAATCCTCTCCTCCTTATGCGCCTTTGCTATTTCATTTTTGATGTCTTCCCATTTATAAACAAGAACCTCATATGAGCCTTGATTTGCAATCGCTACCAACGGTTCCGGATGCTCTACGCTACCCGGGAAAACTGCGACAGAATCGGGCGACACATAGGAACCAAACCATCCCACTAAGCCGTCCTTGATGCCGTCGGCCATTCTCTTCCGGCACTTCTCGGCATCCGTTTCATATAAGACGGGACTGCGCAAATCGAAAATCAATATATGTCCTGGATAATTTTTCGACGCGGAGACTTCGCCTTCATCGACTACCAAAAGATAATCATCTATTATGGCAAGTCCTTCTACGGATACAGAAAAAACTGATTGGCCAAGCGGCTTACCGGTCAAAGCCTCCGTTCCCCTTCCGATTGATTTGCCCGTCCATTTTCCGGTTTCAAGATCAAATACTTGAACCATGCCGTCCCAGTCGCTGGATAAAAACAGCGTTCCTCTTGATTCGTCAATCGCAACCCCCTCGGTCTTATTGAGAAAAAGGCCGTTGTCCGGACGTGTTGATTGAAATTTCCAACTGAGGTCCGGTTTAAAATCCGGAAAATATCGCCGTACTTCGCCCGCAATCCCGTCGACGACATATATCCGCCCCTTTGAATCACAGGCCAGTCCGCAGAGCCTTTTGAACCCTTCGCCGCTTAAGAGTGGCGGGGATATAGGCTGAAATGTTACCGGCGTAGCCGTGGTCCGCTTAAATCTATAAATCTGATTAGCCTTTTCATCGCTTATCAGCAATCCCTTGTCCGGCAAAACAGCAATATCCACAACTTCGCCCGTAAAAATGCTTGGATCGCCAATCGACCCCATATGCTTACCGGAATAGGGATCAAAAATCTGTACCCTGTGATTCAGCGCATCCGTAGCCAGCAGCAACCCGTCCCCGGTAAACGCCAAGCCATCGGGCGGATTGACAGCGGCCAAGGAAGCGTCTGCCGCACCCGTCCCAAACTTGCAAAAAGGGCGAACTTGCAGTTCAGGCACCGGAGGGTTGCATTGTTCTTCTGAAAATCCGGCAGATACCCCCAAAATCAGAAATAGCTGTATTATTCCAAAACAAATCGCCGCCTTAATGCCAATATAATGCATAAATCTTTGCACAAATCCCTTCCCTTGTATTTATCTATAAACCCACTATATGGAATGAGGCTAAAATCGGTTGGCTTAAAATCCTAATGTTTGACCACAAAAAACTGGGGTGGGAGAGGGGACTTGAACCCCCAACCCCTAGAGCCACAGTCTAGTGCTCTAACCAGTTGAGCTACTCCCACCACTGATTTGGGATTATAACAAGGATGGAGTGTTACTGCAAGCTTACAAAAGAAAAACGCCCCCGAACTTTCAGGAGCGTTTTTCTTGAAACCGTGATCCCGAAACGAAGGATCTGTTAAACCAAACCGTGGGCCAACATCGCGTCGGCTACCTTCACAAAACCGGCGGTATTGGCACCCTTCACATAGTTAATAAACTTGCCTTCCCTGCCGTATTTGACGCAGGACTCGTGGATGCTAATCATTATCTGATGTAGTTTCTTGTCCACCTCTTCCCTCGACCAGGAAAGCCTCATACTGTTCTGAGACATCTCAAGACCGCTTGTCGCGACTCCGCCCGCGTTGGCAGCCTTGCCCGGGCCGTAGAGAATCTTGGCATTGATAAACACCTCGATTCCCTCGGGTGTCGTGGGCATGTTGGCGCCCTCGGCGACGCAGATACATCCGTTCTTCACAAGCTTCTTGGCGTCGGCCTCATTTATCTCGTTCTGCGTGGCGCTCGGGAAAGCCATGTCGCACTTGACGCCCCAAGGACGTTCGCCATCCACATATTTGCACTTAAATTTATCGGCATATTCCTTGATGCGGCCGCGCTTCACGTTCTTGAGCTCCATCACATAAGCGAGTTTCTTCGCGTCAACGCCGGCCGGATCATAAATATAGCCGTTCGAGTCGGATAAAGTAACAACCTTGGCGCCCAGCTGGTTCAACTTTTCAACCGTGTACTGCGCGACGTTACCGGAACCGGACACAACGCATATCTTTCCCTTGATCGACTCGCCCCGTATCTTGAGCATTTGCTCGGCAAAATAAACGCAGCCGTAACCCGTGGCCTCGGGCCTGATCAGGCTTCCGCCCCAGTTAAGACCCTTGCCGGTTAAGACACCCGTGAACTCATTGCGCAGCCTCTTATATTGGCCGAACATAAAACCGATTTCCCTGCCTCCGACTCCGATATCTCCCGCGGGAACATCCGTATCGGGACCGATATGACGCGCAAGCTCGGTCATGAAACTCTGGCAGAACCTCATTACCTCACTGTCAGACTTACCCTTGGGATCAAAATCAGAACCGCCCTTGGCGCCACCCATAGGAAGCGTCGTGAGGCTGTTCTTAATAACCTGCTCAAAAGCGAGGAACTTTAGAATTCCCAGATTAACGCTGGGGTGCAAGCTTATCCCGCCCTTATAAGGACCTATCGCGCTCGACATCTGGATACGGTAGCC
>JAQTRP010000084.1 GCA_028711765.1 Candidatus Omnitrophota bacterium | reverse complement strand
GGGGGCGATTGAACGGTTATTTCAGCTTGATTTTGATATCAAGCGCGGCATTGTTCAGCCGACTGAGGGAATAGAAGCCATGATTGTGGAGCTTGCCACTTAAAAGCAGGGAATAGTTGATAGTCGATAGTGAATAGTGCATGTGGAAGGGCAGAGAATAAAATTCTTTTTACTGTCTACTATTCACTAACGACTATTTACTGCTTCTAAGGTGTTTTGCAACGCGGGATTTTTTGCGGTTTGCGCGGTTTTTAGGAATGATGCCTTTTGTTACGGCCTTATCGAGCTTTGAATAGAGCAGCTGAGCCTGCTCTATTGCTTTTTCCGGGTTGTCTTTGAGCAGGGCGAAGAATTTCTTTGATAGTGTTTTTAGTTCCGTAAGCGCCGCATGATTTCGCTTATGTATTTCTCTCGACTGGCGCATGCGTTTCCATCCCGACTTTGTTACTGGCATAGCATTACCTCCGTTTTAAGGGTATAAGGAAAGGCAATCTAACACGGGCGAGCGTAGTTGTCAAGGCAAGCTTTAAGCTGCAAGCCGTAAGCTGTAAGTAATGAATGGGGTATTCTTATAGCTTAAAGCTTATAGCTTACAGCTGTATAAAAGATGGATAAACACGAAGAGAAACATATCTTAAGGTCGGTCGGCACGATCGGTTTCCTGACATTCCTGAGCCGCATTGTGGGGATGGCGCGCGACATCGTCTCCGCGCGGCTTTTCGGTACGGGAAAGGTTTGGGACGCCTTCATATTGGCGTTTATGATCCCGAACTTCCTCCGCAGGCTTGTCGGCGAAGGCGCCCTGATCAACGCCTTCGTGCCGGTTTATACACAGGTGCTTGAGGAAAAGGGGAGACACGAGGCCGACAGGGTCGCCAACATTGTTTTTACGATTTTGCTCTTCGGCCTGGCGATATTGACTTTGGGTGTGACACTTATCGTATCAGCCGTTCTCTCGTGTTTTACGCTTCCCGATAAACTCATTCTCATGCTGCGGCTTTTGGTGATCCTCTTTCCGTATGTCCTCTTTGTGTCTTTCGAGGTCCTTTCAATCGGGGTTCTCAATTGCCACCGCCATTTCTTTATGCCTTCCTTCGCCCCGATTCTCTCTAACCTCATCTGGATGGGGGCCATACTTTTTATCTGTCCTTTTTTTGGGCGCACTCTCGAAGAGAAGGCAATGATCCTGTCGTGCGCGGTTGTTGTCTCGGGTGGCGCGCAGTTTCTGATCCAGCTTTTTCCGCTTGCGGGTATGGGATTCCGCTTCCGTATCATTTTTGACTTTTTTAATCCGGCGCTTCAGCGCATTATATGGCTTGTCCTCCCAAGCATCCTCGGGTTTGCCGTTGTACAGGTCAATATCCTTGTCGATATGACACTCGGCTTCATGTTGGGCGATGGCGCCAACTCGGCCCTCTGGTACGGTAACCGCATGATGCAGTTTCCGCTCGGCGTTTTCGCTATTGCCGTGGGGACGGCGCTTCTCCCGACGCTCTCGAAACATATCGCCCTCAAGAATACCGAAGAGGCGAAGAAGGTGTTTGTTTTTTCGCTTAAAATAGTGATGCTGGTTATCGTACCCGCTTCCTTTGGCCTCATCGCGCTGGCCTCTCCGATAATACGCCTGCTCTTCGAGCGCGGCAGTTTCACCGCCCAGTCGACGCTGCGTTCGGCCAACACCATGATGTATTATTGCCTCGGCCTTTTCGCCTATTCGGGTTCCAAGGTAGTGGTCTCAGGGTTTTATTCGCATCAGGACACAAGGACGCCGGTGGCCGTCGGGGCGATCTGCATGGTATTGAATATAATTTTCAACCTCGTCCTGATGTGGCCATTGAAGGAAGGGGGGCTTGCCTTAGCCACGGCCATCTCGGGGACAATACAGTTTTTCCTTCTTCTTTATCTTTATCGCAAGCGGTTTATTCCTCTTGACGTTAGCTCGTTACTACCGTTTATATTCAAGGTGCTGGTGCTTTCCGCTTTTATGACGGTTGTCGCGCTTGGTTGTTTTAACGGCCTTATGGTCGTTCTCACTACAGGCCCCACAGTGCGTCTCGGGATATCTCTTTTTACCGCTATCACGGCGGGGACTTTGTCTTATTTCGCACTGGGCCTTGTTTTGAGAGTAGAGGAATTGCGCAGTTTATTTAGCCGGAGCAACTGGGTAAAATGATGATCACAGATAAAACAAAAATCCAAAATCCAAATGACAAATTTCAAATGAATCATAAAATGACAAATATTTTGAATATTTGGATTTATATGATTCATTTGTCATTTGGATTTTGACATTTGGATTTACTGTTATGCTCACTCGCTACTTTACGTTATGAAAACGTCTCAGACTGCTTTAGAGGATAGGATCAAGGATTTTCCCAAAACGCCGGGTGTTTATTTAATGAAAGACGCGACAGGGGAGATTCTCTATATAGGTAAGGCCTCATCGCTCGCAAAAAGGCTCCAATCGTATTTCAAGACGCGTTTGCTTTCGCCGAAGATTACGGTTTTAATGTCGAAAGTCAAAGACATTGATGTCATCGAGACGCCTTCGGAAGTGGACGCGCTGCTTCTTGAGGCCGCACTCGTAAAGCGCTACAACCCCCGTTACAATACGCGGCTTAAGGACGACAAAAGTTTTCCCCTTTTAAAGGTGACGCGCGAGCGTTTTCCGAGGCTCCAGGTTACGCGCGATAGGCGCGATACGAAAGCGATTTATCTCGGTCCCTATACCGACGCGAAGCTCCTTCGTGAGGCGGTGGGATTGTTACGCGCGATTTTTCCGATACGCAAGTGCCAGAAAATGCCGAAACATCCCTGCTTATATTACCACTTGGGCCAGTGTTTGGCCCCGTGCGTAAATCAGAATGTGAAGAAAAAATACGACAGGGTAGTGCGGGAAATAATAGATTTTATGCGCGGCGGAAAGGCATCGTTCGTTCAATATCTCGCCCGCAGGATGGAAGACTCATCGCGCAAGAGGAAATACGAGGAGGCACAATTTTTTAAGGAACAGATCGGGGCCATAAGCCGGTTAGGGGCGAGGAGATTCTGCCGCTTGAGGCCCCTTCAGGGCATAACCTTATCGGCGACGGCCGAGCTTAAACACAGCCTGCGCCTCGGGAGGCTTCCCGAGCGGATCGTTTGTTTCGACGTATCGAACATTTCAGGGCGCGAGGCGACGGCTTCCAAGGTTAGTTTTTACCGCGAGCTTCCGGATAAAAATGACTATCGGAGATATAAGATTCATACGGTTGTCGGCATAGACGATTATGCCATGATCGAGGAGGCGCTACGGCGCATGCTGCGCGGGCTTAAAGAAGGCCGTGAGCGATTTACGCCCGGTCTTATAGTGATTGACGGCGGCCGTGGCCATCTCAATTCGGCCTACAGGATTTTAAAAGAGGAAGGTTACGACACCATACCTCTTATCGCTATCGCGAAGCGTTTCGAGGAAATCCACACGCTCAATTCGAAAGGGCCTTTGGTTTTCGCCGAGGCATCGCCCGCGCTCCACCTCCTTAAGAAAATCCGCGACGAAGCGCACCGCTTCGCAATAAAGTATCATCATCTCCTTAGGGGAAAAGGCCTGAGCGAATCGTTTCTTGATTCCATTCCGGGGATCGGCCCCAGGCGCAAACAGATTCTCCTCAGGAATTTCTCATCGATCGATGAGCTCAAGAAAGCGCCGCTTCGCTTGCTTGTTTCTCTGCCCGGTATGTCGAAGAGCTCTGCGAAGCGTATACTTGATTATGTCAAAGGGCCAAGGGTCAAGCCTGCCTCGCCGGTAGGCAGGTAGCAGAGGTCAACAGTAATGTACCTGGTACCGGTCCCGCGAATCCGGTACCAGGTACATAAAGGTACCCCCAAAGACATTTGCAGGAACTTATGAAACCAGTACCAGGTACATTACTGTGTTCATATTTGACATTGGTGTCCGATATTGATACACTTGAGCTTATTAAATAAACGATTGTGTAATCTGCAACCCTTTATTTCTAAACAAGATAGAAACATAAACAGAAAGCAGGTCAGTGAGTGAGTTTAGGCAGCGGTTGGAACAAAAACGTTACACCGGCTTACTGGCTGACCCGTTAACAGGCTAACTAATATGAAAGAGACGATGAACGAGGTCAGGGATAAACTCCGGAGAGCGCGCGCGAAGCTCGAAGAGATTAGGGGGTATCTTTGACGTCGCTAAGAATACGTCCGAGATAGAGAAGTTGAATCTTGAAATGGCGGCGCCGGACTTCTGGGTGAAGCCGCCCGAAGCGCAAAAGACAGTCCAGAGGCTGAAAGCGCTCAGACGGATTGTGGAGCCGTGGAAGGCCTGTGACCATAAGGCCCGTGAGCTTACCGATCTTATCGAGCTTGTCCAAGAAAACGACGAAGACGCCCTTCATGATATCAAACGCGATACCGATAAACTCCTTGCCGAAGTTGAAATGTTGGAGTTCCAGCAGCTGCTTTCCGATCCTCTCGACAGCCACGACGCTATCGTAAGTATCAATGCCGGCGCGGGCGGCACCGAATCCTGCGACTGGGTCGAGATGCTTCTCAGGATGTACCTCCGCTGGACGGAACGGCGCGACTATAAGGCGTCGATCGTCGATATACTTGCGGGCGAAGAGGCCGGCGTCAAAAATGTTACCTTTATGGTTCAGGGGCCTTACGCCTACGGTTACCTCAGGGCCGAATGCGGAGTACATCGTCTCGTGCGCATATCGCCGTTTGACGCGAACAAGCGCCGCCATACCTCATTCGCTTCCGTCGACGCGATCCCGTCGGTCGAAGAAGAAGCCGAGATTGAAATCAAAGAGGCCGATCTGAAAATAGACACCTACCGAGCGGGAGGCGCCGGCGGCCAGCACGTCAACAAGACCGACAGCGCCGTTCGTATCCTGCATATCCCGACAGGTGTTGTGGCCCAGTGCCAGAACGAGAGATCGCAATTTCAAAATAAGCAGACGGCGCTGAAGATATTAAAAGCGCGGCTTTATAAAAAGAAGCGCGAGGAAGAAGACGCGGAGCTTAAGAAAAAGTACGGCGAGAAAAAAGAGATCGCGTGGGGTTCGCAAATCCGCTCCTATGTTTTTCATCCTTACACGTTGGTAAAAGATCACAGGACGGCCTACGAGACTTCAAACGGCACTGATATAATGGACGGCGATTTGGATAAATTTATCGAGGCCTATCTCAAGCAGGCGGCTAAAGGAAAGTAGAGAGTAGAGGGAAAAGCTAAAGGTTTAAAGCGTAAAGCGCAAAATCACAGTTTAAAAGTCAAAAACATAACATATAATTTTGTGTTCCAGATCGTACGCTTTGGCTTTGAATTTTAAATTTCAATCTTGCATTTTTCGCTTTAACGTTTGATTTTCTTGCTACTCGTTGTTCGCTACTCGCTACTTTTTAGGAACTGATATGATCGGATTTCTCATCAAAAAGATAATCGGCACCCAGAACGAGCGCGCGCTCAAGAAGATGCAGCCCATCGTTGATAAGGTTAACGGTTTTGAGCCCGCGACACGTGCCTTATCGGATGATGCGCTTAAGGCGAAGACACCCGAGTTTCGCTCACGGCTCGAGAAAGGCGAGACACTCGACGATATTCTCCCCGAGGCGTTTGCCGTGGTGCGCGAGGTGGGACGCCGCACCGTCAATATGCGCCATTTCGATGTCCAGTTGATCGGCGGCATCGTGCTCCATCAGGGCAAGATTGCCGAAATGGCGACGGGCGAAGGAAAGACTCTCGTCGCGACGCTCGCGGCCTATCTCAACGCGCTCGGCGGCAAGGGCGTTCATGTTATAACGGTCAACGATTACCTCGCCAAACGCGACAGGAGCTGGATGGGGCCTATTTACGAATTTTTGGGTCTTACAATCGGTGTTATCCAGCACGATATGGATTTTGCCGAGAGGAAACACGCCTACCATTGCGACATCACTTATGGCACAAACAACGAATTCGGTTTCGACTACCTCCGCGACAATATGGTGCGGGACCTTGAATTTTGCGTCCAGCGCAAGCTCAACTATGCCGTTGTCGACGAGGTCGATTCAATTTTGATTGATGAGGCCCGCACACCCTTGATCATTTCGGGGCCCGCCGAGAAATCGACCGAAAAATATTATCTCGCGAAGCGCGCCGCCGATGCCATGAGCGGCCGGCGTGTTACCGATACCGAGGCGAAAGAGGCGAAGGCCGAGGGTGTGAACCTGGGCGAAGGCTACGACTACGTGGCGGAGGAGAAGACGCAGACGATTTCGCTTACCGAGGCCGGCGAGGAAAAGGCCGCGAAATTCCTGAGAGTGGAGAGTCTTCACGAATCCGACACGATTGAGGAACGCCATCACACGATAGCGGCACTGCGCGCCAAGGAATTCTTCCACCGCGACGTGGAATATGTGATTAAAGAAGGAAAGGTAATCATCGTAGATGAGTTTACCGGACGCCTCATGCCCGGCAGGCGCTGGTCGGACGGGCTTCATCAGGCGGTCGAGTCGAAAGAAGGCCTTGAGATCGAGCGCGAGAACCAGACCCTTGCGACGATTACCTTCCAGAATTACTTCCGTATGTATGAGAAATTGTCGGGCATGACGGGGACGGCCGCGACCGAGGCGATAGAGTTTGAGAAGATTTATAAGCTCGGCGTCGTCGTTGTTCCCACGAACCGCCCCCTCATCAGGACTAATTACGCCGATTGTATTTACAAGACAGAGAAAGAAAAGTTCAACGCGGCGGTGAACGAAATAATAGCCAAACATAGCGAGGGGAGGCCCGTTCTCGTCGGCACCGTTTCGATCGAGAAATCCGAGCTCCTGAGTCACTTGCTTAAGAGACGCGGCGTTCCGCATTCGGTCTTAAACGCCAAGTATCACGAACGCGAGGCGGAAATCGTCGCCTTGGCCGGTCAGGAAGGCACGATCACAATCGCGACGAATATGGCGGGACGCGGGACGGATATCGTCCTCGGCAAGAGCGTGGCTGAAAAAGGCGGCCTCCATGTAATCGGAACGGAGCGCCACGAGGCCCGCCGTATCGACAACCAGCTCCGCGGCCGTTCGGGCAGGCAAGGCGACCCCGGCTCGTCGCAATTTTATCTTTCTCTCGAAGACGATCTTATGAGGCTCTTCGGCTCCGACCGTATCGCCGGCCTGATGGAGCGCTTAGGGATGGAGGAAGGCCAGGAGATACAGCATCCTTTCATCAGCGGCGCTATCGAGACGGCCCAGAAGAGAGTCGAGGCGCGCAACTTTGATATCCGCAAGCATCTCTTAGATTACGATGACGTTATGAATAAGCAGCGCGAGATTATTTATAACGAGCGGAGGCGTGTCCTCGAGGGAAAGGAGATCCGCGGCCACGTCCTCGAGATGATGGAGGATTTCGTCGAGACCCTTATTCTGCGCTATCTGAATCCGGACCTGAAGGAAGAGGAGCGCGACGAGGATGGCTTCCTGCGCGCCCTTAAAGATAAATTTTTGGTGGCACTGCCTGAGGTGCCCGGCGGGTTTTCTCTCGAGACGCTCAAGGAAGAGATTTTTGATAAGGTAAAGCAATTCTTCGAGGAAAAGGAGAAACGCCTCGGCGCCGATCTTATGCTCTATCTCGCCCGCACGGTACTGCTCCAGATAATCGACGCCAAGTGGAAGGAGCACCTGCACACGCTCGATGAGCTGCGCGAGGGCATTCACCTTAGGGCCTACGGCCAGCGCGATCCCTTGGTCGAATATCAGCATGAGGCCTTCGGCCTTTTCGATGAGATGACCGAAAGTATTAAGGAAGAGGCGATCGAGTTCATTCTCAAGGTCGAGCCGGTCAGGACGGGTGAAGTCAGGACAGTTCTTGACACGATCGAGCAAGAATACGTCCACCGCGAGGTGCAGGGGATGAAGGAAGTTGCCCACGCAAGCAAGTCTCCCGAAGAGTTAGAATCGCCCCGTCACGGCGGCTCTCTTGTATCAGGAGCCAATGAGCGTCCAGCCGAAAAACTCCAGCCTGTCAAGCATGACCACCCGAAGGTCGGCCGTAACGACCCCTGTCCCTGCGGCAGCGGTAAGAAGTATAAAAAATGTTGTGGAAAGTAGGGGCCGTACTGCGTACAGTGCAGGAACTTCATTGCACCTTCTCCCCTCAGGGGAGAAGGCAGGGATGAGGGGTGGTTTGAGGAATACCCCTTCACCTTTCTCTTCTCCCCGGAGGGGAGAGGAGAAATTATAAGATGACAAAATTATTTTCGATTGAAAAACGTTACCTGCTCGCGCTCGCAAGCTCGCTCCTCCTCATCGCTTCTTTCCCCCTTTTTGGGCTTTGGCCGCTCGCGTGGATTGCCCTTGTGCCGCTTCTTTTGGCAGTTGAGCCTACGGGGACAAGGAAAGAGGCGTTCCTCTTGGGCTGGGCTGCGGGTTTTGTTTACTATTTTATATCCGTCGCGTGGCTTAGGCACGTTACGGTCTTCGGCTGGTTTTTAGCGAGTGTGATCGAGGGATCGTACATCGGACTGTTCGCACTCCTTTCCAAGATGTTTTTTGAGCGCGGCAAAAAGTCATTTCCTTTTCTTGGCCTTCTGATTCTGCCGGCTTTCTGGGTCGCGCTTGAATGGGCGAGGACAGAAATGCCGCCTCTTGGGTGCGGCTGGAATTTACTCGCATATAGCCAGACACCTTGCCTTCCGCTTATTCAGGGGGCGCGCGTCTTCGGGGCTTACGGAATAAGTTTTCTTATTGTTTTTGTAAACGCGGTGATTTATTTTATCATCCGCGGCCTTAGGGGAAAAGACAGAAAGAACCCGAATCAACGCATAGTTCCCGCCGTCTTTATTTTGTTTAGCGTTCTGTTTATCGGTTCGCTTGTTATCTACGGCCGCCATATCTTAAGCCGCCCTCCGGACGGTCCCACTATCAGGGCAAGCGTCATACAGGGGAATATTCCTCAGG
>JAQTRP010000083.1 GCA_028711765.1 Candidatus Omnitrophota bacterium | reverse complement strand
GCGGCGGCCGGCGCCGGTAGAGCTTGAGAGAATAAAAAGTTTAACCAAAGGAGGTTGCGTCATGAGTAAAAGATTTATCATGGTTTTGGTTTTAGCGCTGGCCATGCTGATTAATTTGCCGGCGGCCCAGGCTTATGGCGGCGGGCACGGAGAAAAGGGAAAGTCATGCCGCATGGGCGATATCTCGGAAAAGGTATTCCATAAGGCGCATTCTATCTGTGCCGGTATGGAAGAGCTCGGCCTTTCAGATGAGCAGATCAAAAAGGTCAAGGACCTGAAGATTGCCGCCAAGAAAGATTTAATCAGGAAAGAATCAGAAATCGCTCTCGTAGACGTTGACATGCAGGCGGCGCTGTGGGCGGATCCGATCGATACTAAGATTTTGAGCGAGCTCATTGACAAGAAATATGAGCTCAAAAAAGCGATGGCCAAGGATATGATCAAGGCGTACACCGACATGGAGAGCGTTTTGACTGCCGAGCAGAAAAGCAAACTAAAGGGCTTGTGCCCAAAGGGCGGCCGGAAGTAAAGTCGGAGCCGGGATCCTCGATTTCATTGTGATATGAGCGTAAGAAGAGGGTTGCTTTGTGCCGGTTTGGTTGTCGCGGCCTTTCTTGTCCTCCTTCCCGTGATGGTTTCGGCGGCAGAGGAGGAAGGAGGTTTTTCCGTTCAGTGGGGCCCGAACTGCGAGACGCTGACAATACGTTATACCGGCGGGGAATACCAGTATCCCCGCGACATGCTTACGGAGGTTTTTCCTCCGCCGGGCGATCCGCCTCACGGTAAATTCGGGAAAGAGTGGCCCATAATAATAATGTGGTCCAGGTGGACGGAGTCGATGGAGAATTTTCCCGCCAAATACCGTCCCCACGCGCTGGACTTGGCCCTGATGTTCGCCTGCGACGCCCAGCTTTACGAAAACGCCTATCCCGATGTCATCCGCTCCTCGAAGTTTACGTATCCGCCGGAGTTTACCGATGCGGCCCGGCAGGATTTAAGCTATAATCTCGTGGAGAAGATGCGGGGGAAGGCCGTGCAGTATGAGGTCGCGGCGAAGGCCGGTTTCGCCATGGCCGATTATACGATAAAGACAAAGATCCTCGTGGGTTCGAGCGCCGACGGGAAGACGTTCTTTTTTAATGACAGACCGGAATACATAAGCGATTATCTTGACGAGCGGGATTTCTTCTTCGCGGCCCATGACGCCGGCGACCGGATCGAATACGAGGCCATAATGGTATGCGTATGCAAGCCCCGCGGATGGTTCAAGGATGAGACACTGAACCGCATAAAGGAAACCGGCAGGTATTTTGTCGAAAGGCTTTACGCGTGCCTTAAGGGCATGTCTACCGAGGGGCAGATTGAGCGTTACCTCGCTCTGATACGCGATAAGAGCACTGAGGGGGCGAGGGAATAGTCGAGATCCAGCTCGTTCAAATAAAGGGAAGCGGTATATGTTTAAATCGGTTGCAACATCTTTTTTGGTCATTCTTCTTCTGAGTAGCTTTCTATTTTTCTTTAAATTGGGCGGCAGGGAATTTAGAAATCCCGACGAGGGAAGATACGCAAAAATCGCGATGGAGATGGTCGGGACGGGAAATTGGGTGGAGCCTAAGCTTTATCAGTTAGATTATTTGCGGAAACCCCCCCTATTTTACTGGCTTATCGCCTCTTCTTTTAAAGTTTTCGGTTTTAATGAATCGGCCGCCAGATTTATCCCGGCTCTTTTTGGGTTTCTTACCGTGATTGCCACGTTCTTTTTCTGCCGCAAGGTTTTTGGTTTAAAAGAAGCGGTTTTTTCATCTCTCGTGCTCGCCTCTAATTTTTGGTATATATCAGTAAGCCGTTATCTTGTTATGGATTCCACGTTCTCATTCTTTTTAGTCTCATCGTTCTACCTGTTTTATTTGGGAGTTACCGCGACGGATAAGAAGAGAATATATTTCATACTCTTTTATATCTCAATCGCTTTGGCTTTTCTGACTAAAGGGGTTGCCGGAGTTGTCATACCTGCTTTTTGTCTGGTTCTTTATGCTGGTTTTAGCGGACAATTTAAGAAGGTGCTGGCCGAGATGAATATAGGTACAGGGGTCTTAATATTCTCGGCGATAGCGCTTCCCTGGCTTGTGGCAATAATGATAAGAGAACCCGAGTTTTTTAAATTCTTCTTTCTTCACGAGCATTTGCAGCGATTCTTCTCAAAACGTTTTGAGCATCAAGGTCCCTGGTATTTTTACATTATTCTTCTGCCCGCCGTATTTTTTCCATGGTTATTCTTTCTCCAGTCACTTAGGAAGATAGGCCTTTTCGTGGCAAAGAGGTATTTGTACAAGAGGGAATTTTATCTTTTTTGCGCCTTTGCCGGCATAACGTTGTTTTATAGTATGTCTAAATCAAAATTGCCCACGTATATTTTGCCTTCCATTCCCTTTCTCTCCATCTTGTTTGCTATCGCATGGGCAGGTTGGAAGCCCGAAAAATCGCGCGATCTGTTAGCAGTAAAGTTGCCTCTTTACGCGCTTATCGCAGTCGCAACCGTTATAGGATTAGTTTCCTTTTATAAGCCGCCTTTTCTTGAAAACATATTAGGGGAGGGCATGATGTTGTATGTCCGGCTTATTGCGGTTATTGTTATAGCCGGCAGCGCAGCCGCTTTAATATTCTTAAAGAATGCGCGGGTAGAAAAATCTTTTTATGCCATTGTTGCTTTTATGTTTGCGCTTTCTCTTTTATCGCCTTTTGCCTTGAAGCGGATAAACGAGCCCTCTACAACACATTCCTTTGCGGAGATGCTGAAGCCCATGCTCAAGGAGAGCGACCGTGTTTTTATTTACGGCAAGCCGAGTGCTTTTTATGATTTTGGTTTTTATCTTGATTTTCCTGTTTCGGTTGTAGGGTTTGAGGGGGAGCTGAAGTTTACAAAAGGCGATATTGACGTTGAGGGTTCTGTGGTAACGCGCGAGGAGTTTATCGATATTTTCAATACTAAGAACGCCTATTGCATGATCAGGCAGTCGGATTTGGATAATTTAGGCGTTGTGTTTAAAGATAAAATATCGATTTTGAAGGAAACCGATCACAAGTTATTGATCCAATCGGATGCGGGTACACAAACGGCGAAACGAAGGGATGAAATTAACTTAAAAATCTAAGAATTGAGCGTGAGCGATGATGAAAGAAAAGATTATCGGTGTTATTGTTGTCCTTGCTTCTTTTTTGGCGGCGTCTACCGTGCTGGCAGCAGGCGAGCCGCCTGCCTATCGGACGGATTCAATGGAAACAACCAAGAAATTCTCCGAAACCGCGCTTGAGAGTTTAAAATCCAATTCGGGGGAGAATATTGATGAGGCGGCGCGCGTTTATGGGGACCTTACGTATAATGAGGCGCTGATAAAGGCCTCGGATAAAATCTACCGCGACCTCAGCACTCATCAGGCGTTTGCCGCCACCCTCGCGGAGCATATCATGAAAGGCGGAGCGAGCTTTACCCAAACGCAGGCGATAATGGCAAAGTTGGCGCTGTCTTACGGTAAGGCCTTGGCGGAGATTATCAAGGGTGGTGCCGCACTGTCCGCTTCCGGAGAGTTTGTGGCGGAACTCAAGGATTTGCTCCAGCCGCATTGCTTGAAGCCCAAGGAACACTCACTCACCATTAAATGCGCGGAGGCCCATTTCAAGGCCTTGGGCAAAATTCTGGGTAGATAAAGATACTCTTGTCTGAGAAAGGCAAGCGTGGTTTAAGCAGAGAACAGCAAAAGATGGGGGGTAAGATATGACAATGGATTTTAAATTGAAACAATTTATCGCGGGCAGTTGCTATTCATATATATTAAGTTCGCGCTCAGAGTCGTTGATTATCGATCCGCATATAAGCCTTCTTGACGAATATGCCGAATACCTAAGAAGAAATAAATTAGCCCTTAAATATATAATCGATACCCACACCCATGCGGATCATTTTTCTCTCTCGGCCGTACTGAAGGGAAAACTTAATGCGCCTGTATTGATGCATGAGAAAGCAGTATCCGATGTGGCGGACAGACGCCTTAAAGACGGCGATGAAATCAAATTGGGCGATAAATGTTTTAAGATTTTGTATGCCCCCGGCCATACGGACGACACCATAAATATATATGGTGAGGGAAAGATATTTACGGGGGATGTGCTTTTGATAGGCAGCGTGGGCAGAACAGATTTCCAAAACGGTTCTCCCGAGTCTATGTTTGATACACTGCAGAGACTGAAGATGCTTCCCCGTGAAACTGTAGTGTTGCCCGGGCACGATTACAACGGAAAAAGATCATCTACTATCACCAAAGAAAAAGAGAACAACCCCTTCATGAAGGAGGCGGATAAAGAGGCCTTTGTCCGGAATGCCCGCTCGAAAAAATTACCGAAACCCTTCAATATCGATAATATCGTTCGTGTTAATCAAAAGGGAGGAGCGAAAGCATTAGAGATGATTTCGCCCAAGGATGCCAAGGAGCTTTCTATGCGCGATACGAGCGTGAAATTTCTGGATGTGCGGTCTCCTCTGGAGTTCAGCGAGGTGCACATTCAGGATTCCGTCAATGTGCCGATAGATATGCTCACATCAAAACTGGAGGATTTAAGTAAACCCGATACTACCTATATCGTTCTTTGCCGCACGGGCAATCGCTCACCAATGGCTGCCGATATGCTATTGCAATCGGGCATCCGTTCCGTGAAGGTGATGGGGGGCGGGATGACGCGGTGGCAGAAAGAAAAGCTTTCTGTAGTGAAGGGTGCAGGTGGCATATCTTTGGAGCGTCAAGTTAGGCTGATTGCGGGGATATTGGTGCTGCTCGGAATACTTTTAGGATGGTTTGTCAGCAGTGTCTTTATTTGGATTTCGATTTGGGTTGCATGCGGGCTTATTCTCGCGGGATTGACCGACAATTGTCTAATGGGGATGCTTCTTATGAAACTTCCTTATAATAAAAAATTGTATAAGACCAAGCTTGGAGGAGGAACCTGCTCGATTAATCAATAAGCGCCGGGGCTTGTCCCGTTTTTTGACCGGCGGAGGAGCGGTATTAAATTAACGATAAACGTTATTTGGTAATTGACGGAGATTTATATATGAAGGTATCGCGGCCGTTGGTAGTATTGGATCTTGAGACGACGGGCACATGGACGGAGAGAGATCGCATAGTCGAGATCGGCATGGTTAAATATCTGCCGGATGGCGCGAGAGAGACATATGTGAAAAGGGTTAATCCCGGCATTCCGATCCCTCCCGCCGTGAGCGATATCATAGGCATAACGGATAAAGACGTCAAGGACGCCGCAGTTTTTAAGGAAATCGCGGCCG
Organism: Candidatus Omnitrophota bacterium; assembly: GCA_028711765.1. GTDB lineage: Bacteria > Omnitrophota > Omnitrophia > Omnitrophales > JAQTRP01 > JAQTRP01. The sequence continues at coordinate 3,623 of JAQTRP010000083.1, read as the reverse complement.
AGGTCCTGTCGTTTATAGGCGCGGCCGACCTGGGCGGGTTCATGCTGGGGCGGTTCGATCTTCCTGTGCTTGAACGCGAGCTTAGGGATGCGGGGCTTAGGTTGGAGTGGGGGGATAGGAACATTTACGACGCGCAGAAGATTTATCATCTTCACGAGAAAAGAGACCTGACCGCAGCGTATCAGTTTTATTGTAAAAAAGAACTTACCGAGGCCCACACCGCTTTAGGGGACGCCAAAGCTACTTTCGAAATACTTGCCGAGCAGGTTAAGAGATACGGCGGGGGAAGCGATAAGGTGGAGTCCTTGGGCGGCTTCGATTACAAACAGGGCGATGATTTCTTTGACGAGGGAAGGAAATTCCGCTGGTGGAACGGCAAGCTTTACCCTGTGTTCGGAAAGTACGCCGGCAAATACAGCGTTCAGGAGATCGCGCAAAAAGACAGGGGCTACTTAGAGTGGATCCTATCGAAGGATTTCGGCGCTAAAGTCAATGAGATGATCTCAAATGTACTCAATGGCCAGCGCGTAATCAAACGAGATTAACAGATAGTCGTTAGGGAATAGTCGTTAGTTGATAGTAGAAGCCGCCAATCTACCCTTAATCCTAAATACTTACAGCACAAGGTCTTACAGCTGGAATACCCATTCGTGGGGCAGAAAACCGACTTACACCGGTTGACAAATAGAGGCGGGTAGTGTATAGTTAACTTTGTAGTAAATAAGGGGATAGAGATCTTAGACCGTAGGGCAAGAGAAACTCACCTTACGGTTTTTTTATTTTCTGCCGCTGTTTACTATGGAAAGGAGGTAGTAAACAATGGCAAAAGGTAAAGTGAAGTGGTTCGATAACCAAAAAGGTTATGGATTTATTTCTCCCGAATCAGGCCCTGATGTATTCGTACATCATAGCGCGATTAAGGGAGAGGGCTACAAATCTTTGAATGACGGCGAGGACGTCGAATTTGAAGTCGAGAAAGGCCCTAAAGGTTTGCAAGCCACTAACGTGGTAAAGCTGTAACCGAAAAAACAATAAGGCCCGCCAGAAACTCTGGCGGGCCGCGTTGTTTTATAGAATGAATCCGCAGCGCATATCGATAAATTTTCGATAGAAGCCATTCCGGAAACAAGATGAAAATCACATTAATCTCGTTGTTCCACTATGACAATTTCGCCATGCGGCTCCTGTTCTCACACCTCAAGGCCAACGGTATCTCTGTCTCCTTCATAGGTTTTAAGAGGATGAGGCATAAAGTAACCAAGACCTTGAAGAATGATTTCATGGAGATGAACGATTACCACACGCCTGCCTCGCGGGAAGATATCAATGTCCTTTTGAAAGAGCTTGAAAGAGAAGCACCTGACCTGGTAGGTATAGGTTTGCAATCGGGGCACTTTCCCGTTGCGAAGGAGATAACCGAAGCCATCAGGAAGAGGATAAAGGCCCCCATAATATGGGGCGGTGCTCATCCCACGATCGATCCCGAAAACTGCATCAAACACGCCGATATGATATGCGTGAACGAAGGCGCTGAGGCCCTTCTTGAATTGTGTCAGCGGATGGAGCAGCGCAAACCGTACGACGACATAAGAAATATTTGGATTAACCGTGCAGGCAGGATAACAAGGAATCCTACGCGGCCGTTGCTTACAAATCTTGATATTCTGCCTCCCGCGAGCTTTGACGGCGAAAATAAAGTTTATATAGACGAAGGCCGCCTCCAGCCGGATAGGAATATCGATTATTTCGGCTACAGCCTCACGGACGAGCCCCTTAAGACAATTCATCAGACGATGACCGCCTTCGGCTGCCCGATGCATTGTTCGTTCTGTATGAACGCCCTTACCGACAACCATCACCGCCGCCGCTCGGTTTCGCACGTTATGAAGGAGCTTATAGAAGCGAAGCGAAAGAATCCGCGCCTCCTCATGGTATTTTTCTGGGATAACATTTTTCAGGTAAATAAGAAGTGGTGCCTCGAGTTCGCCAAGGAATACGGGGAGAAAATAGGCCTTCCTTTTTTTACTTACACCCATCCTTCGTTTGACGACGAGGAAGTCTTTGTGGCGCTCAGGAAAGCGGGGTGGGTCGTGACCAATATGGGGATACAGAGCGGCAGCCGCAGGTTCCGCCGCGAGGTCTACGCGAGAAGCGAGACAAACGGAAAGATTTTGGAGACCGCCCGACGGCTCGATAAGCTCAGGAAGATAAAGAAGCCGTGGCCTGTTTTCAGGATCTATTACGACTATGTCAAAAATAACCCCCTTGAAAACAAGGAAGATTTAAAAGAAAGCCTCGATTTGATATTAAAACTGCCCAAGGATTTTATCTTTCAGGCCTTCAATCTGTCTTTCTTCCCGAATTATGTCCTCACCAAGGTTTTTCTTGAGAAGGGGCTGATTGCCGAGGCCGATATAGAGGGTAATGCCACGGGCTCCAGTAATAACTGGATTTCGACTTTTGATAAAACTAAGAAATACGACGAAGAGGCAAGGATGCATGAATACTATTATCTTTTATTTTCACTCGCCCAGTTCAGGTTTTTCCCTAATTTCCTGATACGGAAGATAGAAAAGAAGAAAATGTTTTACCGCCACCTCCACGTCCTTTACTGGATCTGCAAAATCGTGAGGACTGTCGATCTTGCCTTAAATCCTTCCATTTACTTATGGCTCTACGGCATGGCGAGAGTAGTGTCGATAAGGTCGAAGATCAAGCATTGGACCCTCTTCCGCTACAAATAAATGTAAGACGCCTGTCCTCCGAAGCTTGCTACAGGGGCCAACCCCATATAAGCGTAGGAGGGTAAGGCCATGACCCCCAAGGAGCCATCACTCGACAGCCCATCTTTTGCCGGCTTGGTTTGCTTTTCTCAGGGACGTTCGCCGCGCCCCAGCGAGTCGCGGCGAACTCGCTTACGGCTTCTCGGCTGGTCACCGTGCGCCTCGAAGCCTTCAGACGCCCTTCGAAAAGCAAACCAAGCCAGCTATTTTTTTAAAGCGGATATTTTTTAAGGATGAAGGAAAAATCGGGACATCGAGCCCCGATTTTTCCTAGGGGGACTGAAGATCGCTATAAAAACTGCCTTTACTTACAGCTTATAGCTATTATTTAACGTCTTGTCTCCGCTTTGCGGAAAGCCTATAATATTAAACAAGTTACAATTCAAATAATCTAGTTTAGGGCGACGAGCTTGGCAATGAGGACGAACGCGGCGGGGCGTGTGCCTGCCTGCCGGTAGGCAGGGAGGTCCCGAGACTGCACGGTCGGTCAAGGCGAGGGACCGTAACCGAGCGAGTTTTGCCTCGCTGGGGCAAAACGAGCGTCCCCGCCAGAAACAAATCAAGCTACCTATTGAATATTATAAAAGATTCCTACCTTAGACACAGACAAGCTAACCAAGTACCCCTTCTTACAATTTGAGATTCAAAGTGCTGGGCAAATAAAACTTGCGGTATAAATACTCATGTTGTATTATTTACAACATACGATGTAAATAATACAACATGAGAGGCAGGAAGCGATGGTGGTGTTGCTCAGCACAAGGCTAAGAAGAAAGCTTTTGGTGTATTTTTTTACCCATCCCGACGAGGATCGTTACGTAAGGGAGCTCGCCCTGCTCA